>CAPOAR010000223.1:0-502 GCA_948670295.1 uncultured Oscillospiraceae bacterium | reverse complement strand
TGTCCTCTCTAACCTCGAGGTGGTCGCGCATAGAATCAATTAACAATACACTTATGCCACAATATATAGTGCCATATCAACACCATTTTCTATATTTTGCGGTTTTGTTTCTTGGCTGCTTTGTAGGATTAAACCCGTTGATACTGTGGGCGCAGATAGGCCTTCATCTTGGCCTTTTGGACGCGACAGGGCATAGTTTCCCCTACCCCATCGCCAGTCCTCCCTCGCTTACTCCGCCCTAACTTACTCCGCCCTGAAACAACGAGGTTATTGTAGCATGGCAGAAAGATGTGGGATAGGTGGAGATATTCCACCATAGTCAAAAAGATGTTAGAATTGTGACAGAAGCTTGTGTGTCATGATTGAATTATAGCTAAAAATCTGCAATAGTAGACTTCAATGTTCAAGCAAAAAGGATGCTTGCAATGGGAAAACCTCCGTTTCATGATTATCATATAGCCAGAACACTGGAGTACTTCCCTGCGAAGATCGCTTTGTCCCT
>CAPOAR010000222.1:0-508 GCA_948670295.1 uncultured Oscillospiraceae bacterium | reverse complement strand
AAGCCCAGGATGAAATTCTCGGTTGCTGTGATACTGTTGATCTCATGCTGTGACCGGATGAGTTTTGTAAGAGTCTCCTGATCGATTTCCTCCAGCTGTTCCATGAGCTGATTTTCATATTTGGTGACACGAGCTACCGCTTTTTCCAGCTCTGAGTCAGGTGTCATCTGCTGTTCGTTGGGTGTGATGTTACCGTAGTAGAGATCTTCCAGAGTCGTTCTCATGTCCACTGCCTCCTTTGCAACACCAACACATACCACACTTTGCGGAAGATAGCTACTACTTTTTTCGAGGACTTTTATTCTTTGTTTTGCGGTGCAGAATCTGAGAGGGGGATGGATGATCACAGGCCACCCTTTTGATAGCGGACGGCGTCGTCGAGAGAGATACTGCCGCTGGTCTTTTTCACGTTCTGGATGCACCGACCCCGGAGCGCCTTGAGCTGCTCATCGGGAATCTCCATCCCCGCCGCCAGCACATTCATCACCATGTCCTGTTCCACCGCCAG
>CAPOAR010000221.1:0-510 GCA_948670295.1 uncultured Oscillospiraceae bacterium | reverse complement strand
CGCGGGATCGTCCCGCATCAGCTCCTCCAGCGTCAGGCTGCCGTGATAGGCCACAAAACCCAATTCAGTGATCGCACAGTCTGCTTCCTGGTTGAATGCCTTGGGCACGAAGTTAAACTGATCCAGGTTTTCCGCCAGCTGTCGCACCTCGCTGGCGTACCCGGGTTTAGCCAGCAGCACCACCGCCTCCAGCTTCTCCTTCTGTTCTGTGTTCAGGGACTCGATGACCCTGCACAGCGCGTTGAGGTCATCAAGGCCATCGCGGGCGAGGCTGACCGCCGAAGACACCTGCAGGGGCAGGTCATCTGTTGTGACCTCCATCTGGAAGCCCTGCCTGCCGGATCCCGCCCGCTGCAGCGTCCGCTGGATCTGCCTCTCCGGGCAGGGCAGGCACAGGAACCCTGTAGCCGCGCCATCCTGCCCGGAGTGGATTTCGATTGCCATCTGGGGCGCCCCATAGAAGTATACCGGGAAGTGCCGCCCATCGTAGAACGGCTCCAGCTTCATGCC
>CAPOAR010000220.1:0-519 GCA_948670295.1 uncultured Oscillospiraceae bacterium | reverse complement strand
GGGCAAAACAGGCGGCAGGCTCACCGCCGACCTGCTGAAAGCGGCCATGCGCCGTTATCTGGAGCATTCCCGGCATCCCCAGACCCACCATGGAAAGCAGACGGTGAAGCAGCTTGTGGAGCAGGGCGCGGGGGTCCGGAATATTGAGATCACCGATAAAAATATCAAGTCCTTTGAGCGGGTGGCCCGGAAGTACGGCGTGGATTTCGCGCTGAAAAAAGACCCTGCCGAGGGCAAATACCTGGTTTTCTTCAAATCCAGGGACGCGGACGCACTCAACGCCGCCTTTGCCGAGTACACCGCCAAGACCATGGGCCGCAGTACCCCTAAGAAGCCCTCCCTGCTGGCCCGCCTCAGCCACTTCAAAGAAGTGGCAAAGCAGATGGCCCAGGATCGGGCGAAGAACCGGGAGAAGGGGGAGATGGAGCGGTGAAGCTGGATGTGAAGAAGTTCCTGCTTCAAAACTTCCCCTATGTGTTCCTGTTCTGGTTCTTTGACCGGGTAGGCGAGGGCTGGCGG
>CAPOAR010000219.1:0-520 GCA_948670295.1 uncultured Oscillospiraceae bacterium | reverse complement strand
GATTTGGGCCGCTACTTTGCGGAGGATTTGCCGATACCCGCCGAGCTGAAAGACTACGTTGACTATGAGGCATACGGGCGGGACGTATCCATCAACGAGGGCGGCCACCTTGCCCCCGGCGGCTATATCGTCCAGACGGGCGATATTAAGGAAGTCTACCACGGGATAGAGGATATTCCCAAGGAGCACAAGGTTTTTGCCCTCCCCCGGCTCTCCATCCGGGAGCAGATGGCCGCCTACAAGGAAGTGATTGACCGTTCCTCTCTGGCGGCTGAACGCAAGCACCCGGAAACAAACCGGGACGAGCGGTGACTTCGAGACAAAATGTCCCAAAGCAAGGGGGCAAAGGCCGCCACGGTAAAGGGCAGGGAAGAGGCCCCCGCCGCTCCCCAGCCTGCGCCGGAAGCGCCGCCCCAGCCCCGTGACGCGACCCGCGCCGAAAAGGAAGAGATTGTTTACCTCAACCTCTCGGAGCTGTTCCCGTTCAAAGACCATCCTTTCGGTGTGCGGGACGATGCGG
>CAPOAR010000218.1:0-523 GCA_948670295.1 uncultured Oscillospiraceae bacterium | reverse complement strand
ATGGTGAAGCCCTCCCGGACAATGTAGGCTTTGATTTCGTTCCTGATATTCATAAAAATTGTTCTCCTTTTCAAAATTGTGTTCGCCATCCGGCGTAGAAATAGAACGCGTCCCCAGTGAACCGGGCAGGCCGTTCACCATGCCCAGGTCACAGGAACGCACATCGAATTTCAATATTCAGCGTGAAACCATCTAAAACCGCAAAAACAAGCAGGAAACAACGTACCCCGTTCATTAACCGGCGTTACGTGTTTTCACGATAAATTGTTGCGCTGATGCTGTTTTGTTCGCTGATTTCACATGGATTGAAATTCACAGAGCAAAAAGGGGGCCTGCCACATGGCAAGCCCCCGTAATGGGTTATGCGCTTTTTGAATGCTTCTGCTTGTCCCGTTCCCGTTGCCGCTTACTGCGCTCGCGGTAATAAGCCCGCTGTTTCCGCTGCTTTTCCATCTCGGCCAATTCCTCCGCTGTCGGCTCCGGCAGAGGGACATCAAATTTGCCGATAAATTTCAGATAGATG
>CAPOAR010000217.1:0-528 GCA_948670295.1 uncultured Oscillospiraceae bacterium | reverse complement strand
CACGTTATATTTACCGATAGTCACACCCCCTTTCCGCCAGCGGCCACAGCCGCCCGCGCCTGGGTGATGCGCTCCGTGGCCGGGCCGTAAAAGGCCGGGGCCGTCTCAAAGCAGATAAATTCCCGGCCCGTGTTCAGCGCGGCGATGGCCGTTGTGCCGGAGCCCGCGCAGATGTCCGCCACCACCTGGCCGGGGGCGGTGTAGGTCTTTATCAGATACTCGCACAGCTCCACGGGCTTCTGGGTGGGGTGGACGGTATGGGCCACGGTCTGGAATGAAAGCAGGTTCCCCGGGAACCGCCGCCCGTCCTCCGAGCCGCTGCCGGAGCGGACAAATTTTCCGTAGTTGGGGCTCTGGTCGCGCTGGGACGCGATTTTCTTATAGGGCTTGCCCTGCTCAAACTGCGGATTGTAGAGGGGGAGCTTTTGGTAAAACACTAAGAAGCTGTACCAATAGAGGGAAAAGTAGTATAATGAGGGAATGATACAGAAAAATGAGCGACGCGGCTATGCGAGCGATTTAAGCGAC
>CAPOAR010000216.1:0-548 GCA_948670295.1 uncultured Oscillospiraceae bacterium | reverse complement strand
AATGCGCTCCTGGGTGGGCTGGACGTCCTGGGGCCGTCCCGGGGCGGGCCTGCCGGGGCGGGCCGGGGGCCTGTCCCCCGCCTCCACCTGCTGGGGCGTCCGGAACCCGGCGGCGTGCCAGGACTGCAAAATCTTATTGGCATAGGGCCAGTTCATGGCCCCCTTTTTGTAGACCGTGCGCTCGTAGGCCATGCGGATCAGCTCCACGCTGAGGCCCATATCCACCCACCCGGCGATGTACTCCCGTTCCCGGCCCACGGCGGGGCGGCGTTCCGCCACTCCCAGGCTGGACAGGATCTCCCACTCCCGCCCGTCCACCTGCTCCTCCCGGCGCAGGTAGTCCTCCGCCCGCTCCAGGGTGTCCACCCCCAGGCGTTTCCAGCGGAAGGCCTCCTTCTGAATCTGGGGCAGGCGGGGGCTGGCGGCGGGGTTGTTCTTCTGGCGGCGGTCCCGGCGGACGCACCAGCCCGCCAGCAGGAGGATCACCTCGGCGGGCAGGGCCAAATAATCGTACATGGTGTACAGGCACCGCAGGTCGCTGTCGGACA
>CAPOAR010000215.1:0-591 GCA_948670295.1 uncultured Oscillospiraceae bacterium | reverse complement strand
TAGACCGCCTCCCCGTCCATGCACAGCTCCTGGGTCATGAAGGGCACAAAGATAGCCGTGGAACTGGTGGTCATGCCCCGCTGTATCTCTATGCCGTTGAGGCCGAGGGGGAGGCTTGACATCAGCCCCTGCTCCTGCTGGAAGTCCAGGCGCACCAGCTGGCAGTTATGCTTCTGGGCGATGCTGGATGCTTGGAACACGTTGTTGTCCAGCTGCCGCTGGCTGTCCGCCGTGTTTACCAGCAGGAACGTCACCAGGAACATACGCTCATTCCGGCTCTGGAGGTCCTGCAAAAGTTTTTTGGCCTCTGTGCCGTAGGTGGCGAGGTCGGACGGGATCAGGTCCATATCATACCCCGCCCTGACCGCCTTTTTCTGCTGCTCGATCTTGGCGCTGTCCAGGTCGGTGATCTTTCGCTTCACCGTCTTGATGGCGCTGACCTGATCCACAGACTGGATATGCAGATTCACGATGAGGCTGCTCTCCATGTCCAGAAAATCCGCCAGCATACGGTCATTCAGCTCCGGGGCCATGATCTGGACGAAGGATGCCGCGCCGAATTTCCGGCCCATGCGGAACATCCGCCCATTT
>CAPOAR010000214.1:0-649 GCA_948670295.1 uncultured Oscillospiraceae bacterium | reverse complement strand
ATAGCCGCCCACAACGCCCTGGCTGGTGGCCCAGCGGATGGCCTCGGTGTACCACGCGCCATTTGCCACGTCACTGTACTGCAACAGGTAATTGACAACCGGCCTGCCCTCCCTGTTAAAGAGTATCTGTGCGAATTGGGCGCGGGAAAGGTTATCGTTCGGCCCAAACAGGCCGTTGCCGTAGCCGCCCATTAGACCATTTCGCAGAACGTAGTCCACTGCCTCGTGATACCACGTCCCCACGCTCCCCAGGTCGCTAAAGCCGCGAGAGGGGCAGTCCACGCCGCCGTCACAGGGCTTTTGCGTATCGTCCGGCAGAGGAACAAAGGATGCCTTTACCGTTACGGCCCTGCTGGGCATAGTGAAGGTGTATTTGCCGCCGCCCTGGGCCGTCAGCTTGATCTCGTTCCCCCGGCTGTCGGTGACGGTCAGAGCGTCCAGCACATAGCCGCTGTCCGGGGTGACAGTCAGGGTGACAGTGCTGCCATTGCTGGCATTGGTGCGGTTGGAGGTCACTTTGCCATGTTCCGATTTCTCTACGGTGACGGCGTAGGTGCTGGAACTCCAGCCTCCGCCGCCATTGCCGCCGGGATTGGACGGGGGATTGGGTTTCGCCGCCGCCTGATAGCCGATGGCCACGGGGGACAGA
>CAPOAR010000213.1:0-739 GCA_948670295.1 uncultured Oscillospiraceae bacterium | reverse complement strand
TAAACTCCGCCGTCCAGTCCAGCTTCAGCCGGACGGCATCCATCCGCAGGATGCAGGTAATGTGCTCCCGCATCATCTGCCCAAGCTCATTCGCCTGGATCTTCGTCAGGATCATCTGGTTCAACCTCCTTCACCTTTGAAATATAGGATTGCAGCTCTGCCCAAGGCAGCGCGCCAGTGCGGAACAGCTCCCGGCAGACGATCAGAAAACGCTCCGCCTCCGCTGGGGCCAGGGTGTACCCATTGTCTTTTAAGAGCTGGTCCAATCCATCGCGCACCACACGGTGGGCAATGGGTTCCCGGTCATTGTAGTAGCGGTACTTGTCCAGATACTTCAAAACAGCTTCAAACGTGCCATCGTTGGAATCGGCATAGCAGGCCTCGATGCTCTGAACCATGTCCAAGTGTTCTTGCCGCTTCTTTTCCGCTTCCGCCGCCTCTTTGGCCGCCTGATCCGCCTGCTGTTCTTCCGGCGTCAGGTAACGCTGTTTTAGCTCGTTGGCATCCCAGACAGACAGCTTCGATTGGGCAATCACCGCGTCAAACAGTCCGCGCTGATCTTCGGGGGTCAGCAGAGCAGCCGCGCCCTCCTCCTTCAGCAGGGCAATGGTAAAGTCAAGGTAGCGTTTTGGCTTCACCGTAAAAAAATACTCATCCACCCAGTGGAGCAGCAGGCACTGCCTTTCCGGGTCATCCGCAAGGAAATCACGCTGGAGCTTGAGTATGATCTCGCTGCCGT
>CAPOAR010000212.1:0-851 GCA_948670295.1 uncultured Oscillospiraceae bacterium | reverse complement strand
TACTCCTTACGCTCCAGAAAACTGCCGAACGCCTCCTCAAAATCGTTGCTCATCATGCCGCATCCCTCCCATCATCTTGTATAATACAGCATTTGCTGTCAAAAAACAAGATATTACTATGTTTTTGCTTTGAGATGGATTGTCTATTTTCCGGCTCCTTTTCGGTACAATACTATGGAGAAGGAGGCATGGAACGATGGATAACAGGCATCAGGCGGCATTGACCAGGATCGGCTTGAATATTCTATACTACCGGAAGGAAAAGGGATACACCCAGCAGCAGCTTGCGGAGCTGACCTCCTACAGCAAGAATCACATCCAGCAGGTGGAGACAGCGAAAACACTGCCCAGCGTGATTGCGCTTCTGGATATTGCCGAGGCGCTGGAAATTCCGCCGGGCAAGTTGTTTGAGATTCGATGAAGCAAACGCCTTCCGGGCGTTTGCTTTTTACATAGCCGGCCCTGTCGGCCCGATCTTCTCCTGCCACTTTGGTAATTGAAAGGACTGGTCCGTTTTGCAGAGCCACATCCCGTTGTTCCTAGAGGGATGGATAAACCCAAAGCCATGAGTAAGCGCCGCGTAGGTCTCATAGTCGAAGCAGCACAGCGCCCGCTCATCTATGCCTTTTGACAAAAGCTCTGCCTTCGCGGCCTCACAGAAGCTATGGATGTCGATGAAGCCATAGCAGTCCAGATGGGTGGCAATCTCTACCGCGTCCTTCAAACTGTCACATTCTTCGTACTCCAGCGCGGTCTGGAACTGGCGGAGCCCATCCGGGCCGCGCTCGGAAAGCGTTTTTACGATGATCGCGTTGATGCTG
Source organism: uncultured Oscillospiraceae bacterium (assembly GCA_948670295.1). Classification (GTDB taxonomy): domain Bacteria; phylum Bacillota; class Clostridia; order Oscillospirales; family Oscillospiraceae; genus Enterenecus. The sequence continues at coordinate 30 of CAPOAR010000212.1, read as the reverse complement.
AGGGTTTCCGCCGGACTGAAATCAGAGGTG
>CAPOAR010000211.1:0-1442 GCA_948670295.1 uncultured Oscillospiraceae bacterium | reverse complement strand
GGTGCTGGAACTCCAGCCCCCGCCGCCGGAGCCACCGCCGGAGTTGCCGCCTGGATTCGGCTGGGGATTGGGCTTTGTGGCTGCCTGATAGCCGATGGCTACCGGGGACAAGCTGCTGAACTTACATTGCAGGCCGTCCGCTGTCGGTGTATAGGCCAGAGTCTCCATTGTCCCGGCCTGCGCGCCGCTGGAAATGAGGTGCTGGACGGTGAAGGTGTAGCCGGTGGCCCCGGTCCCCGCCGGGTAGGGCAGGACCGCCGTCACGCCCTCCGCCGGGAAATGGTTGGGATCGACATTGCGCCACACGCCGCTTTCGTCCTTGTACTGGAGGGTCACATCGAACACCGCGATCTGCTCTCCCACATTGGACATCACCTCGGCCACTCTGGTCCGCAGGGCGGTTTCGATCTTCCCCGGCGTATTGAACTGCTCATTTGTTTTCAGCGCCTCCGGGACGGTGGACAGCCCGGTTTCCACCTCCAGCCGCAGCTCGTGGCCGTCGTCGTCCTTCTGATCCAGCGGTTTCTGCTCCACAGGATTGATGATAAATACCGCTGTGGCTGTTCCTGTGTAGTTGCCTTTGCCGGTGAGGGTGACGGTATATGTGCCCGCTTCCGTTCCCTCCGGGATCGCGGCGGTGTAGTCCACGTCCGCCGTCAGCGGGGTCCCATTCAGCGTCACACTGGTGATGCCGGGGCGGTGGGGCTGGCCGTCGTACTTGAACGCCGTATGGTCCAGCACGATCACAACACCCGTAATGGGGGCAGGGAGGACCTGGATCAAGGCGGTTCCGGTGACAATGGCGTAGGTTTTGTTATCATCCGGCTTGAAGATCCATGCCGCCGCATAGTTTTCCTGCACAGCAGGCCGGTTATCCGGGTTGCTCCACTCAAATTTACCGGGAACAGGCGTTTCGCCGTCCTTCATGTTGCCGCGCAGGGTAATGGCGCTGAGGGCTTGCCCATAGGTGAGGGTATTCCCGCTCAGGTTGGGTCCGCCGGTGGGGATGATCTTGTTGACGCTCCGCACGTCGATGGTGGCGGTCATATCCTCGAAGTTTTGGGTATGGATGGTGACAGTGATGGTTCCGATTTTAGTTTCGCTGTCGCTCTCCACCGCCTTAATGGGCAGGGTGAGGGTCTGGCCGTCAATCATTGCGCCGCTGTCGTAGTAGCTGCCCAGATTGACCGGACCAAGCTCGTAGGTGACGGCGGTGCTGCCCAGGCTCATGCCCTCCTGCACATCGGGCCGCAGAGCGCCCAGGCCGTAGGTGTAGGTATGCTCCTGCTTATTGGCAACCGCCAGATCGCCGGTCTTGGGGGTGAGGGGCGCAGCTTTGCGGATGGTCACGCTGGCCGGGACCGCTCCTGCGGGCCGGGTCACAGTGTAATTCTCCGCGTCCGCGCCGGTGAGGGTCATTGCGGGCAGGGTGAGGTTGGTAT
>CAPOAR010000210.1:0-1509 GCA_948670295.1 uncultured Oscillospiraceae bacterium | reverse complement strand
GAGTACGCCAAAAAGGATGGCGTCACCCATGACAAGCGGCTGAAGCTCAAGCTGAGGGACTGGGGGTTCGCCCCCACCCAACAGCCCCAGCGCAGACCTGACCAAGACCAAAGCATCCCGCCCCCGGGCACCATTGACGGGGAGCGGGAAGACCTGCCGGAGTAAGCATCCGGCACAACTGAAGGAGGCGCTATGCCTCGCCGGAGCTACACAGCAAACCGCTGTGCCGCTCCTTCTCTCCGAATGGAGCCCCACGCTGGGTTCCATTTGTCTGAGGACGGACTATGTCCGGGCGATGGCGTGGCGCCTCCTTTTTTTGTTTTCCGACAAAAATTGAAAGGTGGCAAACGAAATGAAACCGAAAGTCTCCCTCGCCTCCAGTACCTCCATCCTGATCGGCGCGGTCATCGCCATCCTGGCGCTGCTGCGCGGCACCCCCCAGACCGTCCTTCTGCTCCTCACCTTCGCCCTGTGGGGCCTGTGGGTGGTGCTTACCCTGCTTCGTCCGTCCTGGCGGGCCAACCGGGACTACCGCCGCCGGGAGGAGCGGGCCGAGAAACAGCAGAACGCCTATGCCGGCAAAAACCTGGCCGGGCTGCTGCTGTGCCATGTGAACTACCGGGTGTCGGACTATTTGAAGCGCGCCTACCCCGACGCCCGCTGGGAGTGGATGATGCCAGAACCGGTATTGTTCATCGTCCAGGGCGGCACCGGGCGTATCCGCGTCTACGGTGTTCCGGACTACGAGCACGCCGATGTGACGCTGGACAAAAGCGGCAAACTGGACTGCTCTATGGTGAAAATCGTCCCCGTGCAAGGCAGCGGCCAGGGCACACCCTCCGGCCAGTCCCCGGCAGACCCCTCCGTTTGGTATGAGCTGGAGGGCCGGGCTGTGTTGGACGCCCTCGTCGCCGATTTGTGGTCCCGGGGCCACAGCAGCCTCACGCTGAATGAGGACGGCAGTATCTCCTTCCAGCCGGAAGCGGGCAGTCTCAAAACCACGAAGAAGGCTTTTACCACGTTCCCGGCCAAGGTGTATTGGCCCAGGCTGGCGGATGTGCTGGCCCAGGAGGGGCTCACCGCCGATATCAAGGCCGACCACATCGCCGTTTCCTGGTAAAGGGGGTGCGGTAAATGAAAGCCGGACTGACCATCACAGAGATGGCACAGGAGATCGAGCGCCAGGCCGGGGCCAAGGAGGACTTCCTGGTGAACCCCCGCGCACTGGAGATGGACGCCACAGGCGGTAAGCCTATGCTCCGGGTGTTGGAGGGCGGCGTGGATCAGACCGAGCCGCTGGCCATCCAGGAGACGGCCCACCGCCAGATGGGAACCCACCTGGGCATCCCCTGGAGGTACTACGAGAAGATGCTCCAGGAGGAGCCCGGCCTGCTGGCCCACAACGTCAACCACTGGCTCCGCCGGGGCGAGCCCGCCCAGCGGATGCTGCGCACCCTGGACGGCAAGGCCAGGGCCTTCCTCAGCAACCGCTACCGGCCCATCGACAAC
>CAPOAR010000209.1:0-1527 GCA_948670295.1 uncultured Oscillospiraceae bacterium | reverse complement strand
GTCAGCTTTCAACCGCCCGAATTTTCAACGCATGATAGGTGATATAGAGGCGGGCCGTATAAATTGCGTGGTGGTGAAAGACCTTTCCCGGTTTGGCCGGAATTACCTTGAAATGGGAATGTACACAGAAATGCGATTCCCGGAGTTGGGTGTCCGCTTTATCGCCGTGGATAGCGGAGTAGACAGCAACAACCAGCAATCAACCGAGTTCACCCCATTTTTGAACGTCATAAACGAATGGTACGCAAGGGACATTTCCCGCAAGGTTACAAAAGCTATGCGGACCCGGTTTGAAAACGGTGCTCACTATGCGGCTTATGCTCCGCTAGGCTACCGCAAGGACCCGGAGCAAGTAGGGCATCTGCTGGTGGATGATGAAACAAAATGGATTGTTGAAAAAATCTATGCTCTGGCTGTTCAAGGTGCGGGAGCTTCAAAAATCACCCACATTCTAGCGGCGGAACAGGTACCCACCCCGTCATGGTTAAACTTTCAGAGATACGGCACATTTGCCCGTATCCACGAAGGACAGGCAGAGGAAAAGCGGTATGCCTGGAGCATTTGCCAGGTGCAAAGTATTTTGCGGGATGAAACCTACATCGGCAACAGCGTACATAATAAGCGGGCTAATGTATCCTTCAAATGCAAGAAATTGATTCACAGGCCCAAGGAAGAATGGTTCACGGTAGAGAATACCCACGAAGCCATAATCAGCAAGGCCGACTTTGACCGGGTACAAAAGCAGATCGCCAGCCGCCGCAGACAGAGGAAGAACGGCACAACGCAGATTTTTGCCGGGCTTGTCAAGTGCGCTGATTGCGGGTGGTCAATGAGTTACGGTGTGCATAAGGGCGGCAAAGCTCCGTTCTCCTACTTTCAATGCACGAAATACGGACAGGGCCTTCACCAATGCACCATACACTACGTCCGGTATGATGTGCTTTATGCCTATGTCCTCTCCCGTCTGCAATACTGGATTAACGCCGTTCATCAGGACGAGCAAGCCATATTGGACAGGCTTTCCAAGTCCACCATGACGGAGCAAGCCGCCGCAAGCAAACGGGCCGCACAGGAAAAGAGACGGGCAGAAAAACGGCTGAATGAGCTTGATAATCTGCTAGCCAAGATTTATGAGGACAGGCTAAACGAGAAAATCACGGAGCGCAATTTCTCCATGCTGTCCCAGAAGTACCAGCAGGAACAGGGAGAGCTTGAGAAGAAGATTGAAGCGTTGACGGCCCAGCTTGCCAGCACCAAGGAGCAGGAGGACGGCATAAACAAGTGGGTGGAGTTAATCAAGCAGTTTTCCAGCCCCACGGAGTTAACCGCCGATATGCTTAACACCCTGATTGAAAAAATCCTTGTCCATGAGGCCACCAAGGACGAGGACGGCAACAGGGTACAGGAAATCGAGATTGTTTACCGCTTTGTTGGCAAGATTGATTAGTCTCTTTAACTATGTCACTCCGAGTTGATCCAGTTGTCGACGGCGCGCCGGGCGGCGTCGTCTGTGCCGGTGAACACGGT
>CAPOAR010000208.1:0-1594 GCA_948670295.1 uncultured Oscillospiraceae bacterium | reverse complement strand
CAGCTTGTAATACTCCAGTTTCAGCTTACCCTCCAGGTCTACCATATCCACCGCTTCTGCTGGGAGAAGGCCCAGCAGATAGGAACAGAATACGAACTCCTTATGCAAATCCTTGTCAAACATGCGGATAACCTGAGAGATATAGCTGTACCATTTAATCAGGCTCCGGATCTGGCGCCGGAATTGATACCGCTCATCGGTGGTCTTTTGGTTGTACCGGTCTGCCACCGGCTTCAGGATGCTGGTCATTCGTCCCATGGATCTGGCATCCTGCCGCCCTGTTTTGAAATACTCCTTGGCAAAAGCCTCAATATCTACATCAGAGTAGATCCCATAGCCCCTCAGTTCTCTTTGTGTCTGGTAAATCAGGTCGGTATTGACCTCCTGCTGGAGCATTGTCTCCTGGTAGAACGGCTGGAAAGCCTCCAGGATGTCCTCCTGTGTATTCACAAAATCCAGCACAAAGGTATCGTTTTTGCCTGGACAGGTGCGGTTCAGCCGGGATAGAGTCTGTACCGCTTTCACGCTTTTCAGCTTCTTGTCCACAATCATGGTGTGGAGCAGCGGCTCGTCAAAACCGGTCTGATACTTTTCCGCCACAATCAGCACATTGAAGTTCTCGTGGAACTCCGCTTTGGTCTGGGTTTCAGCGATATGGCTACCGTCACTCCTCACGTTCAGCTTTGGCTCGGTGTACTCCTCGTCGCCGTCCCTGACCGCCCCGGAAAAGGCAATCAGAATCTCAACATCATCATATCCTTGCTCCTGAATATACCGTTTGACCTCGTGATAATAGCGCACCGCCGCCAGACGGGAGGATGTGATCACCATCATCTTCCCCCGCCCGCCGATTTTATGCCGGGTGGTCTCCCGAAACGTCTCCACGATGATCTGTGACTTCTGACTGATATTGTAGGGGTGCAGCTCCTGATATCTTCGAATCACCTTGGCGGCACGACTGGCCGGGAGGTCCGGATTGTCCGCTGTTGTCTTGGCAATCTTGAAGCAGGTCTCATAGGTCATATAATTCTGGAGAACGTTCAGAATGAAATTCTCCTCAATGGCCTGCCGCATACTGTAGATGTGGAAAGGATGGAAACTGCCGTCCTCATATTCTGTCCCGAACAGCTCCAACGTTTTATCCTTTGGCGTAGCGGTGAAGGCAAAGAAGGACAGGTTCTTGTGCTTCCCCTGAACGATGATCTCCTGCATCAGCTTGTCGTCTGGATCAAGTTCTTCCTCAGCCTTGCCCTCCAGCTCGGCATACTCTCGCAGAGCCTCCTCGGTGTCCGCCAACGCCGTTTTCAGCTTGAGGGCGGCGCTGCCCGTCTGGGAGGAGTGGGCCTCATCCACGATGATGGCAAAGCAACGTCCTGCGGCCTTGTCCACCTCCCGGAAGATCACTGGGAACTTTTGCAGGGTAGTAACAATGATCCGCACCCCGGCGTTCAAAGCGTCCCGCAGATCCTTGGAGGTTTTATCTTCCCCAATCGTCTCCACCGCGCCCAGCGTGTGGTCAAAGCCGGAGATAGTTTCCTGGAGCTGGGCATCCAGCACTGTGCGGTCGGTGACGACTACCACACTGCTGAATACG
>CAPOAR010000207.1:0-1692 GCA_948670295.1 uncultured Oscillospiraceae bacterium | reverse complement strand
CCCGGGCGCTCCGCGCTTCTAATCCAGCTCAAACTGCCCGGTATAGAGCTGGTAGTACCGGCCCTGCTCCTCCATGAGCTGGGCGTGGCTGCCCTTCTCCATGATCCGGCCCCCTTCGATGACCACGATGCAGTCCGCATTGCGCACGGTGGACAGCCGGTGGGCGATGACGAACACGGTGCGCCCCTCCATGAGGGCGTCCATGCCGTGCTGTATGTGCTGCTCGGTGCGGGTGTCGATGGAGGACGTGGCCTCGTCCAGCACCATGATGGGCGGGTCCTTCACCGCCGCCCGGGCGATGGACAAAAGCTGGCGCTGGCCCTGGGACAGGTTGGCCCCGTCCCCGGTGAGCATGGTTTGGTAGCCCTCGGGCAGGCGGCGGATGAAGCCGTCGGCGTTGGCCGTCCTGGCGGCGGAGACGCACTCCTCGTCGGTGGCGTCCAGCCGGCCATAGCGGATGTTGTCCATCACCGTGCCGGTGAACAGGTGGGTATCCTGAAGGACCGCCCCCTGGCTCAGCCGCAGGGAGTCCTTTTCAATGTCCCGCACGTCGATGCCGTCGCAGGTGATGAGCCCCCCCTGGATTTCGTAAAAACGGTTGATGAGGTTGGTGACGGTGGTTTTGCCCGCGCCGGTGGAGCCCACAAAGGCGATCTTCTGCCCCGGGTTGGCGTAGACGGTGACCTCCTTCAAAATCCGCTTGCCCTCCACATAGGAGAAGTCCACCTGGTTGAGGCGCACCGCGCCGCGAAGCTCGGTGTAGCAGAATTCCTCGCCGGGGACGTTGCGCACCGCTCCCCGGATCAGATGCAGCCCCATCTCCCCGTCGGGGCCGGGGTACTTCCAGGCCCAGCCGTGGGCGGCCATTTCCTCCAGGGTGAGGGGGGTGAGGGAGCCGTCCGACCCGATGCGCACCCACAGCCCGGTCCGGGAGTCCACGCCGGGGGGCAGCAGCTTGAGGGCGCCGTTTTCCTCGTCGGCCTGGCCCAGCTCGGACAGGGCCTCGTCCGCCCCCACAGACACGGGCACCAGCGCCAGGGAGCAGTCCCGGGGCACCTTCCAGGCCCAGGCCCTGGGCCGTCCGGGGCCGGTGAACTTGGACAGCGAGCCGTTGGCGTCCTTCTCCACCGGCACCAGGGTGACCTTCCCCCGGTCCACCTCGGGCTGGGCGTCCATGACGGCGAAGATGCGCTCCGCCCCCGCCATGGCGGACAGCAGGGAGGTCATCTGCATGGAGATCTGGTTCACCGGCTGGGTGACCTGCCGGTTATATTGCAGGTAAATCACCAGGGAGCCCAGGGTGAACCCGGCCGCCCCGCCGCCGCCCATGGCCAGGGCCCCGCCCAGCACGGCGGTGACGGCATAGCCGATGTTGGTCATGTTGGAGGCCACCGGCATGATGGCGGAGGAGTAGAACCCCGCCTCGCTGGCGGCGGCGCGGTAGTCCTCGTTCAGCGCCCGGAACCGGGATTTGGCCTGCTCCTCGTGGTTGAAGGCCTTGACCACCTTCATCCCCTCGGTCATCTCCTGGATGTTGCCGTTTACCGCGCCCAGGGCGGCCTGCTGCCGGGCGTAATATTTCCGGCTGCGTTTGCCGAATACCAGGAACACCGCCGTCACCGCCGCCAGCATGGCCAGCGAGGCCAGGAACAGCATCGGCGACAGGGCGATCATCATGGCCACCACCCCCAC
>CAPOAR010000206.1:0-1696 GCA_948670295.1 uncultured Oscillospiraceae bacterium | reverse complement strand
AGCTCAAGGCGCTGCGGGGACGGTGTGGCCAAGACGTGAAAAAAACCAGCGGCAACATTTCGCTGGACGACGCTGTCCGTTACCAAAGAGGAGGTCTGTGATCACCCGTACCCTGTTCAAATTCTGCGCCGCAAAACAAAGAATAAAAGTCCTCGAAAAAAGTAGTAGCTATTCCCCGCGAAGTGTGGTATGTGTTGGTGTTGCAGAATCGGAGAAAGGAGATGATACTCATGGCAAAGCGCAGACCATCCGGCGACGGTATGGTTCGCAAGCGGGACGACGGTCGGTGGGAAGGACGCATCGTGGTAGGCCACAAGGAAAACGGCGACTCTATCTTCCGGTACGTCTATGCTCCCACGCAGAAGGAACTGTCCGCGAAGCTCCGCCAGCACATCGACAGCTATCAGGGGGCCGACCTGACGGAGCAGAGCAGGATGACCTTGAGTGAATGGCTCAATCAGTGGCTGGAGAACATGGCGGATACTCTGCGACCCAACACGCTGAGGAACTATCGCAGCTACATCGAGAACCACATCCGCCCCAACCTGGGAGACAAACAGCTGGCTCGAATTACACCGAAGGATGTGCAACGGTTCTACGAGAAGCTGAGTGATTGTCTGGCCAGCAGTACGGTGCGCCGCATCCACACCACGCTCCACGGTACGCTGAAGGCGGCGCAGCAGGCGCACCTGATCGCCAGCAACCCGACCGAGCAAATCACCGCTCCCAGATTCAGCTATGGGGCAAAGCAGATACTGACGGACGAGCAGCTGGATGTGTTCATGAAGGTCATCGCAGAGGATGAAATCTGGTGTGACTTCTTCTACACTGAGCTGACCACTGGCCTGCGCCGGGGTGAGATCTGCGGGCTCAAGTGGGAAGACTTCGATGAGGTCACCGGCACACTGAAAGTCTGCCGCACCGTCTATCGGGAAACTGGCGGCGGGCTGACTGCCAGGGATACCAAGACTAACGCCGGCACTCGGAAAATCGTGCTGCCCTCCAGTACAGCAGCTTTGCTCAGCAAAAGGAAAGCATCGGCTCTGACTGAGTGGATATTCCCCAACCCGCTGAAACCGGAACAGCCCACTAATCCTGGCTCCGCATACCGACAGCTGAAGGTTCTGCTGAAGCAGGCCGGCCTTCCGAACATTCGCTTCCACGACCTGCGTCACACCTTCGCGACTCACGCTCTGGCGTCGGGCGTGGACGTGAAAACCCTGTCCGGCATCCTGGGCCACACCAGGGCGGCGTTCACGCTGGACACCTACACTCATACCACCGGCGATATGCAGAAACGAGCCTCGGAAGTGGTGGGAGATTTTCTGACAGACATTTTCGGCGAGGAGTTGAGACCATGGGAAGAAAACGCAAAAGCGGCGAAGGAACCATCCGACTGAGAAAGGATGGGCGCTGGGAGGGCCGGGTAGTCATTAGCTACGATGATAAGGGCCTGCCCAAGACAAAAATGTGCTGGCCAAGACCAAGACGGAGTGCGTGGCGAAACTGGAATCACTGAAAGAGTCCGTGGCTCCCGCAACCGCTGTCAAGATCAAAGCAGATATGCCCTTCGGCGAGTGGGTAAAATTCTGGTATGAAAACTACAGCAAGCCAATGCTTCGCCCCAGTTCTCAACGATCCTATGAGGACTTTATCCGGCTCTACATCCGCCCCAAATTAGGCAGTGTTCCTCTGA
>CAPOAR010000205.1:0-1707 GCA_948670295.1 uncultured Oscillospiraceae bacterium | reverse complement strand
GGTGAGCGCCCTCGGTTCCCACATTCTCATGCTCCACCTCGTAGAGCTTGCCATGCACAAAGCCGTGTACCCCATGCCCGGCGGCCCCGCCCACCCGCCGGAGGGGGCCGCGCTTCTTGGGGGGCTTCTGGTTCGCCAGACGGTTCCGGGCCGTTTCCAGCTTGTCCCACCGCTTTTCCATCTGGAGCTTGGCCTTGGCGGTACGCTCCTGCTGGCTTTCCATGCGGAATTTGGATTTTTCCTGCTTCTGGCCACCCTGGCCAGAAGTGGCCCCGCCGGGGTTACTCGCCCTTTCGTTCATTGGCCTTGTCCTCCGGCTTGGTGGTGAGCAGGGTATAAAGCTCGGTGTCCTTGGGGAAACGGTCTACAAAGGGGATGGCGGTGTCGCCGTAGAACAGAAGTCCCTCGCCGGAGCCGGAGTGGGTCACATAGGAGAGCTGGTGCGGGGAAATCCCCAGGTGGCTGGCCAACACCTCCCGATCCCCGGCGGCCTGGGACAGCAGATAGAGGAAATCGCAGTTGCCGAAGATGGACTCGATCTCACTGCTCTCTAACAGGCTTTTCACATTTTGGGTGATACCGCTGGGGATCGCGCCCCACTTGCGGAAACGGCGGAAAATTTCAACACTGTACGCCGCCGTCTGCGGGTCGGCCAGCAGAACATGAAACTCGTCCTGATATACCCAGGTGGCCCGGTGCTTTTCCCGGTTGGCGGTGACGCGGCCCCACACCTGATCGGTGAGGATCAGAAGCCCAATCTTTTTCAGCATCTTCCCCAGGGCCTTGATGTCATAGCACAACAGGCGGTTGCTCACCTCCACATTGGTACGGTGGTTAAAGAGGTTGAGCGATCCCGTACAGTAAAGCTCCAGGGCGGACGCTACCCGCCGGGCCTCCGGCTCCGGCTGTTGGAGCAGTTCCTCGTACAAGTCCTGGAGAATGGGCATCCGCTCCGGGGCCGGGTCTGCCAGATAGGGGCGGTACACGTTCCGCACCGCCCGGTCAATCACAGTCTTTTCCACCGGGGCCAGCCCGCCCCTGCCGCCCACAATCAGCTCGCACAGGGACAGAATGAAGTCACTTTTCAAAGACAGCGGATCTTCATCGTCCGCATAGTCCGGGTTGATGTCCATATGATTGCTCCGCCTACACGCTTGGCAGGCAAAAGAGGCAGGGTGTGACTTGCAGCAATCATCACATCTCCACAAAAGCTCTGCGGGCGTTGATTTTAGAAACCATCAAGGTCACCAGCACCTACGCCATCTCCAATGAGGCCGAGTTCATTCAAAAGGTCCGGGCAGCGTCCGAGGTTCAGCAAGCGCAGGCGGCAAAGGAGCTGAAGCGTAAGCTGAACAAGAACAAGCGGCGCTTTGACGAACTGGACACCATCATCAAGAAGCTATACGAATCCTATGCGGTGAGCCGCATTGGAGAGGAACGCTTTGACACCCTTCTTGCCGGATACGAACAGGAGCAGGTGACGCTCCGGCAGTCCATCGCGGAAGGTGAATCCGCGTTGGGCGACTTTGAGCAGGACACCGCCAATGTAGAACATTTTCCTGACCTTGCGAGGAAGTACACCAATTTTTCAGAGCTGACTGCGCCGATGATTAACGAGTTCCTTGAGAAGATCGTTGTCCACGCCCCGGACAAGTCCACGGGTGACCGGGTGCAGGAGGTGGACATTTATCTGAAGTTCATCGGCAA
>CAPOAR010000204.1:0-1908 GCA_948670295.1 uncultured Oscillospiraceae bacterium | reverse complement strand
AACCCTCGTTTCCTGCCCGTCAAAACGATAGCATCAAAGGCACGAGCGACACCTGGATGGCCGGACGGCGCTGGCACCGCCGCCAGATGTGGGACACACCGCAAATATCCGTACCGCAGGATAAAAGGGGGATGCTGGGGGATCGGCCTGGGCAGCTTAGTCACCTGCCGCCACCGTCTGCCGGTATCGCGCCGCCACGCCAAAGGCGGGCTTACATATTCCCGTGCCGGGGGTGAGCAGCAGGGCGGTCATGCCGCCTGATAATACGGCACACATTCACATATAGGGCATAGGAGGGACGCCCGCGCCGGTCAATTTTCTCACAGTATGAGGGCGCAAACAGGACTGGCGCGGCCTTCCGCCCCGCTTGCGGGATGCAAGACCCGGCACCGCAGGGCTTTCCTGTGGTGTTGGGTGTTTCATCCGGCAAAAGCAAACGACAAAACGGCCTAGGGCCGAGGAGGTGAGAATATGCAGATTCCAATTTTTCAAATCAACGTCAACACTGGGCGGCGGGAGGCCGACCCGGAAGCTGTGCAAAAGCTGGCGGACAGCATTTCCAAGGTGGGCTTGCTGAACCCCATCACAGTAGACCAGGAGTACACCCTGATTGCCGGACTGCACCGGCTGGAGGCGGCAAAGCGGCTGGGCTGGACAGAGATCGAATGTACGGTTAAGAATTTGGACGGCCTGTTGGCGGAGCTAGCGGAAATTGATGAGAACCTTATTCGCCGGGGTCTCAGCTACATTGATGAGGGAAAACAGTTGGCGCGGCGAAAAGAAATCTATGAAATTCTTCACCCGGAAACAGGACATGGGGGAGATCGAAAAAGTGAAAGAATCAAAACGAAACCGTTTCGTTTTGATTCTGCGAAGCCGTTTTCGGTAGATACGGCAGAAAAAATTGGAATGTCACGGCGGGCGGTTGAGCAAAAAATTCAGGTCGCCAAAAATCTGACCCCAAAAACAACTGAGGTTGTAAAGGAGCATGACATAGGGTTCAAAAATGCGCTGAAGCTCTCCCGCCTGCCCCCGGAGCAGCAGGAGGACGCGGCAAGCCAACTGGCGGCGGGCGAAATTCACTCGGTAGACGAATACTATCCTGCCCCGGGAAAACCCCAGGCCGATGTTTCGCCTCCCGTGACCGATACTTTGGGGGCCTGCTATCCCACGATCAAGGCTTCAGTGGAGGATTTGAAGAACCCGGACAAGGACCGCAGACGTACCCCGGACACCTTTCTCATGACGTTCTCCTTTTTCCTGCAAAGGTTCTGCCAGGGGGTTGAAAACTACTCCACCCCGGAGCATGAGGCAATTTTTCCGGCGCTGACGCGGGAACAGTTGAGGCAGATTCGGGCTGAAATACAGTCCGTTCACACCGCTTTGGACGGTTTATTTCACAAAATGGAAGGATGTGCACGAAAATGAGTTACCGCAAGAAAAAGCGAACCCCCGCAAATCCGAAACAGACCGTGCTCACCGGCATGAACGCCGATGCCCAGGGCATCGAGGAGCTTCTCTCTACCGGGGAGCTGTACTCCGGCCAGCCCTATCAGCGCCCCGTGCTGGATCGGGTGGTGGACAAGCTGGTGCGGGAGTGGGATCCGCGTCTGCTAACGCCGCTGGTGGTCAGCTACCGGGATGGCCGCTACAATCTGGTGGATGGCCAGCACCGGGTATGCGCCATGCGGAAGAAGAACGGCGGCAAGGATGTGACGGCCCTATGCCGGGTGTACCATGGCCTGACCTACGAGCAGGAGGCGGAGCTGTACTACAAACTGGACCGGGCCAAGGGCCACCTGCGGCTGGCCCATGCCACCAAAGCCCTGGTGGAGTCCGGCGCGGACGCGGAGATCATCGAGATCAAGCGTCTGCTGGAGGACGCTGGCTTTGTGTGGGCGCTGGACA
>CAPOAR010000203.1:0-1909 GCA_948670295.1 uncultured Oscillospiraceae bacterium | reverse complement strand
TTCTGTTTCGCAGCTGGATTGCCGGCATTGGTTTGCCGCTTCCGCTTATTGTTAGCTTTTTTGAAGATTGCTATAACTTTTTCCGCTGGTATACTTCCTGGCGAAACCTCGCCCCGGCACTGGTATACTTTGTGGCGAAATTTGGCCCATTTTACTTGACTGCTTACAACACTTGCGCCGGAGGCTTTTTTGGTGTATAATGCCACCACAAATTTAATAGAAACTGGAGGATGGAAAAATGGCAAACAATATGCGGCCCGCAGATATGGCGCGGATCACCACCCCCGAACTGGCCCAGGCGTTTATCGATGAGCAGCTGGAGGCTGTCCGTGCCCAGGTAGGGGATAAAAAGGTGCTGCTGGCACTATCCGGCGGAGTGGATTCGTCGGTGGTGGCGGCTCTGCTGATTAAGGCAATCGGGAAGCAGCTGGTGTGCGTCCATGTGAACCATGGCCTGATGCGCAAAGGGGAGAGCGAGCAGGTCATTGAGGTGTTCCAGAACCAGATGGACGCCAATCTGATCTATGTAGACGCCACAGACCGATTTCTGGATCTGCTGGCTGGGGTGGACGAGCCAGAGCGTAAGCGTAAGATCATTGGCAATGAGTTTATCAAGGTGTTTGAGGAAGAGGCCCGGAAGCTGGAGGGCATTGACTTCCTGGCCCAGGGGACCATTTATCCCGATATCTTGGAGAGCGATGGCGTAAAAGCCCACCACAACGTAGGCGGTCTGCCTGACGATTTGGATTTTGAGTTGGTGGAGCCGGTGCGGCTGCTCTTCAAAGATGAAGTGCGCTGTGTGGGCCACGCCCTGGGCTTGCCCGGGTCCATGGTGGAGCGTCAGCCTTTCCCCGGCCCAGGTCTTGGGGTACGGTGCCTGGGGGCTATCACCCGGGAGAGGCTGGCTGCCCTGCGGGAGTCGGACGCCATTTTGCGGGAGGAGTTTGCCGCTGCTGGGCTGGAGGACAAGGTGTGGCAGTTCTTTACCGTGGTGCCTGATTTCCGCTCCACCGGTGTGCGGGATGGCAAACGGGCTTTTGACTGGCCGGTGATTATCCGGGCGGTCAATACCGTGGATGCCATGACCGCTGCCGTGCCTGAAATTGACTGGGCGGTGCTGAAAGGGATTACTCAGCGGATTTTGGCGGAGGTGCCGGGGGTTTGCCGGGTGCTGTATGATCTGACGCCTAAGCCGGTTGGGACGATTGAGTGGGAATGAGTTTTTGAAACTTTGAACCCCTTGCGGCACAACGGATAGACGGTTTTGTGCCTCTCTTTTGATAACAATTTGATAACGCTCCCCATAGGCCGTATCATTCTGTATCCCCGGTGGATTGCAGGTGAAAAGTGTTCCTTTGCGGCTTGTGGGTGACAAAAACCATATTAGAAAGCCCTTACCGATGGCGACATCGGTAAGGGCTTTTGCTGTCTGTCAATCCTTTCCCAGCCTGTCCTTGAACGCTTCTACAAGGAAGTCGCTCAATTCCTTGGAGGGGACTTTGACCCATTTCCGGGTGGTGTCGTACTTGGGGTAGTTGTAGCGCCAGCGGTCGTAGTCCTCCTTGGTGATCTCCCCGGCCTCCAGCTTCTTGGCCTGCTCCGCCCAGGCGGACAGCATTTCAAGCATATCAACATAGGTCTTGCCTTTGGACTTGTCCAGTTTCAAACAGATTTCGCCGCCAATCTCTCCGATGGTAAGGCCCCGTATGTCCTCCAGGGCAAAGAGGGTGTGCATGAGGCCAATATCGCTGTCTATGTCAGGGACGGTCAAGGCATCGGTAGAGACTTCAAAGAAGCCCGCCAGCGTCCTGGTCAGGTCGGCCTTGGGGGTGCGGCTCCCGGTTTCATACTGCGCCATACGCACATCGGCGGAGCGTTCCGGGAACCCCACCACCTGGCCGAGATACTT
>CAPOAR010000202.1:0-1933 GCA_948670295.1 uncultured Oscillospiraceae bacterium | reverse complement strand
ACTGCCCCGCCAGCCGGAGCAGCCCTTTCTTGAGGCAGGTGGTCAGCTCGATGCGCTTCACCTCGTCCAGATCCTCAAAGGCGATGAGCGCCACGCTGCCCAGCCGCCCCAGGATCTCGCCCCGCCCGAACTTTTCATGCACCACCTCGGCCCCAGCCATGAAGTCCTCCTGCTGTCTCGCCAGCTGGGCCGGGGTGGGGCCGCTCTCGTATGCGGGCGGCTTTGCTCTGGCCCGCTTCGGCTTGGGCTGGGGGTTGAACTGGGGTTCCGGCTCGGGCGGCTCCTCGCCCAGAAGCTGGCCGATGAAGGTATGTCCAGCGCCAGCGGGTTCCCCGAATTTGCCTTCGTAGCACAGCAGGTCAAGCTCCCGCTTCGCCCTGGTGGCCCCCACATAGAACAGCCGCCGCTCCTCCTCCAGCGCCGTCCTTCCCTCTTCATCATGAGGGGCAGGGTCAGAGGGGAAAACACCGTCCACCGCGTCGATGAGAATCACCCGGTCATACTCCAGCCCCTTGCTGGCGTGGATGGTGGACAGCACGAAGGGACAGCTCGGGTCAGGCTCCATGCCCTCAATGGTGTCCCGCAGCTCCTGCAAGCGCAGGAGGAACGGCCCTGTGGCCGGGGTTTGGTTTGCCAGGGAAAGCAGCACGTCCAGCTTGGAGGTGTCCGCCTTCTGCTCTCGCAGATAATCCCCATAGCCCATGAACTTCACCAGCCGCTGGATGGCGGCGAAGCTGGTGAGCTGGGGGATTTTCGAGTAGTGGGTCTGGAGGGCCCGGATCTTCCCGTACTGCCAGGGCTCCAGCCCCTCGTTGGACAGCAGGCGGTCGAACACAGACTCGTCATCAGCCATCCCCCGGAGCATCCCGGCAAGGATGGGCTTTTTGATCTTCAAATCCAGCTTGTAATAGAACCGCAGGAACCTCTCCCAGTTGGCATCGTCAAAGGCGAACTCCAGCATATCGGTGACGTCCCGAACAATGGGACTGGTGAAGAAGAAGCCCTCACGCTGGCGGCAGGCGTAAGGAACACCCTCCCGCTCCAGCAGGTCAATGAGGGGCAGGGCGCTGTCGTTGTTGCGGTAGAGAACGGCGGTCTGCTCCTTACAGCCCTGAGCCACCTTCAAGAGGTAGTTATATTGGCGGTTGTAATCCGCCAGCGCCACCTTCCGCACCATCGCGCCCTGGGGGTTGTCGGTGCGCATATGCTTGGGGCGGCGGCCCTCGTTGCGCTGGATGAAAGCGTCCGCCGCTTCCACGATGGATTTGGTGGAGCGGTAGTTGGTCTCCATCATCAGCACCTTTGCCCCCGGCCACACCTGTTCAAACTCCAGCAGGGCCTGGGGCCACGCCGCCCGAAAACCGTAGATGCTCTGATCCTCGTCCCCCACCATAAACAGGTTCCGGGATTTGGAGGCCAGCAGGCGGAGGATGGCGTGCTGGATTTTAGAGGTGTCCTGGGCTTCGTCCACGCAGAGATAGGGCCAGCGGCGCTGGAAATAAGCCAGGATATCCGGGTACTGCCGGAAGATGCGGTATGTGAACACCATCTGATCGTCAAAGTCCATGAGGCGGTGTTTCAATAGAAACGCCTGGTAGCCCTTATAGACTGCCGGAAAATCCATGCCGTCCACCCGGTGGGCCTCCACGTCCGCGTCGCTGAACATCATATTTTTACAATAGGTGATCTGGGTGCGGGCCTCCTTCACCTGCTGATCCGGGGGATACCCGCCCCCACCCTTGGACAGCAGCTCCCGGATCACTGCGTTGAGCTGGGCCTCGTTGTCCGCCAGGGCGAAGGGCTCCGTGCCCTTTTTCCCCGCGTAATAGCGGATCGCCACCGCGCACAGGCCGTTGATGGTGCGGAAGGTGAGCTTGTCCGCATAATCCTCACCGAAAAAGCGGACAAACCGGGCCTTCATGTCCTTTGTGGC
>CAPOAR010000201.1:0-1946 GCA_948670295.1 uncultured Oscillospiraceae bacterium | reverse complement strand
CCTGGACCGGATGTTCCTCGTTTCCGCCGCCATCACGAAGGCATTCCACGGCGACAACGCCACTCACGCCCGGTACATGAAAATCGGCGGCGTGGAGGAAGATGCCGACGGCTCTGTGGTATATCTAAGCCAGCAGGAAAAAAAGGTCATTATTGAGGCTCTGGTGGAACAGCGGGAGCGGCAGGAGCAGGCCATGGGCCAGACCGAGCTGCTCTTGCGCCGCATGACCGGGAGCATTACGGAGTACGTCAATACGGTAGGGATGCGTCCCTTGCGGATGAGTGACTTTGACAAAGCGGTGCTTGCAATCCAGGACGGAGAACTGGAAGCCTTCAAGAAATACGCCGCCAAGGTCCCGTACCAGCAGGAGGAAACCCTGCTGGTGGAGGCGGCTGGACGTCCGGGGGCCGTGGGCCGGAAAATGACGGAGCTGCTGATGCAGGACCGATGCAATATCGACTATGCGGCGTACTGTAACGCTTGTAAAAGAGCCATCAACATCAATGACCCGGAAAAGGTCATTTTCCTGATGGTGCGGGCACAGGCCAGCGTGCCGCAGCTGGAACCGTCTTTCTTTGGTGAGATGGCCTCCTACGCCTACTTGAACCACCGCTTCATTGCCAGGGAGATCATCAGGCGGTGCGGTGAGGAGCAGATCGCCGCCGCCCCGCCCCGCCTCTTGGAGCAGTTCGCCGCAGACCAAGACTTTCGCACACTATCCGCGCTGGTGGAGAAAGGAATCTCCGGAGGTCCTAACGCCTGGAGAACGCTGCACATGCTGACCTGTGGAGGTCATGACAGCTGGATTGCGGAGGCGCTTCTGAAAAAGCGGATGTGGGTGGAAGCCGACGACTACAACGCACTCCACGCCTGCGTCCAGAACGATGCCGTTGATGTGTGCAAGCTGCTGCTGGAGGGCGGCGTGGACTTCGATGTCTACCAGCAGTGGGCGAAGAACCACCCTTGCGGCGGTCATGAGGAAACCGTCCAAGCCCTGGCGGACCACTGGGTAGAGCTGCAAGCGGCCCAGGAACAGGGAGAACAGGCCCCTTCACAGACTGGGGGGATGTCTCTTGGCTAACGCCGCGCTCATCGCCAAAGCCGCCGCAACGGTCCTCTCCGACGAGAATACCAGGAAAACCGTGGGCTGGATCATCGTGGCGGTCCTCTCCCCCATCATCCTGCTCATCGCCTTCCTCTGCGCCCTGGCCTCCGGCACCGCCACGCACAATGTCTCAGCCGCTGAGCTGTGCTTTTATGGCGGAGAGCTTCCGGCGGACACGCCGGAGGAATACCGGACCTACATTGAGGACATGCGCGCCAGCTTCGAGCTGCTGGACGGCTTCATTACAACGGCGAATAATAAAACAGAGGAAGAGAAGAGCCTTGACGGCACCAAAGTCAAGGTGTTTTTTTATGCTCTCTACTTCGGGGAGGACTCCCCAAGCCGCAGGGACCACCAGAAGTTCGTGGACTGCTTCGCCGTCTACGAGGAGCGGACCCGCATGGTTCCCGTGGAGGGCAGCGACCCGCCCGCCGAGACGGAGGAGATCTATACCGTGGCCATTCCCATCGAGGATATGGAAACCGTCTGGCGGAACATCGCCGCGGCCATGGGAGCAGAACCCACCGCCGAGCAAAAGGCCAATGCGGACAGCGTCTACAGCCTGATTCGGTATGGCTACACCGGCGGAGGCGCGGCTGGCGGAGGCGGATTTGACGACGTGCCTTTCATCGGCGCAGATGGCTTCTGTTCTCCTATCGGGCCGAACTGGCGGAACATCATCACCTCGGAGTTCGGCTACCGCAAGGACCCCTTCACTGGAAAGACGAAAGGCCACAGCGGCATGGACCTGGCAGTCCCCACCGGCACGCCCATCCGGGCCGCTCTGCCTGGGACCGTCACCGTCTCGACCTACAACCAGGGCGGATACGGATATTATATC
>CAPOAR010000200.1:0-1972 GCA_948670295.1 uncultured Oscillospiraceae bacterium | reverse complement strand
GGCGGAGCTTTCGCAGCTCATCAATGCGTTGCAGGGGGCAGCACCAGCAGGAGGCGCGGCGGTATATCTCATACAGCCCGCCCCAATCGTAGCCCCGGTCATAGCAGATTTGCAGCGCCTGGGCCTCGGTGATTCCCCATTCCACCAATGGATAGCGGTTATGAGGATCGTCTTTGCAGCGGTGGGCTTCATCGGCGGCGATACCGATATGGTGCAGGACATTTTTCTCCTTATTCAGCCGGTTATCCTCTCTGGTGATAAGATGGGTTTTGAGCTGTCCTGTACACCAGCGCACCCGCATCCCAGGCCAGCCATAGCCAGTTGCCTGTTGGCCCTTGGCAATACGCCTCTCTATGGCCCGTTTTTGTTGCAGGGGGACATGGAACATGAGCCATTCAAAACCGTGGGGATGCCGCAGGGTGGTAATGTGCAATCCTCGCTCCCGAAAAAGAAAATCATCCAGTTTGGCGATATGGGCCTCCATCTCCGGGAACTCCATGCCAGTGTCCGCATAGAGTACGCAGTCGATGGGCAGGCCCTTTTCGATCATCAGAATCAAAAGACACGAGCTGTCTTTTCCACCTGAGAGCGAGACCGCCGAATAGGTTTCGTTGCTTTTTGTGATTCCCATGACGGGAAAACTGCCTTTTTATCTCCTTTCCCGTCTGTTACAGCTCATAGAGAGGGATGTCGCTCTCATAGTAGGCGGCGCACATTGCGTTGATCTCATCGACCAGCTCATCCAGGTCCAGATACATGGGACTGTCCCAGGGGTCCCCCTCCTTGATCTCCCGGTACTCGGTGACGTACTCGCCGTCCCCGCAGTCCAGGGACACGCAGGCTACGGCAACAAGGTCCATGTCCTCCAGCAGCCACAGCTCATAGGTGCGGTCCGTCAGCACGATGGAGGCGCAGCTCTGGTCGTTGTCCTCGTACAGCAGGGTGGCCCGCTGGCCGAACAGGTCCTTGCCCCGGTAGTTGAAGGACATAGGCTCTTTGCCCTCGGTGGTGTAGGCGTGGACGGTCTGGGCGTTGTGCCGGACCGCTTGCAGCAGGGCCTCGAAGTCAATGCCGTGGAGCAGCGTCTCCACTTCTTCCTCGCTGTACCCATGCTCCCCGATGCCGCCCTGGAACAGATGCCGGACGGCATACTCCAAAGAATCCACAGAATACATAAAAATCCCTCCTTATAGTTATTTGCCCCGCCGCTTTTTAGGCTTGGCGGGGATGATGTGTCCCTCAATGATGTTGGCGTGTTTGTAGATGCGGACACGGCCCTGCCGCTGGGCGTCCAGCACCTGGGCATAGCCGTCCTCGGTCAGAAACCGCCGGATGTACTGGCCCTCCTGCCCCTGGGGGCAATCCTCCAGCACCAGAAACTCGGCCATGTGGCGGGTATCGTCCCGAAACCGCTCCACAGCCAGCAGATCATGGCCCGTGATGGGCAGATGGACCGCTTTCACTCCTTGCCCTCCTTCTCACTGATTTTCAGTACAGAGCAGCCATACCGGGCGATGAGCAGGGCGTTGACGATCAGGCTGAACGCCAGTGTGTCCACCACCTCCGAAATGGCGAGGTCATTCAGCGCCACGCTGGAGCCGTCCGAGTAAATATCCTTCGCCGCCGACAGCAGGGTATAGTTGTG
Organism: uncultured Oscillospiraceae bacterium; assembly: GCA_948670295.1. Classification (GTDB taxonomy): domain Bacteria; phylum Bacillota; class Clostridia; order Oscillospirales; family Oscillospiraceae; genus Enterenecus. The sequence continues at coordinate 327 of CAPOAR010000200.1, read as the reverse complement.
GGGCGAGATGTCCTGCGTGGTGGCGTAGTCGAACTCGATGCCATATCTGCAAAAGCAATTCGCGGTGCGGGTACAGATGTCCTCATTGGCGGTGAGCAGATACATGGCTGCGTAGTAGGCCGGGGTGTCCCGGCGTCTGCGGTAGCCCTGCCGGACCTTCATACGCTCCATACGCTGATAGTGGGCGGCGGTGAGAAACAGGGAGCCGGAGAACCGGCGGATAGCCGTATGCAGGCGGGCGTCCGTGTGGACGTTACGTGGAAACGTCTCCATGACGGCCTCTTTGTAGCCCACAACCCCAGCCTCGATCCGCTCCGCCAGCCAGGG
>CAPOAR010000199.1:0-1996 GCA_948670295.1 uncultured Oscillospiraceae bacterium | reverse complement strand
CGGGAGCCTGGCCACCGAGTTCCGCTACACCGACGGCAAGAAGCCCACCGGGGACCTGATTCCCGTGGACTACGCCAAGGTGGGCGAGGGCTACGGCCTGAAGACCTACACCTGCAAGACCATTGCCGAGCTGGAGGCCGCCCTGGAGGACGCCAAGAAGCAGACCGTGGCCTGCCTCTTCGACCTGAAGGTCATTCCCAAGACCATGACCGACGGATATGAATCCTGGTGGAACGTCGGGCTCGCCGACGTGTCCGAGAAGGAGAGCGTCCGGGAGGCCTGGGAAGGCGTCAAGGAAGGCCGCGACGAGGCCCGGAAGTATTGAGGAGGGGAAAAGCAATGAACAAGGTTTTTGGCTACCCGAAATTCGACGAATCCGGCGAAATGATCCTGACCACGTATAACGGAGACTACGCCGCCATGCTGATGGATATCCGGGCCTACAAAATGAAGGCCGGAGAAAGCCGGTCCTTCTGCCGCCCTGGGGAGGAAATTGCCGTTCTGCTCCTTAACGGCAAAGTGACCTATACCTGGGAAACCCAGCGGACCGAGGCCGCCCGCCGGAATGTTTTCACTGAGGGCCCCTGGTGCGTCCACGCCTCCAGCGGTGTGGAGATTGCGGTCACTGCCGGCATCGAAGCAGAGATCCTGGTCCAGTGCACCAAAAACGAAAAGAGCTTCCCCGCCAAACTCTATCGCCCGGAGGATGCGCCCTGGAAATACTCCTGCGTGGGCAAGTTCGGAGATGTAGCCAAGCGGCGGGTCAACACGATCTTTGACCACGACATCTGCCCGGAGTCCAACATGGTCCTGGGCGAGGTGCTGAACGACCGGGGAAATTGGTCCGGCTACCTGCCTCATCGGCATCCCCAGCCGGAAACCTATTTCTTCCTCTTCGACCGGCCCGAAGGCTTTGGAGCCAGCTTCGTGGGGGACGAGGTGTTCAAGAGCGTGGATCACAGCTTTTCCGCCATCCCCGGCGGGGCGCTGCATCCCCAGGCCGTGGCCCTGGGCTTCCAGATGTACACCACCTGGATGATCCGGCACTTGGACGGCAGCCCCTGGCTCCAGACCGACCGCTGCGAGGATGAGCGGTACGTCTGGCTGCATGACGCGAAATTTTAAGGAGGCGGAATATGGCAAGAGAATTTATCATGCCCCGCCGTATCATCACCGGCGCGGGCGCATTGGAGGCGGCAGCACCTGAGCTGGGCCGCATGGGTAAAAAAGCGCTGATCGTTACCGGAAAAGTCATGGTCAAGATCGGCAACTGCGCCAAGGTGGAGGCGGTCCTGAAAAGCCAGGGAGTGGACTGCTCCGTCTACTCCGAAATCATTGGGGAACCTACCGACGTCATGATCGAGAACGGCCTGAAGCAGTACAAGGCCGATGGCTGTGACTTCCTGGTGGCTATTGGCGGCGGAAGCCCCATTGACTCCATGAAAGCCATCGGCGCTCTGGTGGAAAACGGCGGGTCCATCTGTGACTTCTATGGGTAGACCATTGAACTACATTGGACAAGGGCATAAAAGGATAATGGTCTGACGGTATGCCCACCGTCAGATTTTCCACTCAATTTGCAGCTTCTCGCTGGTGGCGCGAATAACGGTAATCATTAAATCCACCACCTGCTGCTTGTCCTCAAAGCTGACATTCTCCCAATCATCCAGATAATTGGAAATCGTGTCAATCTGCTCCGGGGACACCGCCTCGGTGGTCAGCTTGGCAATCTCGGTGGCAAGGGTCTGGCGGCGGCTGTCCAATTCCTCAATCTTGGCGTTGGCATAGGAGATTAGCACCGGGGTCGCGCCCGTCAGCGTGTCCAGCAGCTTTTCAATCTCGCTTTCCACCTGGGCCAGCTCCATCTGCTTTGCCGTCAGCTTCGGGCTGGCGGCTCTTTTCTTTTTGCGGCCTGTCAGCGTCTTGTAGTCCTCCAGCTTCTTCACCATCTGCTGATAAACTACTTCCTCCAAATCATGGAGCCGAACAGCGCCAC
>CAPOAR010000198.1:0-2009 GCA_948670295.1 uncultured Oscillospiraceae bacterium | reverse complement strand
AGCCCAAGTCCAGGGGGGAACGGTGAGCACCGTTCCCCCCTTTTCCAAAGGAGAAAACCTATGCCCAACTATGACCTGTCCAGCATCGGAGCGGTCTCCGCCTCCGCAGAGCTGGCCCACGTCCGCGCCAATCAGGAGCCGAACCAGGACAGCTACAATGCCGCATGGCTCCACGGCTACGCCGACGCGCTGACCAGGGCGGCGGAATCCCTGGAACCCCAGCGGGAACTGATGGAGGCCATCATCGGCTATATGGGAGAGCGGTATGACAGCGCCGAGCTGTACGGCATCCTCCATGACACCCTGGAAATGTCCGATCAGGAGATCCGCTCCCTGGGCTTTGATCTGCCACAGTGCATGGAGCCGCCCCAAGCCCATCAGGGCACAAAATCTGCAAAAAGGAAAGGAATTTACCATGCGAGATAACTACATTCTGACCGCAGAGTCGGTCACCGAGGGCCACCCGGACAAGCTGTGCGACGCCATTGCCGACAGCGTCCTGGACGCCTGCCTGAAGCACGACCCCGCCGCCCGTGTGGCCTGTGAGGTCATGGCCACCGCCGGGAAGATCATCGTGGCCGGGGAGATCACCGCCGCCGAGCTGCCGGACATCCCCGCTATCGTGTGCCGGACTGTTCGGGAAACTGGCTATGGATCGGACTATGAGGTGGAGGTCATCACCCATGACCAGAGCGGCGATATCGCCGGCGCTGTGGCTCAGGAGACCCAGATGGGCGCTGGCGACCAGGGCATCGTGTATGGCTTTGCCTGTTCGGAGACGGCGGAGCTGCTGCCCCTGCCCGTGGCGCTGGCCCATCGGGTGACGCTGCTGCTGACCAACGCCAGAAAAACGGGGACCATCCAGGGCCTGGGGCCGGACGGCAAGGCCCAGGTGTCCGTGGAGTACCAGAACGGCAAGCCCCACCGGATCGCCACAGTGGTGGTCTCCTGCCAGCATGACGCGGACAAGGATCTGGACGAGCTGCGCCGGGAGGTCACGCGGCACGTCATCGTCCCCGCCCTGCGGGATCTATATCCCGACCCGAAAACCGAGGTGTTCATCAACCCTTCCGGGCGGTTTGTGCTGGGCGGCTTCGAGGCGGACACCGGCCTGACGGGCCGGAAGCTGATGGCGGATACCTACGGCGGACTGGCCCTCCATGGCGGCGGGGCGCTGTCCGGCAAAGACGGCAGTAAGGTGGACCGCAGCGGGGCCTACATGGCCCGGTACATCGCCAAGAACATCGTGGCCGCTGGGCTGGCGGAACGCTGTACCGTCAGCCTCGCCTACGCCATCGGCAGGGCCGAGCCGGTAGCTGTGGACATCGACGCCCACCAGACCGGGAAGTTCCCGGAAGCTGTGCTGGAACAGGCTGTCCGGGCCCTGTTCGATTTGACTCCCGCTGGGATGATCTCCGCCTTGGGGCTGGATCGTCCCATCTTCGCGCAGATCTGCAACTATGGACACTTCACCCACCAAGATGCCCCTTGGGAGCAGACTGACCGGGCCGCCGCGCTGGTGGATGCTGTGGGAGGTGACTGCTCCAATGGATGACGGAATGGATTATGACGTTCAAACTACAGTAAATTTCCGGCTGGACTTTGACGGCTCCGGCGAGTTCAATATACTGTTGCTGCCGGATATCCAGAAACAATTTGTACAGCATGTCAAAGAAGTCTTTGAACGTGACGATACCTTGGGCAAAAGCTATTATGTTACCAGTGATCTGAATTTTCATTTTGATGGCCGTATGGTGCAGCTGGAATATACCTTTTCCTGCCATGACGAAAACGAGGCTGAAGCGGAGAGCTTCTCCACCTACAGTGTACAGTGTGTTCAGGAGGCGCTGGAGGAGTTTGGCTGCAAGATCAGGAAAATCGAATGTAAAGCTGAGGAAGCGGACATGACGTGGCTGGATCGGCTGGAGGATGCGATCTTCGGCACAAAGGACAAGGCACAGAAGCAGTCTCCGGCAAAGGATAAGTCCGGCCAAAAGACCGCTTCCAAG
>CAPOAR010000197.1:0-2018 GCA_948670295.1 uncultured Oscillospiraceae bacterium | reverse complement strand
CGGGGGAGGAGAAGGCGTCATAGGCGAAGGTGTCCACCAGATGGCCGGAGGGGTTCACCGCCCCGCTGAGCACGTCGGCGATGGAGCGGCAGGTGTCGCCCCCGGCGCCGGGGGCCCACAGCACCGCGCTGATACTGGGGTAGTCGGCCACCCAGCCCAGCTCGAAGGCGTTATTGGTGTTGACCACCAGGATTACGTTGTCAAAGTTGTCGTTCAGGTACTGGATGACCTCCAGCTCCACGGAGTTAGGCTCCAGATAGTGCTTCTCCTTGTCCTCGGCCACATTGGTCCACTCGCCCATATAGCGGCCCAGGTCCCGGCCCTCGCCGCCGGTGCGGGCCAGGAAAAACACGGGGATGGTGCCCTCCGCCTCGCTCTTGGCGCTGTCGGGGATGGCGGAAACGGGTGCCTCCTTGATGGTCCAGTCCTCCGCGCCGCCGTACATGATGGAACCGCCGCCCCGGGTGTATGTGCCGTGGTTATCGCTGTAGAACTTCCACAGCGCCTCGTTGACGGCAAAGCCCTGCTCGGTGAGGGCGGTGCGCATATCGCTGGAGATGGTGGACACGCCGGAGCCGGTGCCGCCGGCCAGCAGGTCCACGGAGGAGGAGGAAAACAGGCTCAGCTTGGAGCCCGCCGCCACGGGCAGGCCCCTGCCGTCCTCCGCACGGTTGTAGAGGAGCACGAAGCCCTCCGCGCCCGCCCTGCGGGCGTAGGCCTGCTCGGCGGCCTGGAGCTCTTTGGAATCGGTGATGTCGCGGGTGTAGTAATTGGCATCGATATCATGGCCTGCGCCGCTGTTGCCGAAATCAGTCTCGCCGAAGATGTCCCGGAGCACCAGGTCAAACCTGGAGGTGGACACCACGGACAGCACAATGGAGAATGCCAGAAGAACCGCCAGAAGGGGCGCGACAATGGCGGTAAACGCCTTCGCGCTCAGCTTTTTCTTGTTGCCTTTTTCCTTTGCCACAGGGAACCCTCCTAAATCATGATTTTGTTGGGATTTCACCAATAGACGCCGCCGGGGTCTGTTCCAAAGCCGGAGCACCCACATGGGGGATTACCTTCCACTCCAGGTCCCGGAGAAACAGCGCGGCCACGTCCAAAAATACGTTCACCAGCAGGAATAGGGGCCACAGGGCTGCCGCTGCCGCCAGCGTTCCCTTTCCCACATCCCGGATGCGCGCCCGCTCCAAAAAAACCAGCAGCACCGCGCCCAGCACGGTGAGCCCATAGGACAGCGCAAACAGCGCCAGGGAGATCAGCCCGTAGACCCGCCAGACCCGCCCCGCATCGTACCCGAAGAGAGGACACAGCGCAATACCCCCCAGTTGGAGCAGCAGCAGGGCCACGCTGATCACGCCCAGAGGCAGAATGCTGGCGGAGATATCAAACACGGAAAACCGGCCCTTTCTGTCCAGACCGTTTTTCCTTGAAAACAGGCTTTTCATCAGCGCCCGGAACCGGGTGAAAAAGACGATCATGTGCCCTCGGGCCCAACGCAGACGCTGGCGGAGCATTACTTTCATCGTGAGGGGCTGCTCGTCGAAGAACTCCGCCTCGTCGCAGTAGAGCACTTTACTCCCCCGGGCCAGCTGGTCGGCGGTGAACTCCCAGTCCTCAGTGAGGGTGACGTACTCCCAGCCGTGTTCCACCAGCCTGGGCGGGAACAGATATCCGGTGCCTGATACCCGGGTGCTGCACCCGCACACCGTGCGCCCCCGGGCCTCAAAGCGGCAGGCGGAGATGAAGTAGATACCGTACAGGCAGGACATATAGTTGCTGCCGAAGTTGCGGGAGTTGCGGTAGGAAGTGATGACGTGTTCCCCGCCCGTGGCCACAAAGGCGTCGTTCATTTTGGAGAGGTAATCAGGAGCAAGAACGTTGTCGGCGTTGATGATGAAAAGGCCGTCAATCCCCGCATCTCCCCACTCGGCGTTAATCCGGTCGAACAGATAGCGGTAGGCATAGCCCGCCGTGCGTTCCGCCGGGTTGTCATACACATAGACGTTGGCCCC
>CAPOAR010000196.1:0-2080 GCA_948670295.1 uncultured Oscillospiraceae bacterium | reverse complement strand
CAACGCCCATGTGGATGGATGGGATTTTATCAATGCCCGGAAAACCAACACGGTCAAGGGCAAGAAGTACATCTATTATCACTGTCCCACCGGGAAGAAAAAGGGCTGCACCCACCCGGTCATGCTGAAAGAGGCTGATCTGATCGACTGCGTTCTAGCCAGCCTGCAAGCCCATATCCGGCATGTTGTCTCTCTGGACGAGCTGCTGGACAGCATCAGCGAGGAACAGATCAACCAGGAGGAAATTGCCAAGTTTAAGGCGCAGATCGCGGATAACGAGGTCAAGCTGGAAGAAGCCCGCCAGTTCAAGGCCACGCTTTATGAGAATTTCATCAGCAATCTTATCAGCAAAAAGGACTATCAGGATTTGAAAAACCTCTACACCGGGCGGGCGGAACAGGCGCAGGAGGCCATTGACCGGCTTCGGGCTGAGATGGAGCTGGTGACGAACAACAGCAGCTCCCGCCTGCGGTGGACCCAGCATTTCAAGGAGTTCTCCGCCATGACCACGCTGGACCGGCGGGCGGTGATCGCTTTGGTTCAGTCTATCCGGGTGGAGGGCAAGAACAATTTGGTTATCACCTTCCGCTATCTGATCGAATACATCAAGGTGCTGAAACGACTGGACCAGATGGGGAAACTCCCGCCTGACCTGCGGGACGTTCTGGATACGTTGGTGGCAGCGGAAAAGGAGGCAGCATAAATGGCGCGGAAAAGCAGAAAAAATATTGCGGTGCAAGATACACCGAAGCAGCCCTCTATGAAGGCCTGGCAGACAGCGTTCTATATCCGCCTGTCGGTGGAGTTTAACGGCAAGCGGGGGGATTCCCTGGAGACACAGCGGCAGATCATGGAGGCGTATGCCGCCCTATGCCCGGACCTTGAGATCGTGGAGGTCTACACCGACAACGGCATTACGGGCCGGACCTTTGAGCGGAAAGCCTTTCAGCAGATGCTGGTCGATGTGGACGCCGGGAAGATCAACTGCATTATGGTGAAAGACCTTTCCCGCCTGGGACGGAACACCATCGACACCGGCTACTACATTGAGAAATATTTTCCCCTCCATGGGGTGCGCTTTATCGCCGTCAACGATCAGTTTGACAGCGAGTATGGGGAAAACAGCGGTAATCATCTGATTGTGCCTCTGAAAAACATGATAAACGAGGCTTACGCCGCCGACATCAGCAAGAAGGTTCGGGCGCAGCAGAATCAGGCCATGCGGGACGGGGAGTTCGTGGGGGCGCGTCCGCCCTACGGCTACCGGAAAGACCCGGATAACTGCCACCGCCTACTGGTCAATGAGGACACAGCTCCTATCGTTCGGCAGATTTTCCAGTGGATCGCGGACGGTGTTGCGCTGAATGAAGTTGTCAAACGGCTAAATACGTCCGGTGTACTTCCCCCTGGCGCTTATCAGGCCAGCATCGGCCTTGTCAAAAGTAAGCGGCTGATTGGCGGAGGCAACTGGAACGCCTGGGGTGTCGGCAAACTTTTGACCGATGCAGTCTACACAGGCGATATGGTGCAGGGTAAGCACACCAGTGTCGGCCATAAACAGGTTCCCACCAAGCCGGAGGACTGGATCGTGGTACGCGATACCCATGAGCCAATCATCAGCCGGGAGCTGTTTGAGCGGGTGCAGTCTATTCGGAGGCAGACGGTGGAAGATGCAAAGGCATCGGAAGCCAAAAAGAATCCTTACACGGAGAATATTTTTCGTGGGCGCATTTTCTGCGGTCATTGCGGCAGGCCCCTCAACCGTCACAGGGACAACCAGCAGGGGAGCTATTCTTTTAGCTGCATTGCGAACCAGCGTATGGGGAAGGGCGCTTGCAGTCGGAGCGCCTATATCCGCGAGGATAAGCTGTTCTCCCTTGCTATGACATTTGTTTGTCGGCAGGCTGAAATTATGATGGGCGAGGCCCTGCGGCTGAAACAGTGTGACGGCAAGATCGCCGCGCGGAAGGCCCAGGTGGATCAGGAGATCGCCGAGCTGGGGCGGCAGACGCAGAAAAACAAGGGCCGCTCCATGTATAACCATGCGGACAATCCCGAGGACAAGGCCAAAAGCTATCTG
>CAPOAR010000195.1:0-2086 GCA_948670295.1 uncultured Oscillospiraceae bacterium | reverse complement strand
AGAGATACCGCAAGCGGGAGGCTGTTGTGGTGCGGGACGGCGAGGATGTACGCCTGACCTTTGACCAGGACGGCAAGGCGGTGGAACCTGCTGCGGCACCAGCAGAAAATAGTGCTTTAGGCGATAATCCTACCGTCAGGCAGATCTATGAGCACTATACGCCCATGGTCAAAAATCTGGTGCTGGCGGATACGGCATATCAAAACGCCTGCGCCAACTCTGACCGGGACCTCGCCCGCTTGGAGGGTAACGAGGCGATCAAGCGGGCGGTGCTGGCGATCAATGATACGCTGCTGCTGAAGCAGTATTATGACAATTCCGCTTTCCATGACCGTATCCATCAGGAGATCATCAGCGAAACCTACACCGTGCTGTCCCAGCCCCAGCCGGAACAGGCCGCAGAGAGCGGCAGTCAGACTTACAGCCGTGAGTTCATGTACCGCCGCCTGAGTGTCTTGAAGTCGGACTGCGAATATTTTTTAGGCGCTGGCGGTCGAAATGAGAAGCATTTGTTAGAGGGCGGCAGCGTTGAAAAGCAGATCGCCAAGATGCGTGAATTATATGACACCGTTCCCGAAAAACCGGAATGGCTGACGGCGGAGGACATTGACCGCTACGAACAGCGCATGACTGCCCCGGAGCAGGGCATAGCGTGGGCGGTCAGCCCCGTCACGCTTTACCGGGAGCTGCTGGAAATGACGGACCGGGAGATCAACCGAGGCGGCTGGCTTTATGAGCAGCTTCGGAACCGCACCAATACCTATGACAGCGCAAAAGAGGCCCTTGACAGTGAATTGTATGCCTATGTGAAGCACGTTGCCACCGGCTATCCCGACATGATGGCGGCGTATCACACTCTGCCCAAGTTCCGGGAATGGCTGATCGAGGACCTGATGGAGCGCAACTATCAGGATGTTTCTCTTGACCAGCGGGACGCACCTGACCGGCATTCCAAGGACGTGGATGCCCCGGAGTGGGCGAAGGACGCGCCGCCTACGCCGAAGCCGCAGTATGTAACATGGTCAGCCAAAGGGCCTATAAAGCGGCAGAATCCTGTCCCGGCTGCTCCCGCTGCGGGCCATTCAGAACCGGGACAGGACGGGTCCAATCCCCCAGCACCCCCCGCGCCGGAGGCAGCGTTGAAACCCACCGGGGCGGGTGCGCCGGAGCAGCCGGAAAACGATGCTGCTATCCCTGTGGAGCCCGGCTTTGCGCCTATGGCGGAACAATACTGGGATCTGAAAGCCCAGCACCCGGACAAGCTGGTGGGCGTCCAGGTGGGGGAGTTCATGATGTTCTACGGCAAGGACGCGGAGGAGGCTTCCGCCGCGCTGGGGACCAAAGCGCTGGTGCTGGACCTTCCCGGCCTGGGCCAAACCCCTGCCACCGGGAGTCGGGACGCATGGCAGGCGGTTCTTAAAAAGCTGCTGGAACATGGGCACAGCGTGGTGCTGGCCCGCCCCGACCCGGAGCGCGGCCCGGACGCGCCCTATGAGGTTATCCAGGAAAGCAGCGCCGCCGACTATATCCCCGTCGGCATGGAGCTGATGATGGACGGGCGGCGCATGAAGATCGACAGTGTGGACTATACCAACAACGAGGTCAAGCTGCTGGACCTGGATTTGAAGGGCTGGTTTCCCGTTTTCCGTTCAGCGCCCGTCCCCTATGTGCGGGAATCCGTGGAGAACGCGCTTACCAGCGAGGAGTACATCGCCGCTGAAATGGCGCACCGGCTCAGACAGGAGGAAACGGCAGAGCAGGCCGCTGCCACTAATGCCCCGGATCATGAAGCGGCGGGTGGCCCCGCACAGCCTCCCGAGCCGGAGCCGGAACAGGTGGAAATCGACGGCGGGCAGATCGCACCGCCCGAACCGCCAGCGCCCCGGCCCGCCCAGGAGCGGCACAATTTCCACATCACCGACGATAACCTGGGTGCGGGCGGTGAGAAAACCAAATATCAGTACAATGTGACGGCCATCCGCACCTTGAAGCAGATCGAGGGGGAGGGCCGTCTTGCCACACCCGAGGAGCAGGAGGTTTTGTCCCGCTACGTGGGCTGGGGCGGTATTTCCAAGGCGTTCGACCC
>CAPOAR010000194.1:0-2087 GCA_948670295.1 uncultured Oscillospiraceae bacterium | reverse complement strand
GCTGCGCGCGGCTTCCCGCCGTCTCGGGCAAAACCCGGCCCCGCGGGGCAGGCCCTGGGCTTTTGCCCTCGCTCTGGTCCATCCGCGCGGCTCACGACGGCTTTGCGCTTCTAAAACAGATTGACCACGCCGTAGGCCAGTACGCTGATGGCTACGCCCGCGATGAGCACCCCGGCGATGATGGACGGGAGGGCCTTGCGCAGGGGCATGTCCAGAAATGCCGCCGCCAGCGAGCCCGTCCACGCTCCGGTGCCCGGCAGGGGGATGGCCACAAACAGCATCAGGCCCAGGTACTTATACCTGCTCACCTTCTGCCCCTTCAGGTGGGCCTTGCGCTCCAGGGCGTCCACCATGCGGTTGAGCACAGGGATTCTCCGGCGCATCCACTGGAAAATCCGGCGGATATAGACGATGATGAAGGGGACGGGGATCAGGTTGCCGATGATGGCGGCCAAAAACGCCGCCCACACGGGCAGCCCCGCCGTGACGCCGAAGGGGATGCCCCCCCGCAGTTCCACCACCGGCACCATGGACACCAGCAGGGTGAGCAGGAATTCCCCCGCGAAGGTCTCCGTCAGCCATTGTAAATTCAATTCCATGGGGTATCAGCTCGTTTCCAGAACGTTTTTCAGGTATTTGCCCGTGTAGCTCTCCGGGTGGGCCGCCACCTCCTCGGGGGTGCCCGTGCACACCACGGTGCCGCCGCCGGAGCCCCCCTCCGGGCCCAGGTCAATGATATAGTCCGCCGTCTTGATCACGTCCAGGTTGTGCTCGATGACCACCACCGTGTTCCCCTTGTCCACGAACCGCTGGAGGACCTCCACCAGCTGATGGACATCGGCGGTGTGCAGGCCCGTCGTCGGCTCGTCCAGGATATACACCGTGGAGCCGGTGGACTGCTTGGACAGCTCGGTGGCCAGCTTCACCCGCTGGGCCTCGCCGCCGGACAGGGTGGTGGAGGGCTGGCCCAGCTTCACGTATCCCAGCCCCACGTCCTTCAGAGTCTGGATGCGCTTATTCAGCCGGGGCAGGTTCTCAAAGAAGGGGAGGGCCTCCTCCACCGTCATCTCCAGGACCTCGTGGATGTTTTTGCCCTTGTAGCGCACCTCCAGGGTCTCCCGGTTATACCGCTTGCCCTTGCAAACCTCGCAGGGGACGTAAATGTCGGGGAGGAAGTGCATTTCGATTTTCAGCAGCCCGTCCCCGGAGCACGCCTCGCACCGTCCGCCCCGGACGTTGAAGGAGAACCGCCCCGGGCCGTAGCCCCGGGCCCTGGCGTCCTGGGTGGAGGAGAACAGCTCCCGGATATCGTTGAACAGGCCCGTGTAGGTGGCGGGGTTGGAGCGGGGGGTGCGCCCGATGGGGGACTGGTCGATGGCGATCACCTTGTCCAGATGCTCGATGCCCTCCATGCCGTCGTGTTTGCCGGGGCGGGCCTTGGTGCGGTTGAGCTCCGCCCCCAGGCGCTTGTACAAGATCTCGTTCACCAGGGAGGACTTCCCCGACCCGGACACCCCGGTGACGGCGATGAACGTCCCCAGGGGGAAGCTCACGTCGATGTGCCGCAGGTTGTTTTCCGCCGCCCCCCGCACAGTGAGAAGATGGCCGTTCCCCGCCCGGCGCTGCGCCGGGACGGGCACCTTCTTCCGCCCCGCCAGATAGTCGCCGGTGACTGAGCCGGGGGTGTCCATCACCTGCCGGGCGGTGCCGCAGGCCACCACCTGGCCGCCGTGGACCCCGGCGCCGGGGCCGATATCCACGATATAGTCGGCGGCGCGCATGGTGTCCTCGTCGTGCTCCACCACGATCAGGGTATTGCCCAGATCCCGCAGGTGCTTCAACGTGTCCAGCAGCAGGTCGTTGTCCCGCTGGTGCAGGCCGATGGAGGGCTCGTCCAGGATATACAGCACCCCCATCAGGGAGGAGCCGATCTGGGTGGCCAGGCGGATGCGCTGGCTCTCGCCGCCGGACAGGGTGCCCGCCTGCCGGGTGAGGGTGAGGTACTGGAGCCCCACCGACTTCAAAAAGCCCAGCCGGGAGCGGATCTCCTTCAAAATCTGGTCGGCGATCATGGCCTGGGTGTCGGT
>CAPOAR010000193.1:0-2123 GCA_948670295.1 uncultured Oscillospiraceae bacterium | reverse complement strand
GTTGAATCTTTTTTCTTTCTTTCCGAACACAATCATTCCTCCGTTTCATAGTTTCGTCTGCAACACTATGTCTCTGACCTCCACATATGTGCCTCGTTCAGCAAGCGGTCTATCAGTTTCTGCTTGCCTGTGGTATAGCTTCCTCGGTCATCTGCAAATTGCGCCGCCAACTCTTTCTTACAGGCATCGTACTCTATTGCTTTATCAGGAAAGCGGTTCAAATAATCCCGAAAATTGATATAGTTGTTCCATTCGGCTCCGTCCCATCTGACCACATGGATGTGGTGTGTACGGGTATCCTTTTCAAAATCGCCCATTACAAACAGCAGCTGTCCTGCAACATCTTCTCCGCGAAAAACAATATCATGCTGTTTCAGTAATTCAATATAAGACAGTATATCGTCCAGGTTACGAACGCCTACAACAAGATCAATGATCGGTTTTGCATGAATGGAGGGAATAGCGGTACTTCCGATATGCTGAATGTCAACTGCAGCAGGTTCTAAAAGCCGATTTAATACTTGAATCGTCCTCTCCGCATTCCGCGTCCATTCTTCTTGATGCGGCGCCAGCATGACCGTTCCTCTTTTCAGCCCTGTCATACGCATATCCTCTTAAAGATAACTGTCTGCTCCCTCATGGAAATTTTCCCGACCTGATACCCGTAGTCCGTCAATTCCTTTTTGTATTTCAGGAAAGAGTGGTCAATGGGGATGCCCACGATCTCCTGGATCTGCGCAAAGGTCAATTTGAGGGTCGGGCTTCCATCCTTTTGCACATAGGCCCACAAAGCATCGTATTTACTCATGAATATCCTCCATTCCCTGATAGGACAGTGTAGCCACCGCCCGGAACACCTCCCCGGAGACGCCCGCCTGCACCATGCCGTCGTACTTTTCCGCGGCGGTCTGGGCGCTTTTCAGGCCCCAGCCGTGGAGGCCGCCCTCGGTCTTGGTGGTTTTCAGTTCGCCGCCCTCCTGGACAGGGGCGGCGGCAAAGCTGTTCTCCACCTTGATGACCAGCATCTGGTGGATACGGCGGATGGTGAGGGCCACCGTGCGGCCCGATGGGTCCGTCACCTGCCGGGCCGCCTCGATGGCGTTGTCCAGCAGGTTCCCTAAAATCGCGCACAGGTCCACGCTGCGGATGTTGGTACGGCGGGGGAACTCCACCTGGGCCTGGAACCGGATGCCCGCCTCCTCCGCCATAGCCGCCTTGCTGTTAATGAGGTAGTCCGCCGTCTCGTCCCCTGTCCAGACGGTGGCGGTCAGGTTCCGCACCGGGGCTTGCAGCTCGTCCAGGTAGCGGACTGCCTCCCCGTACTTCTCATGGGTGAGGAACTGCCGCAGGACGCCAATGTGGTTGTGGAGGTCGTGGAACAGCCTGGCGTTGACCTGGTAGGCACGGTTGACAGCGGTGTAGTCCCGCTCCAGCAGCTCGGCCTGCTCCGATTTCAGCCTTGCCAGCTCCTTTTCCACCTCATACTGCCGGTTGATGTTGAACACCAGCACCGACATCATCAGCACCACCGCCAGAATGGTCCACATATAGAGGGTATCGTCGGGAATCGCCAGAACGGTCTGCTCCGACAGCGTGATGACCCCCAGGAATCCCGCCAGCGTAAGTGCGGAGACGGCCTGGAACGCAGATTTGCGGTTAATCTCCCAGCCTCTGGAGAGCCAGACCGCCAAAACGGCCAGCAGCCCGTGGAGCAGCCAGAGGGCGGACTGTCCGGCCAGCGTTCTGGCGCTCAGAAAGTCCTGGGAGCGGAACAGCACGCCCATCCATGCCGGCAGGAGAAAAGACCAGAAAGAGACGCCGATCTCATAAAAGATGCCGACAAACAGGCCCATTCTCAGCTCGGCCCCTTGCAGCCGATGGGCGCAGGCGGCAATCAACACCGCCTCCAGAGCCATTCGGTAGAAATCCGGCGCATGGAGCAGGGACAGCGAAACCGTGAGGGCCAGCGCCCCGGCCAGCCCCGCCGCGATGCTTTTTCGGTCTGGTTTCTTTACGGACAGCAGCCGGTGAACGAGCGTCAGGCCCACCAGAACACGCACCGCCCCGGTCAATATGCCGGAGAGCAGCAGAAACACGTCTGTCATATGTGCGCCCCCCAGTAG
>CAPOAR010000192.1:0-2140 GCA_948670295.1 uncultured Oscillospiraceae bacterium | reverse complement strand
CTGCCGTTGTTTCCGCTTGCGCTCTGTGGCCTTTGCCCGCTTCATGCGAATGGAGCAGTCGGGACAGTATTTCGCCCGGTTGGACTTCGGCGTGAAGCTGGCCCCGCACTCACAGCACAGCTTCAGGTGATCGTGGTCTTTGGCAATCTCGGCGCACAGAACAGCGTCCAGCGGGAGGACAGCCGCCCGGAACCAGCGGCACAGCAGGGAATAGGAAATGCTCTGAACGCAGATACATTCCTCCCCGTCGTCCAGCAGGAGGCAGTTGCCGCCCACGTTGTTGCAGCACTCCCGCGTCAGCCTCCGGGCCTTGCGGTACTGTGGATAGTTCATCTTCGGTATGCTCACAGCTCTTGCTTCCTTTCCTGTTGCCGGGGCGTCACCCGCAAAATCCCGTCCACATTCTGCTTGATGATGCCGTACTCTTTCAGTTCCTTTTTCACTTCGCCGTACCTGGCGTACAGCCGTTCCTTTTCCTCCGACAACCGGGCATACTCCGCTTTCAGCGCGGCCAGATCGGGCAGCTTCGTCACGCCGCCCTCCCGCAAGGCACGGCCCGCCGCCTCGTACAGTATCAGGGCGCTTTCATGCTCCTGCCGGAACCGGGCCTTGTCCGCCGCCCTGCGGTACTCCACCGCCACGGGCCGGGCCTGCTTGTAGGTGGTGACGTTCTTAATCAGCACGGCCATTTCTCCCAAACGCCGCTCCGCCGTTTTCAGCGCGGCGGCTTCCTCGCTGGCGGCGCTGATCTCCGCCACACGGCTTTCCAGATCAGGATAGGCGTCGATGCCATGCTCCGTCAGGAAGTTCATGGCCTTTGCAGCCTGCTGTAAATTGTGTATCTTCGCCCTCGTCGTCGCAAAGTCCGCTCCACTCCGTTTCCACCTGCGGTGAAAACTGCGTTCGCTTCCTTGCTCCTCCTCTCCCCACAAAGCCAGCGGCTTTGCGGGGATCCCAACATAGCCCGCCGATTGCTGGGCCTTGATGCTGTTCTCGATGTCGATACGCAGGGAGATACCCTTGCGGGCTTTCGGCTTCCGGGCGGCGATGAACCGGCCCTGGATGCGTTCGGTGATGGCTTCCTCGGTGTAGGCTTCGCCCAGCGTCTTGCACCTGGTAAACCGCTCCTGGCCGGGGCGCGGAACGACACGAATTTCCCCCGCTTGATTGATTTCATAGCCCTGCCTCTCCATGAGCCACAGGAAGTCGTCAAAATCCTTGGCCTGGGGGATAGCGGCGCCGATGGCAATTTTCAGTTTCGTTTTCCAGCTCCGGCCCCGCCGCTGGGCGTCCCACTCGGCGTAGGACTGGCCTCTGTCCCGGCTTCACCACGGATAGCCCCTGTTCCCGGCACAGCCGGTCGCTGGTGCGCCGGATGAACGAATAGCTTTGCTTGTTGGAAATGTACTTCCGGCAGTTCACCATATCCACGGCGCAGAAAATGATGTGATTATGGACATAGCCCTTGTCGATGTGCGTTGTCAGCACATAGGGATATTTCCCCTGCAAAACCTCGTCGGCCAGCCGCCGCCCGATCTCGTGGGCCTGCTCCGGCGTGGCCTCGCCGGGGGCAAAGGACTGTATCAGGTGGTGGGCCAGATTGTTCCCTTTCTGCATCGCCTGGGCCAGCAGCATTTCAAATTCGATGTCCGCCGTTTCATAGGAACAGCCAAAGGAGGACACCAGCATTTTCCCGTCCGTCTTGTCCAGGTTCTCGATGTAGTCAAGGGCCTGTTTCAGCGTTGACTTGATATGAATGAGTTTTAATAGGAACACTGTAATATCAAGGCTTTTCGGAGCCTACACCCATAAAAAAATATTATTTGAGCTATCACATTACGCAGAAAGCCGTCCGGCATGAAAAAACGGGCGGCTTTTTTGCGTGGATAGCCGGGAGGGAGGTGAAAAGATAGCAACAAACTTTTAGCGCAAGATTTGTGCAACATTTACGAAATTAAAAAAGGAGGTAACGAATGGCAGACGAAAAATTAAACGTGAGCCCGGAGGAAAATCCCCAGCCCAGCTTGTTCGATACGGGCCCGGCGGATGCTCCTGCCCCGGAAACATCCGCGCCGGAGCCCCCGGCCCCGGAGAACATTCCCGAGCAGGCCGCCGTGGATGCGCCCGCCCAGGATGCCCC
>CAPOAR010000191.1:0-2187 GCA_948670295.1 uncultured Oscillospiraceae bacterium | reverse complement strand
GCGCAGTTTTGATGTCCTACGCCAACGGGAAGATTGAGGAACTGGACGCCCGCCGTCAAGGGCTGATAAAGGAGATTGCCGCACTGAACGCGGAAAGCGTCTCCCCGCAAAAGATCGAGTATTTGTCCTCCCACCTGGGGAATTGGGACAACATCGACTTTGACGACCGGCGGCAGGTGGCCGACATCATTCTCTCCCAGGTCCAAGCCACCGCCGAGCGCGTTTCTTTTGAGTGGAAAATCTAATTTCTTGCCCCCAGCGTCTTATTCAATGGTGTGTTTACCATTGTCAAGCGATGCTAACATTAAAGTTATGAAAGAGGAAAATTGCGGAATAATCTGCACGGAAACAATAGAATCTCTGTGGGCAGAAAACAGGGTGCTAAAGGATGGGAATGATGAACTGAACTAAAAGTGGACTGGCTCATGGAGCAGCTGCGCCTATTGAAGAAGAAGCTGTTTGGCACATCCAGCGAACAGAGCAAGGAGCAGCTAGACGGGCAACGGAGGTGTATTTTACAAGCAGGTGAAAACCAAACTGGAGCCCAGCGAAGCAGGTCCAGTTTGGGGAGGAGGGACAAGGGAGCGGGATGAGGAATACCCGTAGGGCGTTCCGAACCAGAGCGGACTTTGCGGCGACGCGCTGGGCCCACGCCCGGAGGAAGTTCGACGAGGCGCCCATCGCCCTGCCGCCGGATAAGCGGGAGGGCATGGCGGCGCTCGCCGGACTGAAATACTGCAATAAACTGTTCGCTTTTTGGGGGGCGGTTCAAAAACCTCTCCCCAGAAGAGCGGACAAAGCAGCGTCTGAAAGAGGAAAAACCGATTTTAGGCGCGCTTTTGGTATGGGCAGATTCTGCCTCCGCCGCGCCCAAGTCTGCGTTGGGCAAAGCCTTGCACTACCTCAAGGAGCAATGGCCGCAAGAACGTTCTCTTTGCCAACACTCCGCTGGGCGCCCAGGCCAGTGCAGTGATTTACAGCATGATTGAGAAGGCCAAGGAAACAGGGCTGGATCCCTCCTGCTATCTGACCTGGGTTTTGGAAACCGCTTCAACGCTGGATCGTATCGTAGAGGGCTGGGCTGTGCCGCTGCTCCCGGCAAATGTACCTGAGTCTTGCCCAACTACATAATTATGGACCGCAGTGCTGATTCGGTTCAGCACTGCGGCTCTCTTTTAGGCTGCCTGATTTGACGTTTACGTTATGGCTTCACTTTTGTGGTTCATACGGGTTTCATTTTTCCGAAGCCTATACCTTAGCCCAGACGGAGCATGAACAGGGAGGCCCCGGCAGACTTAACCGGCAGCACGACCGGCGCGGCGCTAATCACCCGCAGGGAGACCCTGTCGCCCTTGCTCAGCGGCACTAGGATCGTGCGGGAGAAGTGGTTTGCAGCCAACTGCGAAGTCATGACGGAGGCTTTATTGACCTCATTGTTGATTGCGATCTGAGCAGTGCCTGCCATCGGTGTGGAGGGATTGAGGTTGTAGGAAATTTGGAAGTATCCGTCTTTTTGAACAATAAACTCGCTGTTGGCTTTATCGAAGACAATATCTGTGGACCTCTGCCCGATATCCGGCAAAGGCACCGTGATACCTAATAGACCGGCGCTTAATGGATTGGGGAGGAGGGTGCCTCCGGCGGTATTTGCGGCATAGGCGGAGGTGGCTGTGACGTTAGGACCGGTGGGACCGGCAGGGCCGGCAGGACCCGTGGGGCCAGTGGCCCCTGGGGCATATCTTCCGGCAGGCCCCGTTGGACCGGCAGGGCCGGCAGGGCCGGCAGCGCCCGTTGTCCCGGCAGGGCCAGTGGGACCGGTGGCTCCTGTCACTCCGGCCGCTCCGGACGCACCAGCGGAGCCGGTAGGGCCAGTGGCTCCGGTGGGGCCGGCAGGACCCGTGGGGCCGGTGAGGCCGGTGGGGCCAGCCGGACCCTGTGCGGGGGTGGTATCCAGCGCGCACTGCATCTTGGATTTCAGGAGGAGCTGGTTCTGCGTGGCGGTTTCCAGCAGATCCTTGACACTCCCATTGGCGTTCAGCACGTCTTTTACGGTAGCGGCGGGGCCGCTGAGGCCGGGCAAAGTGCCGAGGACATATTGCAGCTTCTCGCCCTCGGCATTCAGGATATGGCTCATTCCTAACTCCTCCATGGCAATGGAGGAGAGGATCTGATTGACTGCGTCTTCCC
>CAPOAR010000190.1:0-2321 GCA_948670295.1 uncultured Oscillospiraceae bacterium | reverse complement strand
AGCGGTCGGACTGCTTCCAGGAAGGCGATATCGCCTCCACAGAGAGCGCCCAGCAGGATAAGGACGCCACGGACTTGGTCTGCACATTTCTTTATCAGGACACCATCGGCGCCCTCACTACCAGCGACTATAAAGGGCCCAACAGCCAGTATGTACATCAGGACAAGCTGGTAATTGCCGGGCCGAAACTCATCCGAAGGCTCACGCCGACAGAATGTGAACGCCTCCAAGGGTTCCCCGACGGCTGGACCGATCTGCCGGGGGCGTCGGATTCCGCCAGATACCGGGCCCTTGGGAATAGCGTCGCCATACCCTGTGTGGAATTTATCATGCGGGGAATCGCCATGGCGTTCGGCGTATGCCCGGCGGCCCTGCCGGATCTTAGCGGGGCCCTTATGTCCGGTCCTGCCGGGGATAACGCCAGCAGCCTGTCTCGTGGTCGTTGACCACACCTACCGCTTGCAGGAAGGAATAGATGATGACCGTGCCCACGAAGTTCATCCCACGGCGCTTCAAGTCCGCCGAGACGCGGTCCGACAGCTCGGAGCTGGCCCGGACCTCATCGTCCGTGTTCAGGATAACCTGCCCATCAGTGAAGCCCCAGATGTAGCGGTCAAAGGAACCGAACTCCTTCTGAATGTTCAGAAACGCCTTCGCGTTTTGGACGGACGCCTGGATTTTGCGCCGATTCCGCACGATCCCCGCGTCCGCCATCAAAGCCTCCAGCTTTTCAGGGCCGTACCCGGCGATGGTCGCAGGATCGAATCCGTCAAAGGCCCACCGGAACGCCTCACGCTTCTTTAGGATCGTGAGCCAGGACAGCCCCGCCTGGAAGCCCTCCAGGATCAACATCTCGAAGAGCTTCCGGTCGTCGTGCTCCGGCCTCCCCCACTCCTGGTCGTGATAGGCAGTATAAAGCTCAGAGGCTGGATCAGCCCAGCGGCAGCGCTTCCATTCCATTGTTTATTCCCTCGCTTTCTATCGCCATTATAAGGAATGTTCGGCAGTTACGCAAGATTAAAAAACTTGTCACATATGCTTCGTTTTTTTGATATTTATCGTTGGGTATCGTGAATAGCTTTCAAATGGTTTTAGGGATATACTTGCTTTACAAAATGAGAAAGGAGGACCGGAAATGGCTGAAAAGACTCGCAATTTATGTGCGCAAATACCGGAAAGCCTCCACAGCAAAGTGCGGGAGCGCCAGGAGGCGTCCGGCCAGACCTTGGGCCAGTATATGACCTGGCTCATCACAAAATTTTACGAAGAGGAGGGGAAACCCGCGATGAAAGGAAATCAGAGAACGGTCGCGTTCCAGGTACCGGAGGAGCTGTTCGAGCGGTTGAAGGAGTACCTGAAGAAGAACGGCATCAAGCAGAACGCCTTCTTCCTGAACTGCATCCAGAAGGCGCTGGAACTGGAAATCCAGGCTGGTAAATCTGCTGGGGAGGATCATCATGAACAATGACCGAAGGAAGGAGCTAAGTAGACTCTCCGTCCAAATTGAGGAAATCAAAGACAGCCTGGAAAGCCTCAAGTGCGAGGAAGAGGAGTATCTGGAGAATATGCCCGAGAACTTCCAAGATTCCGAGCGCGGCGAGCGCGCCAGCGAGGCCATCAACAATATAGATTCCGCTCTGAGTGCGCTGGGCGAAGCGATCTCCTGCATGGAAAGCGCGCGGGAGTAGTAATCAAATCACCAGAAGGCAGGAGGCATCGCCTCCTGCCCTTTTCTATGGGAGGCGAACAATAATAAATGTATATCTACCCCGACAACTTGAAAGCGAAGCCCAAGCTGTGGCTGTGGGAACTGCGGGACGTGGGCGTCATCGGCGCCGGGCTCCTGCTCTCTGTCCTGGCCCTGAGCCACGGCGCCGGAATGCTTCTCCTGGTGCTGACCGTCCTCTATGCCTTCCTCTCCATCCGCATGGAGGGCGCCAGTATCCTGGACTTCCTACGCTGCGCCGTTTGCTTCTTGTTCCTGCACCAGCAATATTACGAATGGAAGGAGCCTTGATTTTGAACCGAAAACAGAAAAAGGAACTGCGGCGGCATTTGTCCACCCGGCAGCTCATGGGCATTGACCAGCTCACCGAACACGGCCTGAAAACGGCCAAGGGTGAGCTGGTCTTTTATCTTCTCAGCCCGGATAATCTCTCCGTCCTCTCCAGCGACGGCGTCCGAAACCGGGTGAGGGCCCTGACGGACCTGCTCCGGGGCCTGGACGCGGCGGAGCTTCTGGCCCTGGACTCCCGCGAGTCCTTCCAGAGCAATAAGAACTACTACCAGGCGCGGTTGGAGCGGGAGGAGGTCCCCGCCAT
>CAPOAR010000189.1:0-2437 GCA_948670295.1 uncultured Oscillospiraceae bacterium | reverse complement strand
ACAGCGCCCTCGAGATTGAATCCAGAGGGAACGCATTCGTGCAGCGTCTCTACATCAGTATCCGGGACTCCGGCGTCCAGAGACTGATGTGTATAGCGCATACCAAGCTTACGATTCTTCTGTCTGATCGTATTTTTGCTGTTCCACTCCCGATGCTCCGAGGTGGGCACTTCGATATACATACAATCCACTTCATCCCCGTCCTCAATACAGTCCTTCATGAAGCGGCGGCGCTGCTCTAACGGCAGCCGCCTGTTTTTTTTCAGAATGGCGTCCCACTCCTCTTGTGTCGCGGCGGCAAGCTGCCGGGTACCGTTGACCTGCTTATAGACCAAATATGTAAATTTCATTTGGGTGATCTCCAATCTCAAAATTTGGGGGAAAGGTGCGGTTTTGAGATTGGAGGTCACGGGTATTTCGCTGTATAGGGCTGCCAAACGTGCAGAGACATAAAAATCCTTTCCGCCTTTCAGCTGGCGAAAAGGACAACAAAAAAGGAGCCTTACACATAGCTAAAAAGCTACCTGTAAGGCTCCGAACGCGATGGCTCCCGTAGTTACATCCCTGATATCCCGGCCTGCCGCGGCCCGAGTATCGGGCGGGGCCGGTCAGGAGAGGCAGTGTAGTGCGATGTGATACGCTGCCTGCTCGGTGATGACGGGCGGTTGGTGCGCTTGACTAAGTATTGGGGTTGAGGGAGAGACGGGATCACGCTCCCGCCTGCTGCTGCTCAATATTTACTTCTCTCTGAAATATCATGCCGATCTGTGCCCCGCATTTTGGACATTTGGTGAACCACTCCGCCTTGGCGGACTGCCGTGGCCCGAAGAGCCGCAGGTGCGCGGGATCTGTCTGGCTTGCCGCGTCCAGAATACGGCCCCGGTGACAAACCGGGCAGTAGATCGTGCGGGATTCCTTCTCCTTCATTTCCACCTCCTGCTGTTCCCTTTTTAGTGAACATAACGATAAAACTTTACAGCAGTCGGTGGTTGGTGAGCCGGATGCGCATGGCCTGTCTGGACACCTGAAACACATCGGCCATATCGTCGATGAGCTGGCCGTCCTGACGGCCTCCCCGGAGCTGGTAGAAGCACCGCTTGATTTGGGCGATGGGCATAAGGATGGCGGAGCCAAGCATATTGGCCTGTACTTCCAGGGTAGTCTCGGACTGTTCTGTAATCATAGCCGCACTCCGGCCTGTGCCGGTGTACAGCTTTTTGTGGAGTATCCAATGGGCCAGCTCGTGGGCGCAGGTAAAGCGCAGACGGCCTGTGCTGGCGTCCTCCTCACAGAGCGAGGCGTCAATGAGAATGGTGCCGGCTTGGACAGGGAAGAGGGTGTACTCCTGGTTTTCCATGTCATACACCGCCTCCAGACCTTCGTCAAAAATGGTCTTGCCCAGGATGCGGCCATTCTTCCGGAGATACTGGTACTCCAGGGATACGCCGTGGGCCTCGATCATCTCCTCAATGGGGACGGCGGCAGGGGAACCGTAGTACAGCGCGGAATCATAGCCGCACAGCACCTTTCGCGCGATATTTTCAAGCACCTGTTCCTGATAATAGATATTTGTCATGGTCCATCCCTCCTGTTCTTGGACGTCCGTTTGGTGATACGGTCAATAAACTCCTGCCACTCCTCGTCAGTGGCATCCACCTCCTTGGCGGTGCGCAGAGCGGCGCGGACGATGTCCCGCTCCATGATATACTCCGGCAGGTCTGCCGGGACCTTCATTTTTTGGGACGCGGCTGCCAGATCCAGAAACAGCTCCCGCTCCTCTTTGCTCAGATGCAGTTCCTCTGCCAGCCTGTCCAGATGTTCCTTGGCCGGCGCAGGTTTACGGTCTGTTTCGATGATGCTCATATATACGGGAGACAGGCCCAGCCGCGCGGCCAGCCCCCGGAGGGAAATTCCCAGCGCCATCCGCTTCTGGCGGACAAAGGCGCCGAATGTCTGATTCATTTTGCATACCCCCTTTATCGTTTACCCAGTAGTAAACGGCTTGACCATAGTATATCGTGTCTTTGTTCGATTGGCAAGAGGGCAAAAATGAGGTGTCCCCAGTTGGGAACACCTCACAAGATTTCGACATTTTACGAATAATCAACAAACATTAAACTATCGGGAAGTTTCATCTTGAATAGTCTGATTCCAGCGGAGGAATGACTTCTGGATTTTTCAGCACCCACGCCACAGCATAGGCGCACAGCCGTACACTTAGGGCTTCGTCATCTCGGCTATCTTTCAAAAGCCGGGTGATTTTTTCCGCTTCGGCAATATCATCCTCATTGAGTGGTTCACCAAGGTGCAGATACTTTGGGAATATTTGTAGCATTTTTCGGTAATCGTTGTCCCAGTTCATCCCTCCATTAGCAGTAATCTCATGATCGATTCTTCCTGCGATTCGGATGGCCTCACCCTGTGCAGTCTGCGCCTT
>CAPOAR010000188.1:0-2480 GCA_948670295.1 uncultured Oscillospiraceae bacterium | reverse complement strand
TCCACCCGTCATCTGTCCGATGGACAACGTTGGTGAAGCCGTTCCGGGCCGCGTATTCCTCCAGGTACTCCTTTTGATGCTCAATGGACAGGGATTCATTTTCCCGCCCGTCCTCGTGGCTCAATCTCTCGTAAAGGATAGTCAGCTTGTTGTCGTTCATGGTTCCCTCTTTCCGGCTGTCCGGCGCTGCGGTTCTCGGTGTAGTTTTCACTGTTTCACCGCGTCCCTTTCAATCAGGCGTATCAGCTTATCGCTCATGGTTTCCCTGCTCGTCCTGCTGAAATGGACGCTCACCTTGTAGGTCGTGGAGCCAATCCGCTTTGTGATGTGCAGCGGCTTGTCGGTGCGTTCAATCGTCCTGTCTGCTGTTACTGCCTGCATAGGATTAGCCCCCTTTCCATATTCGGTTGTCTGTGATATACTACCGTCAAAATCACCTCGGCGCGTCCTTTCCCGCGCCCCTGTGCCGCCTGCGGCCTGACTGCCTGTTGTTTTCGGGGTGTCCCCGTTCCTTTACGATACACTCCTTTGGGGTTTTTCAAACGCTTGCGATCAGCCATGATGACATTATTTGAAAGTGCGTTCATGCCGTAGTAGAGGGCCTGACCGTCCATCCGCAGCTCCTTTGTCATAAAGGGAATGAAAATCGCCGTGGAGCTGGTAGTCATGCCCCGCTGTATCTCAATGCCGTTCCAGCCCAGGGGGAGGGAGGACATATAGCCCTGCTCCTGCTGGTAGTCCAGCCGCCGGAGGGTGCAGTTGTGCTTTTGGGCGATGCCGGACACGGTGAACACCTCGTTTTCCAGCCGCTCCCGCGTGGGGGCGGTGTTCACCACCAGGAACGTGAGCAGGAACATTCGCTCGTTGCGCGATTGCAGGTCGGCCAGGAGGGCCGCCGCGTCCTTGGCGTAGGTGATGAGGTCGGGGGGCAGGATGTCGGGGTCGTAGCCGCTCCGGGTGGCCTTGCGCTGTTCCTCCACTTTCATCTTGTCAATGTCGGAGATTTTACCCTTTACCGTCTTGATAGCCTTGGTCTGGTCTACCGTCTGAACGTGGAGGGTCACGGTCATTTCCGCATCCAGCTCCAACAGCTCCAGCAGGAGCTTGTCAGACAGCTCCGAAGCCATAATTTGCAGAAAGGACGCCGCCCCCCAGGACTGGCCCACCCGGAACGTCCGGCCCTGGGTAAAGTCAAAGCTGTCGGGGACAATGAAATCCTTTGTCCCCATGCCCGTCTTGGGGATGTCCCCCCAGGAGAAGCGGAACGGCTCCCGGCCTCCGGGGTGGAGCTGGCCGTGGAGGGCCTCCAGCCGCTCCCAGCCGTTGAGGACGTGGGACTGTACCCCCAGCCGCTTGAAGTTCCCCATGATGTCCGCCTCCACCCGCTCCAACCGGGGCCGGGCGGCGGCGAGGTTGTCGGCGGGAGCGCCGAATGTGATGTACTTGGAGCGGACAATGCCGTTGTTGCTCCTGGCAATCTGCCGTTTCAGCATATCCACATATTCGCCCCGGATGCTGTCAAATTCATCGTGGGCCATAGGGATATTGACCTTATAGCGGCCCCCGCCACGGGAGCGGTGATTGACAAAGGAGAGCTGGAACGGCAGGGCGCTGTCGAAGTAGTTCAAGAACGAACACCACCCGCTGAAAATGGCAGCCTGATCCTCGGTGGACGCAACGGAATAGTTGATGTCCTCATAGGCGATGGTCTTGGTGTAGTAGCCGTCCTGCACCCGGCAAACGCCGTCTTTGAGCATTTCCAGGTAGGGAACAGTCTGCTGGGCGGAGAGGGCCGCCCGGCCCTTACCCCTTGCGGGGCCGCGTCTTGGGGTTCTTTTTACCTGCAATCGGTTCCTCCTTTTCTACCTGTCCGGCAAAGGGCGCGTACAGGTTCTCCGTTCGATAGGGCCTCACACCGGGGCGCAGGAGCTTGGCCCGGACAATGTTCCGCACCACCTTTTCAAAGGGCTGGCCGTCCTTTTCGTACATCGCCATGAAAAAGGCGGGGAGCATGACGGCCAGCATCAGAAACATCGCCCCGCTGTTCCCGATGGCACTCCGGGCCAGCAGAAAGGCAGGGATGCCCACCGCCGCCCCACAGCCGAAGCACACCAGCTGTCGGCTGGTCAGGTTAAAGGCCAGCTTGGTCTTGATTTTGGATAGGTCGTTAGGGATGCTCACATAGGCCATTGTTCAGCCTCCTTTCCAGCCCTGTGGCCTCTGGCCACGTTGACCATAAGTTGACGGACTCCACCTCGTTCCCCCACACGTCCCAGCCGGGCGGGGTCTGTCGGGCGAACAGCTCCACACGGGGCAGGTCGCCCATCAGGGCCACAATCTTCTCGCGGGCCTCGTCCGGCTTTTTGCTGTGGCCCTCTATAGGGGAGATGATGAACTGGTGGACGTTGGGGGCCTTGCGCCGGGGATGCCCACGGGTCGCCAGCAGGCACACCTCCGCGTTGGCCCGCGTCCAAAAGCCC
>CAPOAR010000187.1:0-2566 GCA_948670295.1 uncultured Oscillospiraceae bacterium | reverse complement strand
CCTCGATTTGTCAATTTTTTATCGATTTACCTCCGGATTGTCCGTCCGGCCCAATAAATAATCAACAGAACAACCCAGATAATCCGCTACCTTGACAAGGTTTTCCGCATAAATTTTAGAGGATGGATTGGTTTTCCACACGCTGAACAGGCTTTCCGTCATACCGGTTTCCTTCGCCAGCCGGTATGGTGTAATCCCTTTGCTCTGCATAATTTGCAATATTCTTTCTGAATACTCCATATTAGCCTGCCTTTCGTGCTGCATTAAATTTCTGTAGTAACCGCTATCGACTACGTTAGAAGTCTAATGTATAATCAAAGCAGATTTAAGCGGAGGTGTCAGGAATGCATGACCCATTGAAGGAAATTTATGAGTGCGTATATGAGGCGAGAGCGACGGGGCATCCCATGACGGAGGAAGAGGGGGCGGTGTGGGAATTTGTGCGGAGCGTGTTAGGGGATGAAGTGGTCGACAAGCTGATATACAGTCAAGGCCGTTCATTGTCGGAGGAGCAGTACGACTGTTTCCGCGCGGGCTTCCGCCTGGGCGCCCGACTGATGCTGGATCTCCGATAGAAGGCCCCCTAGCAGACGCTATCCCTTTAACAGGCCGGCAGGCGGAGTAGGTCAATTGCCAAGCCACTAGATGAGATACCCGTAGGATCAGACATTCGGAGGCTTCGCTTATCCCAATCAGCGCCGCACAGCCTTTTAACCCCCGTATAGGGCAAAGGCGCGTACGCGCCTGCCCGTCACGATTGTGCAATGACCCCATCGAGGGGTCATGCACAATCAGATGATACGCGGCCACTCGATGTGGCCGTGTATCATCCAGGGAGTCTTGAACCGTAGGTTCAAGCGCGTTTTTGCCTACTAGGATTGTTCACGGCCACATCGAGTGGCCGCGAACAATCAATTATTCATGACCGCTCGATGCGGTCATGAATAATCGTTGCCGGAGGCGGCGAAGAGAAAACTACCGTTTTTTCCACAGGCTGGGAAACAGCAGCAGCAGCAGCGGCATAATCTCCAACCTCCCCAGAAGCATATTCGCGGAAAGAAAAATCTTACTCCCATTGGAAAGAAAAGAAAAATTACATGTTGGGCCGAGGACGTCAAAGGCGGGCCCCACGTTGCTGATGCAGGTCAGCGAAGCAGTAAACGCGGCGGTGAACCCCACGTCATCCCAGGCCACCACCAGCGTCCCCAGAAGCAGCAGTAAAATATAGGCGAAAAAAAACAGAGAAATACCGGAGAGGATGGGCTCGTCCACCCGCTCGCCGTCGCTCTTGAGGGTGGTCACCACCCGGGGGTGGAGAATCCGCTGTACCTCCCGGCGGAGGTTTTTAAAGAGAAGCACCACCCGGATCTGCTTGATGCCGCCGGCGGTGGACCCGGCGCAGGCCCCGGCGAACATGACGAGAACCAGAACAACCTGGGAAAAGGTGGGCCAGAGCACATAGTCGTAAGTCATGTATCCCGTGGTGGTCATGAGGGTCACCACCTGGAAGACGCTGTCCGTCACCGTCCGGACGTCGAACGCCCAGCCGGCATGGAGAACCAGATTCATTACGATCAGAGCCGCCGCGCCGCCGGCCATGAGGGTGTAGGACCGCAGCTCCTCGCTCTCGAGCACCGCCCGGAAATTCCGCAGCAGGGCGAAATACAGCAGGGCGAAGTTGATGCCGGAGAGGAACATGAAAACGATGATGATCCATTCGATCCACAGACTGCCGTAGGCCGCCACGCTGGCGTCCTTCACCGAGAAACCGCCGGTGGAAATGGTGGTAAAGGCGTGGATCACCGAATCATACCAGGGCATCCCCGCCAGGCGCAGGCAGATCGCCTCCGCCGCCGTCAGGCCGATATAAATGCTGTAGAGGATTTTCGCCGTATCGTTGACCCGGGGGGTCAGCTTGCTCTTAATGGGCCCCGGGGACTCCGCCCGCATAAGGTACACGCTGCCCTCCCCCAGCTTGGGCACCAGGGCCAATGCCAGCACCAGGACCCCCATGCCCCCCATCCACTGGGTCTGGGCCCGCCAGAAGAGGATGCCCATGGGCTGGCCCTCAATGAAGGTGAACACTGTGGCTCCGGTGGTGGTGAAGCCCGACACGGTTTCAAAAACCGCGTCCACGTAGTTGGGAAGAATCCCCGCGAACACGTAGGGCAGAGCCCCGAAGAGGGACAGCACGATCCAGCACAGGGCCACGGCGGCAAAGCCGTCCCGGGCCTGCATTTTGCTGCCCCTGCCGGGCAGGAGGCTCAGCAGCTGCCCGGCGGCCAGGGTGATGAGTGCGGCGTAGAGGAACGCAAAGCCGTCCCCGCCGCCGGTGGCGAAGCCGATGACCATGGCCGGCAGCATCAGCGCCGCCTCCACCCGGAGAATCAGTCCCAGAATGTGAAATACCAGTTTATAATTCATTTCGACAGTTGAAGCCTTCTTTCGTTGCCGCTTGTTTGACGCGCGCCGTCTGTGAATACAGGTTCTTACTCCAGGAGGATTTCGTCCAGCTCCTGGAGGAAGATGCTCTTAGCCATGATGATGACCCTGTCCCCGGCCCGGA
>CAPOAR010000186.1:0-2568 GCA_948670295.1 uncultured Oscillospiraceae bacterium | reverse complement strand
GTCAAGGCTTTTTTCTTTCTTTTGGAATTTATTGGTTAACTTAATGGCATTGCTGCATTGGACTCGCCTCCTCCCTCCCAATCGGTTGCAAAGGGCAGCTCTTCATAAAACACTTTTGCTACCATTAATAGAGTTTGATTGCATTTATGAAGTATGAGCAGTTCCCTGTTACTGCCCTTATTAACAAATAACGATGGATATGGCAAGTTTTGGACACCAGTAAAAAAATTGTTGCTTTTACTTAATGCAAACGTACATTCATTGAGTGTACTCTGGTGCGGAAGGCAAAAGGTTTCTGATCATTTTTGTGGTGAAGGGGCTGGAGGTCAATGGGATGCCGGTGGACTGGGTTCCAGCTGAACACAAATAAAGAGGCATAAAATCTTGCTTTTTGAGGCATCACCCTATATAATGGGCTGGTAATTTAAACCAGCGAATGATAAAACAAGGGTGATATTCATGGAAAAGAAAAAACCGGCCGGATCGGCCACTGAGCCTGAAGCCAAAAAGAAGGGCGGCAGAAAGCCCATGACGGCGGGAGAAAAGGCCGCCGCGGCAAAGGCCCGCGCCGAGAGCAAGGCGAAAGCGAACAGCCTCAAGCCCTCCGTCATCCTACAGTTCCAGGGTAGCGAAGTGGATCTGGACACGCTGGTGGAGGCCGCCAAGGCTGGCTTCCGGCAGGAGAAAAAGCGCACGCCCATCACCGATCTGAAGCTGTACGTCAAGCCGGAGGAGCGTACGGCCTACTATGTGGTAAACGAAACGTTCAACGGGAGCGTGGCATTTTAGCAAACTCGAGATTGCCGGAAATAGCAGGACGCCCCACAATGCAACTGCATTGTGGGGCGTCATTTTGACATATTTGAATTAGCCGTCCAGCACGCTCTTCTGGCGGCAGCACTCCGCAAGATAGTCCCGAGGCTGGTAATAAAACGCGGCGTTGTAATCAGAGAGCCGTTCGTCGATCCATGAGGTATAGACCGCCAGCAGTGTCTCTACCACATCGTCCTGCCCAGACACGTCCTCAATCAACCGGGCATACACCTTGCCCATCGTCCACACATCAGGGACAGCGTAACGGGCTTTGCCTACATTGTCATACTCTCCGGCTGTCAGACCGAACTCCCCAATGGCATCGTCCGCCACCTTTTCAATGGGCTCACAGTGGAGCACATCGGCGTGTTCATAGATGATCCGCACACCATTTTCGCCTAAATCCGCCGCAATGTCCCCCCGCTTTCTGCGGAGGGTCCGGCCAAGCTGCTCTATCAGGGAGCAGGTGAAAAACAGCGCGCTGTCATTTCGCTTTTCCATCGACAGTATAGCTCCTCTCGAACCGCAGGGCGGCCAGCGCCTTAGCGGTATGAAAACTGATTTGATGAGTGGGGCGCTTAAACCTCGCCAGCTCCCAGAAGGCAGCACGGCTGATTTCCCCATCCAAAAAGCTCTGGACGTAGTTGAAAATGGTATCGTCCGCCATAGGGCCCTCTACCACATCATAGCCGTGGGGTGTACCGCTACGGCAGGCCGCGATAAAATCCAGCCATTCGTTCGACATCTCCGGGAAGCGCAAGGCCGTCAGCTCCGCACTATCATCAAAGGAATAGACATTGACTACGCCCTTCCCACCGAACCTGATGGACCAGCGGGCAGCCTGCTCCTCCATCGTGGTGCAGTAGAAGCCCCAGAAAAAATCCTTATGAAATTTTTGAACACGGATCTCCGGGTATCTTACCTCAATCCGGCTTCCATGAAACAAGGTGCGCATGAGGCTCCACCATCCTTTCGGCAATTCCTATTATAGCCGGTTTTTCCCATATCCGCAACCATGTTTACCGTCATCTCGCCAATTTCAGCGCACAGCCTCCGTTAGAGATGTCTTGCCACGATCTCCCGCACGATCTCATCCCCCAGCAGTTCGCTGGTGCAGTAGATGTTCTGGCAGAATTGCTTCAGGCTGAACGCCATACCCGGCATACCCTTGTCCAGCAGCACCCCGGTGACGGTGAACCGCTGTGCGGCCTGTTCCGCGCAAAGCTGCTCCAAATACTGATCCGGCAGCTCACATTCGCCGTCCGTGACAAATATAATATCAGCATTTTCAAAGCCCTCCGCCTCCATCAGCCGCATGGCCTCGTTCATGGGCGTCTGGAAATTGGTGCCGCCGCCCAAAAAGGTTTCCGCGGCGCGCAGTTTATCCGCCATGGTATACGCTCCAGGCCGAAACAGATCGGTTTGGAACCTTCTCGACCTGGAAAAGTGAATGAGGGCAAAGCTCCGCCCACTGTCCGCTGCGATTTCCAGCAGGGTGAGTGCCACAGCTTTCCCCCATGCGGCAGGATCGCCCCCGGTAGAGTCGGATTCATCCAGGCAGCAGATGATGTCTCCCATGCCCTTGTAGATGGGCTCCCGGCGCTGGTACTGCTTGATCTGCCCCCGCTGGTACTTGCGCAGGAACAGCGGCACCGTCTGAGGCGAGGCCAGCATAGCCAGCTCCGAGGTGAGGGCGCGGGTGTCAGCGCCATTTGAAAATGTCGATTTTCGCCGGAATGGAGTGTCGTTTTTAAC
>CAPOAR010000185.1:0-2571 GCA_948670295.1 uncultured Oscillospiraceae bacterium | reverse complement strand
TCCTGGCCTCCCACGGTGTATGCCTGGGGAACCTGGAGGAGCGGCTCATGACGGAGGACGCCGTCTATGGAGCGTAATTTTCTGTATCTCTGCTATGGGGATGCCAAGCGGTACAGCGAAAGGAAAGTGTTCTATGCAAAGACTTATCAAAGAAACTACTAAGAAAAAACTGGTCATTTCCTACGACGTTCTGGAGAAATGCGGCTTAGAGCGGGGCGAACCGCTGGAAATCCGCGCTATGACCAACGCGGCTGTCATCCTCAAGCCAAGGATGCACGCTCTGGAGGTGATCCACGCCATCAACAGTCTCCAATGGCTGGTGCATGAACTGGCCGGCTGCCTGATGGAGTCCTGCGGCCGCTGCGATGGAGGGGACAAGTGCGCGGAGTCCACGAACGGGACCTGCCCGTACCTGCCGGCCGCCACAAACAGTCTGCGGCCGGAGGTTCTGCGGGAGGCCGGCATCCCCAGCGGCGTGAAGCTCCGCGCCCAGGTCAATGAGGGGACCAATACCGTGACCGTTGCCCAGGCGGATTACCGCTATGATCTCACCGATGTACCGGACCGGCTGCTGACCTCGCTGGCAATCGCGCGCGTATGTGTGGGGAGCCTGGAGAAGCGGCTCATGGCGGAGGACGCCGTCTATGAGTAAATATCCGTATCTGTACCGGAATTCCTTCGCGGAGGCGCTGCGGTGCGGCGAGCTGGGGAAATGGCGCAGCAGCCATCAGGAAAATATTACCTGCCGGAAGGATATCGAAGCGGATGAACAGTACCTGCCGGACTGGGCGAGGGAGAAGCTGGAGGAAATTCAGGCGCCAAAACAGAGCGGACCCACTATGAATATGTGAAGGAGAACAACATGAAACGAACCGTATTTTTGCTGCTGGTGGCGGTGCTGCTGGCAGCGTCCATGTCGCCCATCGCGCTGGCGGCGGAGGTGTGCTATCCCACCGCTGTGGAGCAGAACGAGGACGGCAGCGAGATCCGGAAGGTCTATGATCTTGAGCCGGGACAGGACCCTGCCGGGATCTCCCGCTCGGATTTCGAGCAGAACGGCATCCACTATACCCTGACGGACCTGCTCAAGCAGGAGATGCCGGAGTATCAGGAGCGGCAGCACACCGAGGAGGTGTCGCTGGAGAGCAAGAACAAGGATATGGCCTCCATTCTGGCCCTGCTGCCCCAGCAGAAGGAGTTTGTCACGGAGGACGGCCTGTCCGGTACGCTGACCCTCCGGCTGGACACCGTCCAGGTGGAGACGGCAGGTTACGGAAAGTCCACCAGGACGGTGACCACTACCCGGCGCTATCCCAATCTGGGCAGTCAGGACACCAGCTACATCCCCAAGACGGTGGAGGAAAACGGCAGGACCATGACCTTGCAGGACATCTCCTGGCAGACGGACAACACCGCCAATATGGACGACTATGCGCTGGGCGACCGGTACACCGCCGTGGCGACCTATTCCGGCACGGCCACCAGCAGCTACGTTACCGGCTATACCGTAACGGCAAAATATGAGGGCACGGTCAGCAGGATCGCGCTGGACCGGGTGCGGTATGTGGCCGTCTTCGAGGGTACGGAGATCAAGCCGGTTGTCACGCTTCCCGAGATCGACGATCCCATCACAACAGTCCCCGACAAAACCGCCACGGACGGTGGTTTTTCTTTTAACTGGGGTTATGTCCTCATCCCGCTGGGCGTTGTCGTCCTGATTGGCGGCGGCGTGGGCGCGGCGCTGTTCCTGAAGAAACGCAGTGAATCCGGAGAGGAGAGTGCATAATGAAAGCGCAAAAATTTGTAACAATGATTCTGGCGGTCTGTATGCTGCTGGCCCTGGCGGTTCCGGCCTTTGCGCTGGAGTACACCTTTGACGGGGAGGAGCAGGGCGGTTACGGCAAGCCCACTTCCGTGGAGCCGGTCGTGACGGCGGACGGAGGCGCGCAGAAGAACGAGGACGTCGGCCTGGTGTAAAATCTTGTGTAAGCGAAATTCGACAAAGTCAAGAAGAGGTGCGATGAAAAGTGCGCAGTCAGCGGGCTGAATCCCTTGGCCGCAGGGGGTCCCGGCGTGCGGGGCGGTATGCACGCCGCAGGTGTGAATGCCGGTCCGTCTGCCGGGACATTCTACAGCCAGGGATCAGCTGGCAGCGCGGCCGGAGAACATGATCTCCAGCTGACTGAGCACCAGGTCCCAGTTCTGACATCTGGTACGCCAGCGCTTCGTAATACGCTGAGAGGCCAAGTAGAGCATCCTGCGCAGGGAATCATCGTTGGTAAAGCTGGGCTTGTTTTTCGTAATCTGCCGGAATTGGCGGTTGAGGCCTTCGATGATATTCGTCGTATATATGATTTTACGAACCTCGGGCGGATATTCATAGAAGGTGCTCAGGACTTCCCAATTTTCCTCCCAGCTTTTCACGCAGGAGGGGTACTGTTTTCTCCATTTCTCCGAGAACCGAAGCAGGTTTTCTTCCGCCTCATCCAGCGTGACGGAGGTATAGATTTTCTTCAGGTCAGCCGCCACCTGCTTGACGTCCTTCCAACTGACAAAGCGGGTGGAGGAGCG
>CAPOAR010000184.1:0-2600 GCA_948670295.1 uncultured Oscillospiraceae bacterium | reverse complement strand
GCTGGCTCAACGGGGCCAGCGCCCCAGACGTGTATCAGTTCCGGGCCATCGCCAACTACTTCGGGATGCCCTATGGATGGTTCCTGGATGGGGACGATGATTTCCCCGGCGCGGAGGAAGTGGCCGAGAAGCTGGGCCTGTCCCCGGATACGGTGGAAGCCCTGCGGGAGCTGGCCGGTTCTGGGCAAGAGGGGGTGCTGGCGGCGGTGGACGACGCCGTCCACGCCGTCATTGGAGCTGCCTGCGCCGCATATGGCGAGGTGCTGCCTCTTGCAGAGCAGTTCTCCCACATTGCGGAGGAAGCCCTTGCTTTGTATGGGGAGAGTCAGTGATGGATTGGGATGCGGCACAGAAGCGGGAAGCGGAATTCCTTTCCCGCGAGGGCGACGCGGCGGCAGTCTACCGCTTTGACGAGGAAGTGATGACGGATCGTTCTGTGCCTTTGGAGTGGGCGCGTCTTGTAGGGAAAAGTCCTATGGTCAGCGGGTATAACTTGATCGCAGCCGGTCCGATTATGCGGGGTGCGAAAGCCTCCGACATACTGGATGAATACCGGGCCAACGGTTTTGTAGAATACGGTGATATTGTCGCCTTCAAGCAGGGTGGCGTGTTAGAGTGCTGGTATATAGCGCCGATGTTCTATCACCTGTTACCCGGTCTGTTGGAAAATCATTTGAAGTCCGCAGAACTGAGTACAGAGCAGAATGCCAACCAGATTGACGGCATCATCAACAACACCGCGCCCAAATTTAATGAGCTGGCAACCGAGGACGAAGCCCTTTTCCTGGTGGGCGGCACCACGTACCTCCATGTCCAGACCAGCGACAGCGACTATACCCACGACGACTGCTACGCTACCTATGACTACACCCTCTATGACAGAGAAACCATGCGGCAGTTGGACGGCGGACGGATGGAGGTAGTTTCGGATATTCGGGACGATCCCTGGCAGGTCCATTGGCTGGCTGCGCGGAATATTTTGGAGTGCATGACGGATCTGGGCGGCGCTCCTCTGGGGCCTGTGTCCATAGACCTGCTGGAGACCTTACAGGACGCCGCCATGCGGGAGATGGAGGAACGCGCTGCCGCCATCAAAGCACCCAAGCCCTCCTTGCGGGATGATTTGAAGCGGTGCCAGCAGAAGGCGGCAGACCGTGCCCATGGCGGCACCGCCAGCGGACCCCGCCACGGACAGGAGCGGTAACGGTATGAAGCTGAGTAAAATCGAGCAGGAGACCATCATCAATTTCAACGAGGCCGACGGCACCGCCAGCATCTACACCCACAACGAGGCGTTGAAGCGCC
Source organism: uncultured Oscillospiraceae bacterium (assembly GCA_948670295.1). Classification (GTDB taxonomy): domain Bacteria; phylum Bacillota; class Clostridia; order Oscillospirales; family Oscillospiraceae; genus Enterenecus. Next base: position 1,295 of record CAPOAR010000184.1, on the reverse strand, counting down.
AACTGTCGGAACTGTACCGGACCCATCCGGAGCAGGTGCGCCAGACCGACGCCAACCGCTGAGGCGGGCTGTCCTTCGAGCTGCCTAAAAAGTGGCTGAAGGTGTCCCCGCCCCGTGTACTCTCCCCAGCGCAGAGGGCGGTGCTGGACAGGATGAACCAGAAGCGGCGCTGAAATTAATCGGCTAAGTTTACAACAGAACCCGGCATCATCCACAGAGGATCAATGCCGGGTTCTGTTATTATGCGAAAAAAGCAACGCCCTGCCTTTCGACAGGGCGTTACAAACATTTTAATCCCGAACATTTGTAAGCCGCCTATCGGGGAGCGAACACTATTTGCACTCCTGACCATTTATAAGCCGCATATCAGGAAGCGAACACTATTTTGAGGGAAACTAATTCCCAATTCATATTATACCCATGAGCTTGGTGTATGTCAATAATATCCTACACGTTTTGAAGATACCTAACAAATTCACCCCAGCAGATATACGCACGCTTCATCCGATGGACTTTACCCATAGGCAAGACCCGGAGAGGACTGACCCTCCGGGTCCTTTTATTCTATAACAAAGGAGGATTTCATGGCAAATAAACTTCAATATGTATCTGAACTGGCAGACCAGACTGCCCATGACGTGACGCGCAGCACAGCCGAATGGAAACGGTATTTGTCCGTCAGCAGCCGTCTATTCAAATATCCCTTTGACGAACAGCTCCTGATCTACGCCCAGCGGCCCGACGCCACCGCCTGCGCCAGCATGGAGCTGTGGAACAACGCCATGCGGCGGTGGGTGAAGCCCCGCTCCAAGGGCATCGCCCTCATCCGCAAGGACAGGCGGGGTAGGCCCTCCCTGGAATACGTCTTTGACGTGTCGGACACCCGGCCCGTCCGTGGGGCCAAGACGCCCTACCTGTGGGAGATGGGCGAGAACCACCACGCCGCCGTGCTGGAGGCGCTGGAGCGGCGGTACGGCCCCGTAGGGGACGGGGACATTGGAGAACAGCTCATGGAGCTGGCGGCGCGGGCGGTAAACGAGGTCTACCGGGACAGCCTCACCGATCTGTCCTACGATGTGCAAAACAGTCTGCTGGAGGAGTTGGACGACCTCAATCTGGAGGTGCGCTTCCGGGACGTGCTCACCGCCAGCGTCCAGTACGCCGTCCTCACCCGCTGCGGCCTGGACCCCGGCGAGTTCATGGAGGACGGCGATCTGGCGGGAATCACCGAATTCTCCACTCCCAACCTCCTCCACCACCTGGGCAGCGCCGCCAGCGCGGTGTCCAGGGAACTG
>CAPOAR010000183.1:0-2704 GCA_948670295.1 uncultured Oscillospiraceae bacterium | reverse complement strand
GTTACCTTCAACTCCGACCTGCCGGAGAGCGGGCGGCTGTGCTTTGTGGGCCAGGACATCCGCCAGGCGGGCCGGGTGGCCGCGGGGCTGCTGTTCAAGTGCGTTGACCGCCAAGGTCCCATCCTGGCCACCGCCGGAAACCTGAAGTTCGACGGCCACCGCCAGCGGCTGGACGGCTTCCGGGAGCGGCTGGCGGAACTTGGCTTCCCGGCGGAGCAGATCATTGTCCGGGAAACTTATAACGACTATGAGACGACCCTCCGAGTGGTTTCCGAGTCCCTGGAGAACTGGCCGGACCTGCGGGGGATATATATGGCCAACCTCAGCGTTTCCGGCTGCTGCGCTGCTATCCAGCGGGCCGGAATGACCGGCCGGGTCCACGTGGTCTGCCACGACGTCAACGAGACCGTCCGGCAGCTCATACATTCCGGCGCAGTGGACTTCACGATACCCCAGGATCTGACGCGCCAAGGACACGCCCCACTCCTGCTGCTAAGGGATCATCTGCGCAAAAAAAAGCCCCTGGAATCCGGGCAATTCCAAGGGCAGATTAATATTCTTTGTATGGAAAACCTTGAAGGGCAGTGAAGAACAGTGGCTGTTTTGCACAAATAAAAGCAGCTCTATTTGTTATAATAAACAAAAAACGGGGGCTCACTTTCATGTAAGTCATTTAAACTACCTCTGGACTTTTTTCGAAGACGTGGTATCCTAACAGACACAATCATGAGTGAAAAGGAGGGATGTTGCGTGTTTAGATGGTTTCAGGGGCTTGTCAGCATCCGGCTTCAAGAGCTGAATCAGATCCACATCAAGTTACACAATGACGCAGACCGTTAAGCCCCAAGCGTTTAAAATATGAACGGCTCCCGCTTTTCGATTAGAGATCTGAAAAGCGGGAGTTTCTCTGTCTTGAAAGCCTTACAGTGGCGGGGCTTTCAAGATCGTCGTATGATAAATTTGTACGACACCTCATCAAGCTTTGAGATAGTTAAAGTGCGGCAATCAGCTTTAATTGCCGCACTCTAATAGTACTCTGAACGGTTATTTGGTTGTTGTCCTTATGCGGGGTGGCTTGGGTCCGCCCTTACAAGGCGTTTGGCTGAAAGGAAGCCGGGCGCAGGGGAATGGGCCAGCCGTCCAGCCGTATAGAAAAAGGAATTCTGAAAAAACACCTGGCACTGGAGATTATCCAAAAGCTAATTCCGCCGCCAGGCCGATGGAAGCTCTTGCCTGTCCCTTCCCCCCCCTCGTCCCCCGCAGGGACGGGTCCTGCCGCAACCCGGTGAAGTGGCTGCGGTGGGGAAAGGAGGAAGGCCGCAAAACCGGGCGGCACAGGGCTATTCCATCCCTCATCATATCCGCGCTTCCGCCTGCCCGTGGGGGCGGGCGGAGTTTATGCCTCCGGCTCCGGCGGCTGCTCCAAATCCAGCACATACCGCTCATACGCATTAATAATGATGGTCTCCCCCCGCTGGAGCACCCGGGGGATATGAAATCCGTAATTCACATGGACGTGGCCATGGATCAAATACTTCGGCTGATACTTGTCCACAAGAGCTAGGAGGCTCTCAAACCCCTGATGGGCATAGTCCTCCCCGTCCCCATAGCCCAGCATAGGGGAGTGGGCCAGCACAATATCCACGCCTCCCGCCCGCCAGAGGCGGTACCGGAGCCGGCGGATGCGACGGGCCATCTGGGCCTCCGTGTACTGGTGGGGCCCGCCGCTATACTGGATGCTGCCCCCCAGGCCCAGGATACGGAGGCCCTTCACCGTCATCAGGCGGTCTTCCACGCAGTCGCAGCCCTCCGGCGGATGAAGATCGTAGGTTTTGTCGTGGTTCCCGTGGACGTAGAGCAGGGGCTTCCCCGTCATGGTCACCAGGAAGGTGAGATACTTGGAGCTCAGGTCCCCGCAGGAGAGGATCAAGTCAATGCCGTCCAGGCGGCCCGGACGGTAGTAGTCCCACAGGTACTCGCTCTCTTTATCGGACAGTAACAGCAGTTTCACAGGATGGGGTCCTCCTTCTCTGGTGGAATGGCGTCCCGGTATACGCCCTGGAGCCGGGCGATGGGCCGGGCCATGGGCAGCAGGTCCTCATACTTGGGAATCTGGCCGTGGACGCAGCTAAGAAGGGTGTCCATGTGGAGGATTTTCTCCGGTGCGGCCTCCGGGAAGGGCTGGATGGATCCGTCGATGATGCCCTTCCGGAGGATGCCCGCCAGCTGGCGGACCCCGGCGGGCAGATCGTCCGCCAGGAGAATGTCCACCGCCCGGCTGTCCAGGCCCCACCAGTAGTTCACCGCCTGGCCCTCCGGCGCGGCCAGGGACTCCCAGCCGCCGCTGAGAATGCCCCGGATCAGGTTCGTGTAGACGTTGCCCCAGTGCCAGTAGGGGGAGGCCAGGGAGTGGAACTTCCCATCCTCAATGCGGCACAGGCCCCAGGGCTCCCGGATGCGGTCCGGCGTAGGAATGTCCCGGTTGGAAATCAGGGAGACTCCCTCCCACGCCAGGGCGTCCATGGCGTCCTCCTCCACGCAGGACCAGCGCAGGGTGATTTCCGCCCGGGGGTTCGTGAGCTGGGCCCCCAGGGCGAAGGCGTTGATACTGGCGGGGACGCCGAAGATGGGGTTGCTGGCCACATACCCGATGCGGCCGCTGCGGCTCAGGGCCCCGGCGATGGCCCCGGCGATGTACTTCGCC
>CAPOAR010000182.1:0-2733 GCA_948670295.1 uncultured Oscillospiraceae bacterium | reverse complement strand
TCGCCCCCTGCCCTCCCCGGCCGTGCCAGCGGATTTCTACCATGTCTTTCATGCGCTGTTGTCTCCTTTCGTTTCTTTGCTTGGAGGTGGCGGAGATGGGACTCCGGTTCCGTCCAAGTCCATTGTACCAGAAAGGCGGCGGGCAGTAAAGACCTGCCCGCCGCTGAAATGTAAGGAAATTACACCAGGGGGTCCAGCACGGCCTTGAAGTCGGCGATAATGTCCTCAGCATCTTCCAGGCCCACGCTGACGCGGACCAGGCCCTCGGAGATGCCAGCAGCCTTCAGCTCCTCGGCACTGTAGGTGGAGTGGGTCATGGTGGCGGGATGCTCCACCAGGGTCTCGGCGTCGCCCAGGGAGACGGCCACGGTGCACAGCTCCAGCTTGTTCAGGGCGGCGGCGGTAGCGGCTTTGTCGGCCTTCAGTTCCAGGGCGATCATGCCGCCGGGCAGCTTCATCTGCTTCGAGGCAATTTCGTGGCCCTCAAAGCTCGCAAGGCCCGGATAGTAGACCTTGGAGACGGCGGGATGGGACTCGAAGAACTCGGCCACCTTCTTAGCGTTGGCACAGTGGCGCTCCATACGGATGTCCAGGGTCTTCATGCCACGGGCCATCAGGAAGGCGTCGAAGGGGCTCATGACCGCGCCAGTCAGGTCCTTCAGGCCGAACATGCGGCACTTGCCCACAAATTCCTTGTCGCCGACAATGACGCCCGCGATGACGTCTCCGTGGCCGTTGAGGTATTTCGTGGCGCTGTGGACCACGGTGTTGGCGCCCAGGGCCAGGGGCTGCTGGAGGTAGGGCGTGCAGAAGGTGTTGTCCACGATCACCCGGATATCGGACTTGAAGTCATGGGCGGTCTTGGCAATGAGGGCAATGTCCAGAATCTTCATGGTGGGGTTGCATGGGGTTTCGAAGTACACCACCTTGGTCTTGTCGGTCATAGCCTTTTTAAGGTTTTCAATGTTGCTCAGGTCGGTGAGGGTAACCTTGACGCCGAACTGGCTCATGCCATGCTCCAGCAGGGAGTAGGTGCAGCCATAGAGGGTTTCGTCCGCCACGATCTCGTCGCCAGCAACTACGGAGCTCCAGAGGGCAGTGGAGATAGCACCCATGCCGGAGGCGGCCACCAGGGCGTCCTCGCCGCCTTCCAGGTCGGCCATCTTGGCCTCTACCAGCGCGGTAGTGGGGTTGCCCAGGCGGCTGTAAATATAGCCAGCTTCCTTACCAGCGAAGCGGGCTCCGCCCTGCTCCACAGACTCAAATTCAAAGGTAGAAGTCTGGTAAATCGGAGCGCACAGGGAGCCAGCGGCGTTCTCGACCTTGCCTACGTGAATCTGGCGGGTGGCGAAGCCTTTGTTCTTACAGTTCATAATAGTTTACCGTCCTTTCTTTTTGTGCCGCCTGGCGTCGGTTTTTGCCGGAAAAAGTTTGGGTTCAGTTTTTCTGCTATGGAACGCTTTTTCCCTGACAGTACCGGGCGGTCTTGTGAGAGTGTGTGGAGAGAGAATTATACAGCGGAATTACGGTAATGTTGACCAGGGACTAAAGAGCGGTGCTTTAGTTTTTTGTCAACTTCCAATAATAGAATACCATTTTTCCCTGGGGGGTGTTAGTATGAGTTTTTGAGAATTTGTTAGCGTTTTAAGTGATAACCATTTGACATTCCCGGAAAAGTACTTTATAATACCCTTTGAACTTTTATGGGGGGAAACGGTGTCATGACATTTCAGCAGCTGACTTATGTGGTAGAAATCTCCAAATGCGGTTCCATCAACAAAGCGGCGAACAAATTGTTCCTCTCCCAGTCCGGCATTTCCACCGCCATCCGGGAACTGGAGGAAGAGCTGGGCATCCAGTTTTTTGTCCGCAGCAACCGGGGCGTGGAATTTACGCCGGACGGGCGGGAGTTCCTGGGCTACGCCGCGTCCCTGCTAGAGCAGAAACAGTGGATTGAGAGCCGCTATGGCGAGGCACGGAACGCCGCTCCGGCTACGCACCTTTCCGTATCCTCTCAGCGGTACCCCTTTACGGAGGACGCCTTCATTGAGCTGCTCCAGGCCCCGGAGGCCAGCCGCTACCAATTTTCGGTCCGGGAGGTGGACATGGACGCCGTCATTGACGACGTATACGACCACCGGGCGGATATCGGGGTCATCTGTTTGACGGAGCTGACGGAGAAGATCATCTTCCGCTTCCTGGATTCCCGGGCGCTGGTTTTTCATGAGATTGCCGTAGTGGATCCCTGCGTCTACGTCCGCCGGGGGCATCCTTTGGCGGAGAAAACGGCGGTGCGGGAGGCGGACCTGGCGGGCTATCCTTACGTCTCCTTTGAGCGGGAGCAGGGCGTGGCGGTAGACTTTTCCGAGGAGTACCGGATGCTGTCGTTAAAAAAGCCCGCCCGGCATATCCGGGTGAACAGCCGCAGCGCGATGCTGCGGGTGCTGTCCTATACCGACGGCTTTACCACCGGAAGCGGCCTGATCACGAAGAGCGGCGGCTACCGGAAGATTATTACCCTGCCCCTGGCGGAAAAAAGCGGCATCCGCATCGGGTGGATCGCCTTGAAGGGGGGCAAGCTCTCCGCCCAGGCGGAGCAGTTCCTGGCGCTGCTGAAAAAAAATATCCTGGAATCTATCCTGTTTACAAACGAGGCCCGGCAGTTCCGGAAGGAAGAGGCGGAGTGAGGAACAGGAAGCGCCAGTGGCAAACAGCCGGGAAATAGGAAGGAAG
>CAPOAR010000181.1:0-2793 GCA_948670295.1 uncultured Oscillospiraceae bacterium | reverse complement strand
ATTCCACGGTCCATCATTTGGATAAGCACATATCACAATTGCATGGGCATTTGCCGCTTGCTTTTTAAGCAGGCACACCGCAGTACAGCGGTGTGCCTGTTTCTTCTTACCAAAAATCAACCAAATTATATTGTAATAGGAGGTGAACCACATTTTTATCTGGGACTTTGTCGCCTCCACGGTCATGGATAACCTCATCGACTGGTTCTACGGACAAATTGTCGGCTTCCTCGGCAACTTCTTCGCCGAGATGGGGAACATGGGCGTGGAGCTCTTTGACCTGGAATGGGTGCAGGCCATTATTCTTTTTTTCTCCCAGCTGGCTTGGGCGCTGTTCGCCGTCAGCCTGGTGGTCTCGGCCTTTGAGTTCGGAATCGAATACTCCTCCGGCCGGGGGAACCTCCAGCAGACCGCCATCAACGCCCTCAAGGGCTTTATGGCCGTCAGTCTCTTCACCACTGTGCCGGTCCGGCTCTACGCCCTGTCAGTCTCCTTGCAGGGAACCTTCGCCACCGGACTCACCGGATACGGAAGCAGTATCGGCACCGTGGGAGAGGCCATCATTGCGGACCTCCAAAGCGTGGACAGCCTGGTGGATATGGCGGGACAGACCCTGGACTTTGGCCTGAGCGTCCTCACCAGCCCCTTCATGCTGCTGTTCTGCATCATCCTCATGGCCTACGCCGTAATCAAGGTGTTTTTCAGCAATCTGAAGCGTGGCGGCATCCTGCTCATCCAGATCGCCGTGGGCAGTCTTTACATGTTCAGCGTCCCCCGGGGCTACATAGACGGGTTTGTCCAGTGGATCAAGCAGGTCATCGGACTGTGCCTGACTGCGTTCCTTCAATCCACCATGCTGGTGGCGGGCCTGATGGTTTTCAAGGACCACGCCCTGCTGGGCCTGGGGCTGATGCTCTCCGCCGGGGAGGTTCCCCGCATCGCCGGGACTTTCGGCCTGGACACCACCACCCACGCCAATATCATGAGCGCGGTATACACGGCCCAAACAGCAATCAACACCACCCGGAACATCGCGCACGCGGTCGCTCCAAAACCATGACAGGAGAAACAATATGAACAAACTGGTATACATTGCCTCCCCTCTCTCCGGGGATGTGGAGAAAAATCTGGATTTTGCGCGGCAGGCTTGCCGCTATGCCATCTCTCAAAATGTCACGCCTTTTGCCCCGCATCTTCTCTATCCACAGATACTGGATGACAGCGATCCGGCGGAGCGGCAGCTTGGCATTGATATGGGAAACCAGATGCTGGAGCTATGCAGAGAACTGTGGCTGTGCGGGGACCGGATCAGCGCCGGAATGGAGGGAGAGCGGAAGCTGGCGGAGTCCCTGGGCATCCCCGTGCGGCAGATCCAAGCCGAGGAAATTCAATCCATGGGTTTCTCTCCCACCCAGGGGATGGTGATGGGATGAAGCTGACCATGGGAAGCCTCTTTGACGGGATCGGCGGCTTTCCCCTCGCGGCGGTCCGGGCGGGGATTGAACCCCTCTGGGCCAGCGAGATCGAAGCCTTCCCCATTGAGGTGACAAAATACCGCTTCCCCGGCATGATCCATGTGGGGGACGTCACGAAGCTGGACGGGGCCAAGCTCCCGGCCGTGGATATCATCTGCGGCGGCAGCCCATGCCAGGACTGTCTGTGGCCGGAGCGCGCGCCGGGTTGACCGGCTCCCGCTCCGGCCTTTTTATGGAACAGATACGGATTATCAAGGAGATGAGAGATGAGGAAAAACGTCATGGATGGACAGGTGTCCATGTTCGGCCCAGATTTGCCGTGTGGGAAAATGTGCCCGGCTGCCTCTCCAGCGGGCGGGACCCGAAGACGGGGCGGAAAAGGCCGGGCTCGGACTTCCGCCAGGTCCTCGAGGCGTTCCTCCAGATTGAGGAACCAGAGCTTCATGTTATTGAACCTCCGGGAAGGCGCTGGAAATATTCTGGGGCCATATTGGGAAATCGATCCACAGTGGCTTGGGTGCGGTGGGACGCTCAACACCTCGGAGTGCCCCAAAGACGCCGTCGAATCTTCCTCATCTGCGATTTTGCAGGAGGACGTCCCATCCAAATACTATTTGACCAGAAAAGCCTGCCTGGGTATCCTGCGGCGGGCATCTGAACGGGGAAAAAACCTGCCGGAGCAGTTGGAATTGGCGCTGAAAGCCCAAGCGGGGCTGGTGCCGCTGGCCGCCCCAGCAATTGGCTCCATTGCCTTCGCCGCAAACCAGAGAGATGAAGTGCGGGATCTCCACGATGTGGCTGGCGCGTTAAGTGCTCAGTCTGGGATGAAGCAGCAGACCTTTATTGCACAAGATTGCCTGACTCCCTGGGATACCCAGCAGGCAAGGATCTTTACGCCGGAAAGCAGAGCGCCTACATTAGCAGGGGCCGACGGAGGCGGGGGCCGGAATCCCGCGGGACTCCTCTTTTCCGCTGGGTTTTGTGCTGGAGCGGGCGCCGCCGCCGGGACCATTGGCTACCAGGCGGAGATTGCTCCCACCTTGAAAGGCAGTGCCGGCGGAAATATGATGCCCTCCGTCCTCTGCCTCAATGACCAGGGCGGCAGCGTCATGGAATACTCTGAGGATGTGGCGGGAACACTCCGGGCCCAGGAACACGGCCACCAGCCGCTCGTCCTGAGCGTTTATGAGAACCACGGCATCGACGCCCGCTACACCGGGCCGCACAGGATTTCTCCTACAATACCTGCCAGAGCTGGTACCGGCGGGAACAATCTGCCCCTGGTTTCGGAGATGCCGGAAACACTCTGCATCCTGGG
>CAPOAR010000180.1:0-2808 GCA_948670295.1 uncultured Oscillospiraceae bacterium | reverse complement strand
TCAGGGAGAAAGACCCATAAAAGAGGAGGCGCATCATGGAATACACAAGACCGGATATGACCCCGGAAACCCTGCTCGAAAAAATCACCCTGGAAGCTCTCAGCGCGCTGGCCCTTGGCCCGTCTGACCGCGTTGCGGATATCGCACCGTTGGAGGCCGCCCTGCCCCTGGCCGCAAAGGCACGGGAACTGCCGGAGGAAACACTGGCAGAGAAAATGGAGCGTCTGGAGCGCGGGAAAAAACTGGCCGCCGAAAATAAGGGCGGAGCACTTGGCGAAAAGCTCCTGGAATGCTACGACGGGCCTGTGATCACCGATCTACTCTGGGCTTTGCTGCGGACGGCGGTCCGGCTGGAAACGAGATGCGAGCGCCAGGCCATTTACGATGCGGCAGCCCTTCTTGACGAGGGCTTGAACCTCCAGAGCTTCCTCCTCCGGTGCGGTGAACGGTCCGCCGACATCATCTGGTCAAAATTCCGAAACATTGTGAGGGAGAAGCACCCCGAGGCCCGGGCGGACATTTGCAAGGAGGCGTCCACATTTGTGCGCCTGCTGCGCGCGCATGGCCTCGCCAGAACCGCATGAGGCACATAAGGAGGGGGCCGGCTGGCCCCTTCTCTTTTTCAATCTTCGGACGCCTCACATTGAATTTGCAGAATATCATCAACGAAAATTCTCTGCCCATTTGTCAGGACTACCTCGCGGGCACAGCTGTCTATTCGCTTGACTATGCCCGAGGCCGTAAGATATGCCCCGCCTTCTTTTTTACCGTCAGGCCGAAAAAAGGTGAACGCAGCTTTTGTACCTGGGAGCATACGCTGGAGCTTCGCGTCCAAAATGGACTTCTCCTCTTCGGTCAGTTCGGCCCGGCTGCTGGTGAGGCGGGCAGTTTCATGAACGGCGTCCTCATAGCCTGTCAAGGCCGCGAAGGGGCTGAATTGCGCAGCCCGGGCCGCCATAGGCATCCGGGGATGCCGCTCCGAGGTGGGATGCGGCAGATTGATGATATCGTCATACGGTCCGCTCATGCTTTGTGCCCTCCTATCTGGCGGTTCCGGTCCTTGGCCGTCGCGCCCTCCTGAAAGTTCATCCCCTTCAGAATAGCGTTTTTGCCGAACCGCTTTTTGATGTCCAGTACCGTCTTCTGCACCATCCTCTCCCGCTCCAAATCCGCGGCCTCCCGCTCCTGCTGTTCCTGAACGGCGGCATAATTGGTAAACAGGTCCAGCTGCTCAAACGTCTCCTTCCTGGGGGCCTCCCCCTCTGGCAGTACACGGTTCGCGGTGATTGTCAGGCGGCGGACCAGAAGGCTCCGGTCAATGATGCGGTCAAACAACTCTAAAGCAGCGGCGATGATCCGCTTTGTGGAGGCGGTGTATTCCTCCAAATTAGCGGTGCCGTGGGCGTGCTTGGGGACGGAGCGGCCATAGCGGTCCGCCGTGACTTCTCCCTGATACTTCTTCTGACGGCTGGGAATTGTCAGATTCTCAATGTCATAGCCCACCGTCACCGTCAGCTGATCCGCCACCAGCCCCTTGTCTACCAAGTCCAGCGCCAGCTGGTCCGCCATCTCCCGGACCACCAGGCGGGCTTTCTCGTATGGGTAAGGGGATTGCAATACCTGCCCGGCCCCCATGCTTTTGGTCTCCGGCTTGTATGCCTTGATATCGGCAATCGTGCAGGGCTCCCAGCCCCAGGCGTGGTCGATCAGGAGCTCCGCGTTTACGCCGAACATTTTATACAGCAGTTCCTCATTGTAATAATCTTCTGGCTTTCCGATGGAGCAGCGGGCAATATCACCCATAGTGAAAAGGCCCTCCGCTTCTAATCTCTTGGAGTACCCGGGTCCTATCCGCCAGAAATCCGTCAAGGGACGGTGGGTCCACAGGTTATGGCGGTAGCTCTTCTCCGTCAGCTGAGCGATGCGGACGCCGTTCCTGTCCGGCTGGATGCGCTTGGCCCAGATGTCCATGGCGATTTTAGAAAGGTAGAGATTTGGGCCGATGCCCGCCGTGGCTGTGATTCCGGTGGTCTTCAGCACATCCAGAATGATCTTCATGGTGAGGTCGCGGGCACTGAGACGGTAAGTCTCCAGGTAGTTGGTGGCGTCTATAAACACTTCGTCAATCGAGTAATTGATGATATCTTCCGGCGCGATGTATTTGAGGTACACGCCGTAAACCTTCGTACTCCACTCCATGTAATGGGCCATTCGGGGCGGGGCTGCGATATAATCTACAGAAAGAGCCGGATTGGCTTTCAATTCGGTATCGCTGCTGGAGGAGCCTGTGAACTGCCGCCCCGGAGCCTCCCGCAGGCGTGCGGCGTTGATCTCCTTGACCCGCTGGACCACCTCGAACAGCCGCGCCCGGCCGGAGATGCCCCAGGCTTTCAGGGAGGGCGTTACGGCGAGGCAGATGGTCTTCTCCGTGCGGCTCAAATCCGCCACCACGAGGTTGGTAGTGAGAGGGTCCAAGCCCCGCTCGACGCACTCCACCGAAGCGTAAAAACTTTTGAGATCAATGGCCAGATAAGTCCGGTCCCCCATGAAGCACACCACCTTCAAAGCAAAACTTTGTTCTAGTTTATCATAGCATACCCGGTTCGACTGCGGCAAGTCAAAAATCTATTATCTATTAAAAGGGAGTCAAAAAAATGAATGTTATTGAGTTTGAGCGATGGGAACCCTCCGCAGACGATCCCCGCAACTTGGAGTATGCGGGCCAGCGAACAGCGTCAGATGTATTTCAGGAGCTGAAACACCGCCTGGAGAGTCAGGGCTGTCTGCCCGATGAGTATTTCCTCCTGG
>CAPOAR010000179.1:0-2966 GCA_948670295.1 uncultured Oscillospiraceae bacterium | reverse complement strand
GCTGGCGGGGAAGGATACATACTTTCTGCCCTTCAACCAGGGCTCCAACGGGGCCGGACAGGACGGCGGCAAAGGCAATCCTCCAAATCCGGACGGCTACCCCACGGCCTATCTCTGGGAGCAGGTCTTTCAGAGGGACAGCATGATGGATATCCTTCAAAAGTTCATCCATTTGCAGGTGAAGGGGGAGAAAAAACGGCTCCCAGACGGCACCGTGAAGACTGTACGAAAGCAGGCGCTGATTTTTCCCCGCTACCATCAGCTGGACGTGGTGCGGAAGCTGCTGGCCGACGTGTCGGCGCACGGTGCCGGGCGGAACTACCTGATCCAGCACAGCGCAGGTTCGGGTAAGTCCAACTCCATCGCCTGGACGGCCTACCGGCTGGCGTCGCTGCACAGCCAGGAGGACAGGCCCGTGTTCAGCAGCGTGGTGGTGGTCACGGATCGGACTGTCCTTGACGCCCAGCTCCAGGAAACGATTTCTGGCTTTGACCACACGCTGGGGGCGGTGGAAACCATCGGTGAGAACAAGACCTCCAAGGATCTGCGGGACGCTCTGAACGCTGGGGTGCGGATCATCGTCACCACCCTGCAAAAGTTCCCGGTGATCTTCCAGGAGGTGGACAAGGCCACCGGGCGCTGTTTTGCCATCATCGTGGACGAGGCCCACTCCTCTCAGACAGGCAGCGCCGCCCTCAAGCTGAAAACGGCGCTGGCAGACACCGAGGAGGCCCTACGGGAGTACGCCGAGCTGGAGGGCAAAGCCGAGGAGGAGCTTGACCCGGACGACAAGCTGATGAACGAGATCATCTCCCAAGGCCGCCACAGGAACCTGTCCTTCTTCGCCTTTACCGCCACGCCCAAGGATAAGACGCTGGAGCTGTTCGGAACGGAATATGAGGACGGCAGCTTCCACCCGTTCCACATCTACAGTATGCGGCAGGCCATTGAGGAGAAATTCATCTTGGATGTACTCCAGAACTACATGACCTACGAAACCTGTTTCAAAATCGCCAAGACCATGGAAGACAACCCCGACCTCCCCGCCAGCCGTGCGGCAAAGGTGATCCGCCGGTATCAGGAGCTACACCCCTACAACATCAGTCAAAAGTCGCAGATCATCGTGGAAACGTTCCGGGAGACCACCCGGCACAAAATCGGCGGGCGGGGCAAGATGATGGTGGTCACCTCCTCCCGGCTGGCGGCAGTCCGCTATTTCCACGAGGTCAAGCGGTATATCGAAAGTCAGAAATATGACGATGTGGAGGTTCTAATTGCCTTCTCCGGCACTGTGCAGGATGGTGACGAGGAGTACACCGAGCCCAAGCTGAACGTGCGCCGGGACGGCAGCCACATTGCTGAGACCCAGACCAAGGCGGAGTTCCACGAGAATTTCAACGTCCTGATTGTGGCGGAGAAGTATCAGACCGGCTTTGATGAGCCACTGCTGCACACCATGATTGTGGACAAGAAGCTGAAAAGCGTGAAGGCGGTGCAGACCCTCTCCCGGCTGAACCGCACTTGCCCCGGCAAAGAGGATACCTTTGTGCTGGACTTTGTGAATTCCCAGGAGGATATTCTGGCAGCGTTCCAGCCCTTCTACCAGGAGACCACGCTGCAGCAGGAAGTGAATGTGGATCTGATCTATCAGACGCAGAAGGAGCTACGGGGCTTTGGCATTTACTCCGATGTGGATATTGAGGCATTTGCCAAGGAGTATTTCAAACCGGGCAAGCAGGATTCCAAAGCCGTGGGCCGGATGACCAGCGTTTTGAAACCTGTGGCGGATCAATACAATCAGAAAACAACAGACGAGCGTTACCAGTTCCGGCGGCAGGCCCGCAACCTGGTCAAGTGGTACAGCTACATTTCCCAGATTGTCAGAATGTTCGATAAGGATCTTCACAAAGAATTCGTGTTCTGCTCCTATCTGTTGAATCTGCTCCCAGTGGAAGCGGTGGATATGGTTGATCTGGAGGGCAAGCTGAAGCTGGAGTATTATAAGCTGCAAAAGTCCTTTGAGGGGACAATCACGCTCCAGGAGGAAAAAGGCGTCTACGAAGCGGCCAAGCAAAAGGGGGCGGCGGGGCACGACCCCAAGGAGCCTCTGGACGAGATTATTGAGAAGATTAATGAGAAGTACAAGGGGGCCTTTACCGAAGGTGACCGGGTGCTGCTGAATGCACTCCACGCCAAGCTGATGACCAATAAGAAGCTGGCCAGTATGGCAAAGACCGCTGACCCGCAGATTTTCACGGAGAGCATTTTCCCCAAGGCGTTTGGCGATGCCGCCCAAGACAGCTATATGGAAGCCCAGGATACCTATACGGCACTTTTTGAGGATCAGGCTAAATATAACGCTATTATGAGTGCCTTGGCAGAAGTGATTTATCGGGAAATGCGTAAAATGTAGCTGTGGCACCCCACCCCAAAATCTGCAGAGGAACTATATCAACAAGACGCATCCAACAAGAAAGGCACATGCCCAAAAATTTCAGTAGCTTTCCCCGCCAACCTGTGGTATATGTTTGTGCCACAAGGAGGCGATAGCATGAACAAGACCCTGACAGCCCTATACGACAGCTTCTACACGCCGCCCCAGGCGGCGGACACCCGCACGGAAATCGAAGTCCTCCATAAGCAGCTTATTCTAAAACTGGACAAGCCGGAGCGGAAGATGGTTCTCCGTCTCATTGACGCAAAGGACCGTTTGGCGGAGGAACTGTCCATGGACAGCTTTATCTGCGGGTTCCGGCTGGCCTGGCGGCTGGCAAATGAACTGAGCAATTACCCAGAAAGCGGGCGTCCCACCCGGTCAAATCAGACCGGGCAGGACGCCCGTGTCGTGCCGCAGGAGCGTGGAATCTTCCGGACGAGGGTTAGGCCTTGTTTGAAAAATCAAGGAAGGTGTGCTAAATCAACAAAATAGCGATAGAAGCGAGGTAAACAAAGGCGAGGAAAGAAGC
>CAPOAR010000178.1:0-3021 GCA_948670295.1 uncultured Oscillospiraceae bacterium | reverse complement strand
CCGTGATACATATTGAGAACCTCCAGTTATATCTTGTATTCTTTTATTTTGTCCTAACATCAGCAACAGTTTCTGACATCGTTTCATACCTCTCCCATCCATTCCGCAGAATTTCGCCAATCTCCCGCCGCAGCCCAAGCGGTTCCAGGACCTGGCACACCGCCACATATTGCAGCGCCCAGAATTTCAGCCCTGCGGCCCCGGTGAAGACCGTGGCATCAAATGTACCGTCTCCGTTGTCCCGGAGCTGGGTCTCCATGCCAAACCGGTCCAGCACGTCGCTGGCCAAATCCGCCTCGCAGCGCAGCACCGCCCGGACGGCCTCGCCGGGAAAGGGGTAGACCCGCTCACGGACGTAACGCCCTAAATCCAGTCCTGACGGCAGTGGCTCGACCGGCTGGGTCTCCACCAGGACCGGGGACTGGATCCGGTCCACCCGGTAGTGGCTGATATTCTCCGCGCCCTGATACCGGCAGAGCAGATAATAATTGCCGTTGGTAAAATAGAGCCCATAGGGCGACACCTGATAGGGCCGTTCCCGGCGGGGGTGAAGTTTCTTGTCCATACCGTATTCCATGTACTGAAACTGTACCTGACAGCAGCGGGAAACCGCCTCCTCCAGCACCTCGATAGACAAAAACGCCTCCTGGTTTACACCTCTCCAAGGCGTTTTGACAGGGAGAGGAGGGCACTGTTCCCGCTGCCAGCGGCTCAGGCCCCGCCCCAGCTTCTTCAGCAGCCGCTCACACTGGCGCTGGGAGATGCCCGGAAAGGCGGACACGGCATCCGACAGCAGCCGGACCTCCGAGGGCTCCAACGGGCGGGACAACAGCCGGTAGCCCGCGCTGTCATCCTGATACTCCGGGATATGACAGCCCACGGCCCGCAGCTTGTCCAGGGCGGCATACACCGCCCGCCGGTCACAGCGCAGGCCGTATTCCGTCCGCAGAAGGCGGAGCAGCTCCCCCATGGGCAGGGCGTGGTCGGCGTCGGTATGTTCCGAGAGGACCTGATAAACCCGGAAGGGAAGGATGTTTATGGACACGGCGGCACCTCCTTTTCCTGATGGGTTATTGTACCATAAACGCAGCGCGGATAGCAACCACCCCTCTGTACTTGTTTTGGTACAGGGGGGTGTGCTAACATTGCGGAAAATCCATTTGAAGGAAAGGATTGTGCGTTTATGGAAAAGAGGCCAGCAGGAAAACGGCTTCTCAGGGAGACGGATTACGCGCTTTTGAAACGAGTGCTGTGCGGCGCTTCCAGTCTGATTTGCCTGGATGTGGATGATCTGACGGTTCTGCAAAAAGGCGGGGCAGCGTTCCTTTTGGAAAGCCCTCCTTGCGCGTCAATGGACGAACTGATACGCCTGGCCCCGCTGGCAGCGGCGGAAATGGCGCCGGAGCGGGGCCGGAAAATCGTATCCGCAGTGCTATATGTCAATGTACCTGGGGATATGCGACTCGAAAACCTGGATGGACTATGCCGCGCAATCCAGCGGCCGGTTCCCAAAGACGCGGATATTCGATTCGGCTGCGGCTATAACGGAAAAGCTGGTTTCCTGCTGGCCACTTCTGAGGGAAGCACAGAGAAAAGGGGGAAAACGCGATGACCTATGTAATATCGGACATTCACGGCTGTTATAAAAAATACCGGTCCATGCTGGAGATCATTGAGTTCACGGGAGACGATACGCTCTATGTGTTGGGGGACGTACTGGACCGGGGGCCGGACGGGTTCAAAATCCTGCTGGATATGGCGGCGCGTCCCAACGTAATTGGGCTTCTGGGAAACCATGAGCTGCTGGCCGCCGCGGTGCTGCCCTCCCTTTTGCGCACCATGCGCCAGGGAGAGGAACAGTCATTGAGCAAAACGGAACAGGAACAGATGCAGGAATGGATTCAAAACGGTGGAAAGGCGTCCATTCTGCAATTTCTCCAGTTCAGCGGGGAAGAAATGGAGACGGTGTGTGAGTATCTGCCGGAATTGTCCGCCTATGAGGAGGTCACCGTGGAGAGGCGAAAATTTGTCCTGGTCCACGCCGGGCTGGAGCATTTTTCCGCCGCCCGTCCTTTAGAGGAATATGGCCTGGAGGATTTTCTGTTCTGCCGCCCGGACCCGGAGACCGCCTATTTTCCGGACAAAACCCTCGTTTTCGGGCACACCCCCACCCGGCTGCTCTTCAGGCAAATCGGGAAACCGGAACTGCCGGACCGGATTTTCCATCGCAATACAATGATTGGCATCGACTGCGGGTGCGCCTATCCCGGAGGACGGCTGGGGTGCTTATGCCTGGATACCATGGAGGAGTTTTATGTGTAAGATTTCATAAGGAGAGTTCCTTCGGTTTGCCGCGCACATTTCAAGAGAAATTCCAAGCACAGGAAATCGGCGGAAAGGACGGAATTGAGCTGCCACACAGATTTTACCCCGGGGGAGGGTATTCTTTCCCCGGAGGAGTGGATCCACAGCGCCCGTGAAGCCGGCATCCGAGCCATTGCGATCACGGATTTTCAAAATGCAGGCGGGTTTATGGAGGCGGCGCGGGCGATCGAGAAACTGCGCCGGGACGCAGAACCGGGAGAGCTGGATTTCAAGGTGCTCTATGGCTTGGAAACTATGCTGGAGGACGGATGTCTGATTCACCTTCTGGTGCAGCATCAGGAGGGTTTGGCTCAGCTTTACCGACTGCTGGAAAGCCGGGAGGAACGTCCGTTTCTGCGAAAAGCGGAGATCAACGAGCATCGAGCCGGACTGTTGGTAGGCTGTCCCGGAAAGGACGGAGAAGTATATCGCGGGATTCTAAAAAATCTGGATGACTCCCGTTTGGAGGAAATCGCCGGGTTCTACGATTATCTGTCGGTTCTGCCGCCGCAGCATTACAGGCTTCTGTCCATGCCGGAACACATTTCCTGCGGCGAAGCCCTTCGGGCGGCGGAGGATTTGATCCTCAAAACTATTGCTCTTGGCAAGCGGTCAGGCAAACCAGTAGCCGCAGTAGGAAACAGACGAACAGCAAAT
>CAPOAR010000177.1:0-3032 GCA_948670295.1 uncultured Oscillospiraceae bacterium | reverse complement strand
TTTGTCAAGGCTTTTTTCTTTCTTTTGGAATTTATTGGTTAACTTAATGGCATTGGTGATCGCAGACAAAAATCATTTTCCCCATCCTCCTGTAATCTTCAGCTTTAGACAGTATACCACTTGTCCCGCGACCATTCAAGCCATAGTGGTGGTTTCCCCGATGTGCACAAAATATGGTATACATAACAGCTCGTTATCAATCTGCCTCAAGAAAAAAGCAAGCCCGCAAAGGGTTTTGCCGCCCGTCAAAACAACGAAAGCAAAATCGCTGAACAGCCTGGGAGAACGCCCCCAATTGTGGGACGCTCTCCCGGGCTGTTTTGCGTTTCAGCTGAAAGGGGGTAATGATCACGAGACAAAAAACAGACCGGGAGGACTTCTGGAAATTTACGGATAAGGAGATGGAAATCGCCAAGGACACGGATCTGCCGGATCTGCTGGAGCATTTGGGGTACCAGCTCAAGCGGATCGGACGGTACTACACCACCCGGGAAATGGACAGCATCCGCATCAAGGACCGGCGCACCTGGAAGCGGTACTCCAGCGGTACAGGAGGAGACGCCATTACCTTTCTCCAGGAGTTTGAGGGGAAGGGGTTCCGGGAGGCGGTGGAGTATCTGCTGGACTTCAACGGTCAAACCAGAGACTCATCCAGAACCAACCGCCCCAGACCGCCCCCCGAGGAGGAGGAACGCCCTGAATTCGCCCTGCCCCCAGCCAACGGGGACAACCGCCAGGTGTTTGCCTACCTGCACAAGCGGGGCATCGCTCCCCAGGTCATTCGCGCTTTCCTCAACACTGGCCTGCTGTACGAGGACGAGAAGTACCACAACTGCGTGTTTGTGGGCCGGGATGGCAATGGTCAACCCAAATTTGCCTGCAAACGGGGCACTTATGACAAGGACGGCGTCAGCTTTAAGCGGGATGTGCTGGGCAGCGACAAAAGCATCGCCTTCCCCATCCCCTGCGACCCTTCCATCCCATGGGTGCTGGTGTTTGAGGCCCCCATCGACCTGATGAGCTTCTGCACCCTCCACCGGGAGATCCGCTCCAATGCCATCGCCCTGTGCGGGCTCTACGAGGGTGGGCTGAACATTTACCTGCGGGACAACCCCCACCTGCGCCATGTGGTGCTGTGCCTGGATGCGGACGATCCGGGCCGGACCGCTACCGAGAAGCTTCGGGCGGAATATGAGGGCCGGGGGCTGAAGGTGTCCACCCGAGTCCCAGCCAAAGGCAAGGACTGGAACGAGTATCTCCAACAGCGCGGACCGCCCCGGGAAAGGGGGCGGTAGTATCTAAACCATGTCATTTCCAGGATAAATCTAATCAGAAAGTCGAGGAAATCAAGATGAAACGTATTTTCACCGCAATGTGTGCCCTGGCTCTGCTGATGGCCGGGTGTACCCCCGCTCTGGCTGCCGCCGCTCCCAGCTCATCCACCCCGTCCTCCCAGGAGCCGGAGCGGAGCTGCTACTACCCCGTCAAGGTGGAGGAGTACACCTCGGGCCCTCTGGACGAGCTTCGCATCGACAAGGTGTATCAGCTGTCGCTGGGCGACGATCCCTCCGGCATCCCCACCGAGGACTTCGTCCGCAACGGGAGGCTGTACTAGGCGTGTATGAGGGCACGGACAGCGCCGCCCTGCTGAAGGGCGCGGGCCATTTTGAGAACACCAGCATTTGGAATGGAAATGTTCCCATCGCCGGGCACAACAGAGGTGTGCGCAATGACTTCGGCAAGATCCACACGCTGAACCCCGGCGACATCATCACGTTCACCACCGTGCTGGGCACCCGCACCTACGCTGTGTCCAGCGTGACCAAGGTGGACGTGACGGATACCTCCGGCCTGGCCTCCACCGCCGAAAACGGCATCACGCTGTATACGTGCGTGGAAAACCAGCCCGCCTACCGCTGGTGTGTCCGTGGGGTGGAGCAGACAGTGTAAGCTGTCCGCGAACGGTTTCCACTGTTCGGCGATAGTATTCGACTTCGGGCATTCCTTGTGGTAATGTTGCGGTTGCGGAACCAAAACATGATTACAAGGAGGCCAACGCTATGAAAAAAGGAACTGCCATCACCTTCGCCGTGGGCGTGTTCGCGGGCCTTGCCCTGAGCGGCCCCGCCGCCCAGGCGGCAAACGTCACCCTCATCGCCGCGCCCACCAGCCAGACCTTCTATGTGGACGGCCAGCGGGTTCAATTCGAGGCATACGAGATTCACGGAAACAACTTTGTCATGCTCCGGGACATCGGGAGGGCGGTAGGCTTCGCCGTGGACTACGATGGGAGCACTAACAGCGTCTACATCAACAGCACACAACCCTACCAAGAGGAGATGACTCAACCTGCACCAGCCACGTCCGCCCCCTCCGCCGCACCTGCACCAACGGTCACAGGCAGCTACACCATCAGCACAGACCACTGGAGCAGAGAGGACTTCTCTCAGCAGACCAATCCCGCTGTGTTTACCGGCGTTTACGACCGGGCGCTGTACAACACCATCCGGCAGACGCTGGTGGACGGCGCACCAGGCAATACTCCAGCCTACACCATGGTGGCCAAAGGCGACGACTACAGCGCAGTGAAAAAGGTACTGGGCCGCATGAACAACACCACATGGCTGGAGCACTATGTGCCCCAAAACTTCACCAACTACTGGCAGTACCTGGACTACTTCGCCGTTACCATCAATGTTCCGGAGCAGTATGAAGCGGCGCTGGACTATATCCAGCCCGCCATCACCCAGGCCGGTCAGCTCAGCTCGGACCGTGCAAAAGTGGAATACCTCCACGATTACCTCTGCACCCTGCTGTCCTACGATGTAAAGGCCGCCGCTGTGATTCCTCAAATCTTCGCACCTCACAGCGGCGAATTAAAGGGCGCCTGCGGTTCCTATGCCAGGGCCTTCAACTTCCTGTGCGACGCGGCCGGCATCCCCAGCTTCACGGTCAACAGCTCAGGCCACAGCTGGAACTTATAGCAACGATCAAAAATAAAGCCAAGAGTTGACAGCAGTGGTATAACAGAG
>CAPOAR010000176.1:0-3043 GCA_948670295.1 uncultured Oscillospiraceae bacterium | reverse complement strand
CCTGCCTGCCTTGCAACTCTCTTTTTGGTAACTTCTGGTTAACTTAATGGCATTGATCAATTTGGGCAGTATTCTTGACGCGATAGCGGACTGGCTCAAAGAGCTGCTGATTGACGGGATCATGGGCAACCTGGGCGGGCTGTTCGATAACGTCAACGCCCAAGTCGGGGAGATCGCGGCGCAGGTGGGAACCACCCCGGCGGCATGGCACGCCGGGGTGTTCTCCCTCATCCGCCAGCTTTCCGAAACGGTGATACTACCCATCGCCGGGCTGGTCTTGACCTTTGTGGCGACCTACGAGCTGATCCAGATGATCCTCGAAAAAAATAATATGCACGAATTTGACGTGGCGAATATCTACAAGTGGGTATTCAAAACGTCCTGCGCCATCCTGATCCTGACAAACACATTCAATATCGTTATGGCGGTATTTGATGTGTCGCAGAACGCAATCGCAAGCGCGGCGGGGCTGATACGGGGCAGTACCAGCGTCACGCCGGATATGCTGGCCGACCTGGAGGCCACGCTGGAGACAATGGACATCGGCTCCCTGCTGGGGCTGTTTATGCAGTCCATTTTAATCAATGTCACCATGACGGCCCTGAACATCATTATTTTTGTGCTGGTGTATGGCCGCATGATTGAAATATATTTGCTCACCAGCCTTGCACCCATCCCTGTGGCGACCCTCTCCAACCGGGAGCTGGGCGGGACGGGGCAGAACTACCTGAAATCCCTGTTTGCCGTGGCGTTCCAGGGGATGCTCATTCTGGTGTGCGTGGCGATCTATGCAGTACTCATTCAGGGCATCGCCACCAGCGGCGACCCCATAGGGGCGATATGGGGGACTATTGGCTACACGGTGCTGTTGTGCTTCATGCTGTTCAAGACGGGCGGCATCGCCCAGCGCGTCTTTGGCGCTCACTGAAATTCGACTTTGAATAACGCTATGTTTGATTGCATTTCCGCCA
Organism: uncultured Oscillospiraceae bacterium; assembly: GCA_948670295.1. GTDB lineage: Bacteria > Bacillota > Clostridia > Oscillospirales > Oscillospiraceae > Enterenecus. The sequence goes on along the minus strand of CAPOAR010000176.1, from coordinate 2,072 downwards.
CATAAAGAACATTGTCTATTTCAATCAGCTTAAAGCGCAACCTACGGCTAACAGATTTTCCTGTGATTTCTTCAATCTGTCTCACAAGTGAGGTGATATTGTCCCGAACATAAAGCTCATTGAGTTTTAGTGTATTATGAACTCTTTGGCAGTAGAGTACAATTTCCTGACTATGCCCGGTAGACATATAGCCACCACCGGGAGATATGTAAGCAATACCTTTGTCAACAAAAATAGCTGTACTAATTCCATTTTTTCGCACAGATGCGTACTGAGTATCAGATAGAGGTGCGATGCATTCTGGATGCAGTTCTATTCCATCTGGTAGTTTCCATCTTGCTATTGTTTGGGGCCAATTATTATGTATGATTTTCAGCAAATCCTGTTTGGCCCAGGGTTGCTGAACATTTTTCCCGTGGCTATATACATTGATACAATAGACATTCTCATTGTCGATTTTTGCAAATAAAACTGGGCCAGTACGCTCAATACGTCCTGTTTGATGATCAATCGTTTCCCCAAGGTGAAAATGGTAAATTCCCCAGTCGTAAAGTAATCCATCAAATTCGGATGGCGATGTAGCATCTTTGCTCAAGTGCAGAGAAACATCGTCACCATTCTCAAATTTTTGCACAAGTAGCTTTAATCCCAGCTCTACTTCTGACGGACAAGCAAATTCTTTTGAGTAATGAACTATGCGCTTTTGGGGACTGACAGATTTTTTCTGTAAGTTAAAAAAATCGTACCATAAATCCTCACCATCTTTATTGGACTGGACACCATGCTCTTTCATCCAGCTATGCACCATTTCACAGTAATCTTCACATAAATCCATTTCAATTTTGTATTGCAATGTAATCACCTCTTGCTCCAATTTTACCATTAGAAGCAACAAAAGTACATCAAAAAGGAACGTGATCAATGGAAAAATGTATTACTTCTGGTCAGTGTGGCCAGAGCTTTGCCCCGGACGGGCGGCCCCTGGCCCCGGACGGCCTGTTTCTTATGGACGGCATCGAGGGCCTGCGCTCCCTGCCCCGGCACTCGGTTGATATGCTCCTGACCGATCCGCCCTACGGCACGACCCGGAACTATTGGGATGTGCCTTTGCCCCTGCCGGAGCTGTGGGAGGCGGTGCGGTGGGCGGTCAAGCCCTCCGGGGCGGTGCTGTTCTTCGCGCAGTGCCCCTATGACAAGGTGCTGGGCGCGTCCAACCTCCCCATGCTCCGCTATGAATGGGTGTGGTACAAGAGCCGATGCTCCGGCTTTCTCAACGCCCGCCGCGCCCCGCTGAAAAAATCGGAGAATATTCTGGTGTTCTATCGGAAGCCCCCGCTGTACGATCCGCAGTTTGAGCAGGGGGAGCCGTACAAGAAAATCCACCGAAAGAGCGGCAACAGCCCCAACTACGGAAAATTTGAGCGTACCAGCGGTGAGTCGGACGGGCGGCGGTTTCCTGGGAATGTGCTGGCGTTCCCTACGGTGGCAAACGCCGTCCACCCCACGCAAAAGCCCGTTTCTCTGTGCGAGTATTTCATCCGTACCTACACCCGGCCCGGCGAGGTGGTGGCGGACATCTGCGCCGGGAGCGGCACAACGGCGGTGGCCGCCGTCAACACGGGCCGCCGCTACATTTGCTTTGAGAACGCCCCGGCCTTTTACGGCCCCGCCGCTGAACGTGTGCGCCGGGCGGAGGAGGCCGTGGCCCAGGGCGGGAAAGGGGTGTAACCATCGGAGGATATTCCATTATCTACGCTGACCCGCCCTGGCGCTACGCCCAAAAGGGCTTGCAGGGGGCGGCGGAGCGGCACTATCCCACCATGAGCATTGACGAACTGTGCGCCCTGCCTGTGGCCGACATCGCGGCCCCGGACAGCGCCCTGTTCCTGTGGGCCACGTTCCCCCAACTCCCGGAGGCCCTGCGGCTGATCAAGGCGTGGGGCTTCACCTATAAGAGCGTGGCCTTTGTCTGGCTGAAAAAGAACCGCCGGGCGGATAGCTGGTTTTACGGGCTGGGCTTCTGGACGCGCTCCAATGCGGAGGTGTGTCTGCTGGCAACGCGGGGCCGCCCC
>CAPOAR010000175.1:0-3099 GCA_948670295.1 uncultured Oscillospiraceae bacterium | reverse complement strand
CAAAATGGGTAAAAATCAGTACACCATCTATCTATAAAAAGGTCATTCAGTTAGAGGAAAAGGGCCTGCTCCAAAGCGTCCCTGTGCGGGAAACCAATATGCCGGAAAAAGCAGTCTACTCGCTGACGGCCAACGGTGAGCAGGAATTTGAGCGGCTGATGGGAGAACTCTCCGCCCAGCCTATCCGTATGTTCCTGGATTTCAATGCTGTGATTGTAAATTTGGACAACGTTCCTTTGGAAATGCAAAAATCCTGCGTTGACAGCATTGAAAAAAATGTGCAGGATTTGAAAACATATCTGGAAGAAAACCTTCGAGAAAAAGAAAACGCGCCGGAGGTTCCTGAAATCGGTATGGCTGTTTTGCGTCAGCAATTTGTCTTGGCTGAAACGATTGAAACTTGGATTGAGGAATTGAAGAAACGATTTTAGGGGCTAATTCTCAAAATGTGTAAAAGGGGCGCACGCATTAGTGTGATTTCCCGCCCCTTTTTGCGGTTATTTCATAGTGCAGGTACAAAATGTCAGCAGCCCGTTTCATAGTTTAATTTGTGGCCTTGTCCATATCAGTGACGTGAAGATGCCGCCCATGGCCGCCATTCCCACCACGGCGGGCACCGGCTCCGAGGCGACGCAGTTCACCATCATCACAGACACGAAACGGGATATCAAGATGCTGCTGAAAGGCGGCGTGCTGATGCCGGACCTGGCGGTCTGCGACCCGCAGTTCACCATGACGGCCCCGCCGAAGATCACGGCCTCCACGGGCCTGGACGCTCTCTGCCACGCTATGGAGGCGTATACCTCCCGGAAGGCGCAGCCCATGTCGGACATCTTCGCCCTCTCGGCGGTGAAGCGGATCTTCAAGTTTCTGCCCAGGGCGTTCCACAACGGGGACGACGCCGAGGCGCGGGAGGAAATGGCTGTCGCCGCCCTGGAGGCGGGCGTGGCCTTCAACAACGCCTCCGTGACGCTGATTCACGGCATGAGCCGCCCTATCGGCGCGCTGTTCCATGTGGCCCACGGCTTGTCCAACGCCATGCTGATCAAAGAGTGCCTGGGCTTTGCCCTGGAGGGGGCCTATGACCGCTTCGGCGCTTTGGGCCGGGCCATCGGGGCTGCCTCAGCGGAGGACGGCCACCAGGCAGCGGCGGAAAAATTTCTCTCCGCCGCCTCCGCCCTGGTGGAGGAGCTGGAGACTCCGACGCTGGAGGAATACGGCATCGACCGGGCGGCGTTTTTCAATCAAATCGAAAAAATGGCTCACGACGCCATGGAGAGCGGCAGTCCGGCAAATTCGATCCGCCCCATCACCCAGGCGGACGTGGAGCGGATGTACAAAAACCTCTGGAATTGAGGAGGAATGCAATATGCCATTAGTGACCATGAAAAAGCTGCTGGAGCAGGCCAAGGCAGAGAACCGAGGCGTTGGCGCGTTCAGCGTGGGTAACATGGAGATGGTTAAGGGTGCGCTCCAGGCGGCGGAGGAGCTGGAAACCCCCATCATCCTGCAAATTGCCGAGGTCCGCCTAAAGCACTCGCCCCTGGCCCTAATGGGACCCATGATGGTCCAGGCCGCGAAGGAGGCCCAGGTGGACGTGGCCGTCCACCTGGACCATGGCCTGACTTTGGAGACCGTGCAGAAAGCTCTGGACCTGGGCTTCACCTCTGTGATGTTCGACAGTTCCCTCTATCCCTTTGAGGAAAACATCGCCCGGACGAAACAGGTGGCGGAACTGGCCCGGCGCTATGGGGCCACCGTGGAGGCGGAGCTGGGCCTTGTAGGCGGCAGCGAAGACGGCAGGGCCGGACACGGCATCCGCTGCACGGACCCGGCGGACGCGGAGGTCTTCTACAGGGAGACCGGCGTGGACGCCCTGGCGGTGGCCATCGGCAACGCCCACGGGAATTACCCTGTGGCCCCGAAGCTGGCTTTTGACGTGCTGGAGGAGATCCACCGCCGGGTCCAGATCCCGCTGGTGCTCCACGGCGGCAGCGGCATCACGGACGCGGATTTCCGCAAGGCCATTTTGCTGGGTATCGTGAAGGTGAACATCGCCACGGCCAGCTTCGACCGCCTGACGCTCCGGGCGGAGGAATACCTCTGGTCCGAGGGACGGCACAACTACTTCTCTCTGAATGAGGCCATGGTCCGGGGAACTTATGAGAACGTGAAGCACCATATTGAGGTCTTCAGCTGCCGGACGCCTTTGACGGATATCCAATAAGATCAGGAGGGATCACATGGATTTTCAGACCTTATCTGCCGCCCGTTACTCCTTGCGGAAGTTCAGCTCCCAGCCTGTGGAACAGGAAAAGCTGGACCTCATTCTGGAGTCCGGGCGCAACGCTCCCACGGCGCACAACTATCAGCCCCAGCGAATCTTTGTTCTTCAAAGCGAGGAATCTCTGGAAAAGGCCGACGGATGCACCGCCGCTCATTTCCATCCGCCCGTCATCCTGGTGGTGGCTTACGATCCCTCGGCCTCCTGGAAGCGGGAGACCGACGGGAAGAATCACGGCGAAATTGACGCGGCCATCGCCGTCACGCAGATGATGCTCCAAGCCGCCGATTTAGGGCTTGGCACTACTTATGTTGGGATGTTCGAGCCGGAAAAACTGCTGGCGGCATTCCCGGAGATGGCGGGCACAATGCCCATTGCGATGCTGCCCTTGGGCTATCCGGCGGAGGGTGCTCATCCCGCCCGGCTTCACGCAGAGCGCAAGCCGCTTACAGAATTAGCTATTTATTTGTGAGCGAGAAAGGACACGGAAATGAACGAAAAAAATCTTTTGGTTTCCCTGTGCCTGTTCCTACGTACAAGATGCCTCCGATAGAAAAGGCCCGCGAAGCGGGAAACAGAAGTTCTGTTTACCCACTTTTTCTTGAAAGAAAAAGTGGGACGCCGAAGGCAATAAAAATAAAGGAGACTGATTCATTATGGCTCAGAAAATGGACGCGTTTTCCGCCGCCCTGATGGCCGACAAGCGTGAAATCATCTTTGCCCCCACCGTGTACAAGTTCGACACCTTCGCCGCCATGGCGGAGGAGTTCAAGCTGAACGAGCGGGGGTTTGGCGTTCCAGCGCCTCGGTGCGTT
>CAPOAR010000174.1:0-3285 GCA_948670295.1 uncultured Oscillospiraceae bacterium | reverse complement strand
GCTGGGCCGAGTACAGTGAGCCGGAGCCCCAGGAAGCCCCCCAGGAGCCCCAGGACGTGCCCTCGGAGGAGCCGGGGGAGTAACTACCCTATAGCAGCGCAAAAGGCAAGGGAGGGGCGGCAAAAGCCGCTCCTCCCGGGGCCTTAAAAAGCCCGCCCTCTTGCTCGGGCCGCTCCCCTCGTCGGGGGCGGTCGGCGCAAGTGAGCGGCCTCGGATTTACTTCTAAGAACGGGGCTATTTTTTCTCATTTATCCTGTCCGCTTTTCTCAAAAATCTCGTCGCGCTACACCCATTTAGCAATTTGAGCAAATCCACCGCTTTTTTAGTGTTTTCCATTTGCAAAAACCAAGTCCTGAATTCCCACATCTCCAGCCGCTTTTTATAATACCAATCCCGCTCAAACATCCTCGAATAAAAAACATCCTGATCCTTTTCGCCAGCCTCTCCTGGGTATGCACATATTTTGGGGCAGGCCAGCCTGCCGAATACGGATAGGTATTCCTCACGCCTTGGATCCGAGGCTTCAAAAGCAAATTTGACAAACAGCCTGTCTTTATTGATTCGCTCCGCTCTTCGCTTCCAATGCTCCTCCGCTTCCTGGGAACTTTTGGAATGCACAAAGTGCAGCTCAACGCTCCTGGCCTCATCTCCAAGCCTTCCAATCGGAAACGTGCCTTCCCGGGGAACGCCGTCCCGCACCATGCGCAGCGGTTTTCCCAGGTAAAAAAGCGGGTCCTTTATGAATTCACAAAAGGATTCCCTTGGCCAATATATATTTATAAGGGGTGACGTAAACGGTAAATTCAATTCCCGGTATACCTTCCCTCCCCAGCAATCATCTGACAATATAGTGACCGGGTTTTCGCGCAGGGATGCGTATCTTTTGAAATCAAAACACGGAATCTGGAACACCTTGCTGGAAATTATTTTATTGTCCGGTATTCCCAGCGCCAAGGCTTCCTGTTTAATTTCCGCATAATCCTTTGTCTGCGGAATGATCAGGTAGTCAAATGCTATACCATTTAAATCTTCTTTGCAAACGAGCGGGTAGCCGTCAAACTTTTTAATATAGCGCGCTTTACTTTTTGACAGTACCGCCACACATTGCACATTGCTCTTCCATTCCTCAAATTTTACCTGGTTAATAATATGTTCGTATCCCTCTGCCGCTCCCCATATTACACATTGCCTCATAAACACACCTCAGCTTTAATCCAATAGTTTTTGTTGTTTTGCGTTAGCAAAACAACATCGGGGTACCCCGATAAAAATTTTTTTATGGCGGGTATTATGGGCCGCCGTAAACGGGTTAGCTGGTTCCGCAGGCTAGCCGTCAAATCGGCAGCGTTCTTTCGTTTTTGTAGGATTCTTTTCTAGCGGGAATGTTTGCACTTGGCCAGTGCAAGGAATATTTTGACCGGACATAAATGGACCATATATTCACCCCTCTATCTGTCTCTTAAATACTATACCACAAAAAATTTTTAAAAGAAACCACAACTTGCAAAAAAGCAGGCAGTTTTCCATTTAGTACCATGGAAAACTGCCTGCTCTTTTTAAGCCGATTGCAGAGACGGTACGGTTCCGCCAAAGCTGCCTTTAAACCTCCGCCGCTTCTTCTCCGCTGGACCCGAAAGCCTTGACGGCCCTGGCGTCCTGCGCCTGCCGTTCCTCAATGGCTTCCTTCAAAATCATATCCTTGACCTTCATGAGCCGGATGGTTGTCGCGCGGTCGTTTTCATCCAGCTTCATGTTGATATACCGGATCGCCTCCTGGGTATTGGGGATCATCACGTACTCCAGGGCGTTGACCCGCCGCCGGGTCTTCTCGATCTCCTCCGCCATCAGCTGGGCGGACTTCTCAATCTCCGCCAGCTTCAAGAGCTTGCGGAACACCTTCCCCAGCGCGTCCACCGCCGTGTCCAGCTCGCCGGACGTGGCCGCGAAGCCATAGGGATAGATATCAGAATCCGACCGGGTCTGGGTCTGGAAGTCGTATACAGGCACGTTGACGGACATGATGTTCTGGAAGGTCATGGTCAGCTCCACGCTCTGCTTCGGGTACAGCAGGGCCTGCTCCATGGCCTCGGAGCTCATCAGGGCGGAGGCCACCGTGAAGGCCCCGTGGACCGTCATCAGCTCCTCCTCCACCTCGGCCCGGAGGGCCCGGACCTCCCGGACCGTCTCCAGGAACTGCTTCATCAGCTCATCCCGCTTGTCTTTCAGCAGCTTGTGGCCCCGCTGGGCGGTGCGCAGCTTGCCTTTCAGGCGGGTGAGCTCCATCCGGGTGGGGCTTACCGTGATATTCGCCATGGCTCACCCCTCCTTACTGCTCGTCTTTTTTCGGCCAGTACCTCTCGATTAGCTCCGGCTTGATACGCTTCAGCTCCGCCTTGGGCAGGATGCTCAGGAGCTCCCAGCCCAAATCCAGGGTCTCGAAAATGGAGCGGTTCTCCTCGTAGCCCTGGTTCACGTAGCGCCGCTCGAACTCGTCGGCAAACTTGGCGTACAGCAAATCCGTGGGCGTCAGGGCCGCCTCGCCCAGGATGGACATCAGTTCCTTGTTGTCCTTGCCCGTGGAGTAGGCCGCGAAGAGCTGGTTCATGGTATCCGCGTGGTCCTCCCGGGTCTTGCCCTTGCCCACGCCCTTGTCCTTCAAACGGCTCAGGGAGGGCAGCACGTCCACGGGGGGATGGATCCCCTGGCGGTACAGGGACCGGGCCAGGATGATCTGGCCCTCGGTGATATAGCCCGTCAGGTCGGGGATGGGGTGGGTCTTGTCGTCCTCGGGCATGGTCAGGATGGGAATCAGGGTGATGGAGCCCTTCTTGCCCAGCTGGCGGCCCGCCCGCTCGTAGAGCGTGGCCAGGTTCGTGTACAGGTAGCCGGGGAAGCCGCGGCGGCCCGGGACCTCCTTCTTGGCGGCGGAGACCTCGCGGAGGGCCTCGGCGTAGTTGGTGATGTCGGTCATGATGACCAGGACGTGCATATCCTTCTCAAAGGCCAGGTACTCCGCGGCGGTCAGGGCCATGCGGGGCGTGGCGATGCGCTCCACGGCGGGGTCGTTGGCCAGGTTCGAGAACAGGACGGTACGGTCAATGGCCCCGGTGCGCTTAAACTCGTTGACGAAGAACTCCGACTCCTCGAAGGTGATGCCGATGGCCGCGAAGACCACGGCGAAGTTGGCGCTCTCGTCCCCCAGCACCTTGGCCTGGCGGGCAATCTGGGCCGCCAGGTTGGCGTGGGGCAGGCCGGAGCCGGAGAAGATGGGCAGCTTCTGCCCGC
>CAPOAR010000173.1:0-3296 GCA_948670295.1 uncultured Oscillospiraceae bacterium | reverse complement strand
AACGCCAATGTCCTCATCCTAGGCAACTCCGGCCAGGGCAAGAGCTTTCTTCTCAAGCTCCTGCTGTGCAACATTCTGGCCTCCGGCAAGTCTGTGATCTGCCTGGACGCGGAGCACGAGCTGGATGACCTGTGCCGGCACATGGGCGGCTGCTTCGCCGACGTCATGAGCGGACAGTATCTTATCAATCCTCTGGAGCCCAAGCTGTGGAATGCCGAAAGCGAGAGCGATCCTGACGCCCCCGCCGCCTTCCGCCAGCGCACCCGCCTCAGCCAGCACATCTCCTTCCTCAAGGACTTCTTCCGCTCCTACAAGGACTTCACGGACCGGCACATTGATACCATTGAGCTGATGCTGGAGCGGCTGTACAAAACCTGGGGGCTGAACAACCACACGGACTTCAAGTCCATGCGGCCCGAGGACTTTCCCATCCTCTCGGACCTCTATGAAGTTATGGAGGACGCCTATCAGCACTATGAACAGGAGAAGGACCCGCTGTACCCCAAGGAGCTGCTCCAGGAGGTCCTGCTGGGACTCCACTCTATGTGCAAGGGAGCGGAGAGCAAGTTCTTCAACGGGCACACCAGCGTCACATCCCACCGCTTCCTGGTGTTCGGTGTGAAGGATCTCCTCAACGGCAGCCTCGGAGTGCGGAACGCCATGCTCTTTAATCTTCTCTCCTACCTCAGCGACAAGCTGCTGACGGAGGGCAACACCGTGGCTGGCCTGGACGAGCTCTACATCTGGCTTTCCAACCCCACCGCTGTGGAGTATATCCGCAACACACTGAAGCGGGTGCGGAAGAAGGAGTCCTCTCTGATCATGGCGTCCCAGAACCTGGAGGATTTCGACACACCCGGCGTCCGGGAGATGACCCGTCCCCTCTTCGCCATCCCCACCCACCAGTTTCTCTTCAACGCCGGAAATGTGGACAAGCGGTTCTACATGAACAACCTCCAGCTGGAGGCGTCGGAGTTTGAGCTCATCGCCCACCCCCAGAACGGCGTCTGCCTCTTCAAGTGCGGCAATGAGCGGTATCTGCTGGAGGTCCACGCCCCGGAGCATATCCGGGCGCTGTTCGGAGAGGCGGGCGGACGGTGATGGCAAATGGGATCTCCATCAAGATCGATGACGAGCTCCTGCGGAATATTCACGTCCGCGCCGCCCAGAAAGGCGTCTCGGTCCAACGGTATATGAACGGCCTGATTGAGCGGGACTTATTCCCCGAGCGGTTTCCTCAATTGACGGGGGAGCAGATACGGCAGCTCAAAATGGCGCTGGAGGGTGCTGCGGCGCATTTGGAGCTTGCGGAAAGCCTGGGCGGGGAACCGACTATGCTGCAATGCGTCAACCAGCTGAACCGGATGTGCCTGTTCCCGGAGCAGTTCCCCCAGCTGACTGCAGAGCAGACAGAGCAGCTCAGGGATGCTATGGAAGCAATAGACCAGGTGATTGAGGATGTAAATGACACCTTATGGAATTGCCCGGAGCAGAATATCAAACCGCCCGGCATGACGCTGGGCGGCTGAAAGGAGCGGTTATTATAAACGTAGTCGCATACGGCGGGGGTACAAATTCGACCGCCATGCTTATTGGAATGTACCACAAAAATATCCCCATAGACCTCATTCTCTTCGCGGACCCCGGCGGGGAGCAGCCCCACACCTACGCTTACCTCCCCATCATGAACAACTGGCTGGCCCAGCACGGACTGCCGGAGATCCAGATCGTCACCTATCAGGACAAGGACGGGAACCGGCTGGCGCTGGAGCAGGAATGCCTCCGCTCCGGCACACTTCCCGCCATTGCCTACGGGTATAAAAAATGTTCTCTCAAGCACAAGATTGGTCCCCAGGAGAAGTTCTGCAATAACTATCCGCCCTGCCGGGAGGTATGGGCCAGGGGCGGTAAGGTGTTCAAGTACATCGGCTACGACGTGGGAGAGCAGCGGCGGAAAGAAGGCGCCAAGGAATATGACGAAGGGGACACTAAGTACACCAAGGTTTACGCCCTCATGGACTGGGGCTGGACAAGAGAGGACTGCATCACCGCGATTCAGCAGGAGGGTTTGCCGCTGCCCGGCAAGTCCTCCTGCTTTTTCTGCCCCAGCATGAAGAAGAAGGAGATCCGCACCCTTTACCACCAGCACCGGGACCTCTACGAGCGGGCCATTGCCATCGAGGACAGCGCCAAGCCCAACCTGACCTCCGTCAAGGGCCTGGGCCGGAACTGGGCATGGCGGGACTTTGTGGAGGCGGATAAGAACCAGACCGCTATGTGCTGGATGTTCCCGGAGGACGATCTCCCCTGCAACTGTCACGACGGGGGTTGACAACCAGAAGTCCTGCCGGCCTCCCGTATGTTGGTTCCGCCGGATATCCGCCCTCTTTTTCGTTGACAATCGTGATAGATATTTTACCGCGGGCCTTGTATTGTTGTGGACAAATCAGGGAGAAAGACCCATAAAAGAGGAGGCGCATCATGGAATACACAAGACCGGACATGACCCCGGAAACCCTGCTCGAAAAAATCACCCTGGAAGCCCTCAGCGCACTGGCCCTTGGCCCGTCTGACCGCGTTGTGGATATCGCGCCGTTGGAGGCCGCCCTGCCCCTGGCCGCAAAGGCATGGGAACTGCCGGAGGAAACACTGGCAGAGAAAATGGAGCGTCTGGAGCACGGGAAAAAACTAGCCGCTGAAAATAAGGGCGGAGCGAGAGAGGCAGCATGAAGTGTAAAAAGTGTCGCTACTTCTACCGGGTGATGGTCACAAAGGAAGGGTACAACCCGTATCCATGCTGCCACATTATGGAGGATACCGGGGAGCGGCCAAAACCGCTTACGCAAGAGTGTTTTAAGCCACGGAGAAAGAGGCGGGCAAATGCCTGAAATCGTGCCTATGACACTGGAAGAGGCAAACGCAGTTGTGGAGCAGAACCACCGGCACCACGGTGCGGCGGCGGATTTGTAATTGATGAACCGCTTTGCCTATGGGATCATCGACATTGCTGACGGCCTCTGCGAAGCGAGGATAGCAGAGGACAACGGTGTAGTAATCGAAAAGCGGCCTGAAAAGGCAGGGCTGTGGTCACAGCCCTGCCATACATAGAATACTTCGTTGCGGCACCTCACTTTATGGCTGGCCCCTTCTCTTTTTCAATCTTCGGACGCCTCACAGTGAATTTGCAGAATATCATCAACGAAGATTTTCTGCCCATTTGTCAGGACTACCTCGCGGGAACAGCTGTCTATTCGCTTGATTATGCCCGAGGCCGTAAGATATGCCCCGCCTTCTTT
>CAPOAR010000172.1:0-3345 GCA_948670295.1 uncultured Oscillospiraceae bacterium | reverse complement strand
CATCCTTATCGCCGCCGCCGCCACCAAGTCCCTCAAGGAGGGGCGGCCCGTCAAGATTTCGGAAATTTAGTAAACCAGAGTCTGACTCCCTGACTCCCTGTGTCCCCCTGACAGCGGAGGGCAGACACCCCGGCCCGTCCCAGCAGCCTGCGGACAGGCCGGGCAGTTTTGCGGCCATTCGTACTGCGCAAATGACCGCAAAACTGCCCGAACAGGATGAAAAACAAGTGAATAAATAGAAAGGGGCATTTTCATGCTTTGGACAGTCGTTTCCTTTGTCGGTTTTACCATTGCGGTTGCGGTCATCTCTTATATCAAAACAAAAGGTGATGACCAGACTACTGCCGAAGGGTATTTTCTCGCGGGCCGCGGCCTGCCCGGTATTGTGATCGCCGGTTCGCTCCTGTTGACGAACATCTCTGCCGAGCAGCTGGTCGGCACCAACGGACAGACCTGGGCTTCCAATATGAGCCCGATCTCCTTTGAAGTCGGCGCGGCCATCGCCTGCCTGATCCTGGCATTCTTTGCAGCCCCCCGCTACCTGAAAAGCGGCATTTCCACGATTCCCGAGATGCTGGGCCTCCGCTATGACCGCACGACCAAGCTCTGGTTCAGCATCGCCTATATTATCTTGTACATTTGTGTGCAGATTCCCGTGATTCTCTACTCTGGTGCTCTGGTTTTTGAGAATATTTTCGGTCTCTCCGGCATACTGCACTGCGGCAAGCTCCAGGCGGTCGTGATCCTCTGCATCGCGATTACCATCGTCGGTTCCTGCTACGCGATTTTCGGCGGACTGAAAGCCGTGGCGGTATCGGACACGGTCAACGGCGTGCTGCTGATCGTGGGCGGCTTCATGATCCCTTTCCTGGCCCTGCACATTCTGGGGAAGGCCGCCGGCTCCGAGGGCTTCGCCATGCTGGACGGCATGAAGCACCTGATCGAGGTCTACCCGGAAAAGCTGAACTCCATCTGCCCCGCCGACGTCCAGGCCCCCGAGGTCCCCTGGCCCACCATCTTCCTGGGCCTGTTCTTCCTTAATACGCAGTCCTGGTGCACGCACCAGTCCTTCATCCAGCGCCTGCTTGCCGCCCAGAACCTGAAGGAGGCCCAGAAGGGCGCCCTGTTCTGCGCCTGCATGAAAATCCTCGGCTTCCTTTATCTGGCCCTTCCCGGCGTGATTGCTTATGCGCTGTTCGAGCTCCAGGGTACCCAGGTTTCCACCATGGACGACGCCTATCCTCAGCTGATTACGCAGGTGGTTCCCGCCCCCCTGATGGGCTTCTTTGCCGCCGTCATGTTCGGCGCGATCATTTCCTCCTTCAACTCCGTGCTGAACTCGGTGAACACCATGTTCACGATGGACATTTACCATGAGTTTATCAACAAAGAGGCGGACGAGCTGCATCTGGTCGGAGTCGGCAAGAAGGTCGGCATCGTATTCGCGGTGATCACTATGGTGATCGGTCCGATGATCTATTTCTTCCCGGCCGGCTTGAAGACATTCCTGGATTCTCTTGTTATGCTGATTGGCCTGCCGGTCCTCTCCGGCGTCTTTGGCGGCTTCTTCTTTAAGCACCTGCCCAAGTATGCCGCGCGGTTCATTCTGGTGTTCCATGTTATCTTTTACGGCTTGTTTCTTCTCACCATGAGCGGCAGCGTTCATTACCTGTGGGCCATCTCCGCCCTGCTGCCCGTCGAGTTCCTGATGCTCTACATTATGAACACCCGCAACAAAGTCAACCAGCCTGAACCGTGGGTCCAGAAGGATGTCCAGGCAGTGGATTTGACCCCCTGGAAATACCGATGGGTCATGGCCGCGATCGTACTCGTGGGCGTGCTCGTTGTATACGCTATTTTCTCCCCCCTTGGCATTGTGCGCTGATTATTTCCGGCTGGCACAGACCCTTTAGCGGGTAGAATGAGGAAACCCGTTTTACATACTTCTTTTCTCCGCGGAACGCCCAATCGGAACTACCGGCTGGGCGTTCTGCGCATAAAACAAAAATGGAGCGTTGAGACATGAAATACATTGAATTTGACGAGGGCCGTCCCTTGGACCTAATTCTCCTGGGGCGCATTACGATTGACTTCAACCCAGCCTATAACGACCAAGTCAAAGAGGAGTTCAAGCCTCTGAAAAACGTCCACATGTTTGAGAAGTTCGTCGGCGGCTCCCCGGCCAATATCGCCGTGGGCGTCACCCGGTACGGCCTGAAGCCCGGCTTCCTGGGCAAGGTCTCCAACGACCAGTTCGGGGACTTCGTGGTGGACTATTTCAACTCCCAGGGCATCGACACCAGCCACATCACCCGCTGCAAGGGCGGAGAAAAGCTGGGCCTGACCTTTACGGAGATGCTGTCCCCCAGCCAGAGCGGCATCCTCATGTACCGCAACTGCATCGCGGACCTCCAGCTTCACGTGGACGACGTGGACCCCTGGTACATCCGCAGCGCCAAGGCCCTCCTGGTTTTCGGTACCGCCCTGGCCGACAGCCCCTCCCGTGAGGCCGCCCTGAAGGCCGTGATGCTTGCCAAGCAGTTCGGCACCAAGGTCATTTTTGACATTGACTACCGGGAATACACCTGGAAGAACATGGACGAAATCTCCATCTACTACTCTCTGGTCGCCCGTGAGGCGGACATCATCATGGGCTCCCGCGAGGAGTTTAACCTGATGGAGAACCCGCTTGATCCCGGCCTCAGCGACGGGGAGAGCGCCGCCCTCTGGCACGGCTACAACGCCAAAATCATTGTCATCAAACACGGGATGCAGGGCTCCACGGCCTACACCTGCGACGGGGAGAAGTTCAGCATCAAACCCTTCCCCGTGGAGGCCCGGAAGGGCTTCGGCGGCGGCGACGGCTATGGCTGCGGCTTCCTGTATGGCTTGTATCAGGGCTGGGACATCATCGACTGCCTGGAATTCGGCTCCGCCGAGGCGTCCATGATGGTGCGGAGCAACAACAGCTCCGAGTCCCTGCCGGGGCCGGAGGCGGTCCATGCCTTTATCAAAGAGGAGAAGGAAAAGTTCGGCGAGATGATCGCCCGCGTTTAAGGAGGAAATCGGAATGGCAAACACATTGAGACTGACCACGGCCCAGGCCATCGTGAAATTCCTGGATAACCAGTACGTTTCCATGGACGGCGTGGAGACCAAGTTTGTAGAGGGCTTTTTCACCATCTTCGGCCACGGCATCGCCGTGGGCCTGGGCGAGGCCCTGGACACCAACCCCGGCTCCCTGCGGGTCATGCAGGGCCGGAACGAGCAGGGCATGTGCCACACGGCCATCGCCTTCGCCAAGCAGAACTGCCGCAAGCGGATCATCGCCTGCGCCTCCTCCGT
>CAPOAR010000171.1:0-3399 GCA_948670295.1 uncultured Oscillospiraceae bacterium | reverse complement strand
GCCTGCCGTCCCCACCTTCAGAGGGTGGGGACGGCAGGCCGGTTTTCACTTATTGAATTCGGAACCGGCTGATGAGACTGTTCAGGGTCCGTGCCTGCTGGGACAGCTCCTTGGAGACTGCGGCGCTTTTTTCCGCGGCGGTAGAGTTATCCTGCACCACCGCCGAGATCTCCTTGATTCCTGTTTCCACCAGCGAGATCATCTCCGACTGCTGAACGCTGGCGGCGGCAATCTCATCCATCAAGGTTTTGATAGACTGAATGCAGCTATCGACATCCTGCATGGCAGAAACTGCCAGATCTGTAGATTCTGTTCCAGATTTAGCGCTCTGGATGGACCGGCTGATCAGCTCATTGGTATTCTGCGCGGCTGAAGCGGATTTAGCGGCCAAATTGCGAACCTCATCCGCCACCACGGAAAAGCCCTTTCCCGCACTTCCGGCACGGGCGGCCTCCACTGCGGCGTTCAGCGCCAGAATATTGGTCTGAAACGCGATGTCCTCGATGGTCTTGATAATCGTTCCGATCTGGGCGGAGGACTGGTCGATGTTCCTGGTGGCCGCAGTCAGCTGCTCCATTTTTGTGTCCGCCTCAGCCGCATAACCAGTGGCCTGAGCCACCAGCGCGCTGGCGCTGCCGCAGCGCACGGTGCTGGTCTGGATCTGGGCCGTGATGGCGCTCACATTTGTCACGACGCCGTCAACCGAGGCGGCCTGCTCCGTTGTGCCCTGGGCCAGGGCCTGCGCGTCCGTAGAAACCCGAACCGCGCTGGCGCCCACTTCGCCGGCCACCTGGAAAATATCCCGGATCACGTTCATCAGATTTGCGTGGATGGACTGCAGGCTGGTGGACAAAACCTTGAAGTCCCCAATATAATAGGACTCGTTCTCTGTAACATCGACGGCAAAATTACCATCGGCCATCTCGCCCAGGATGCGTCCCACATCGTCAATGGTCTGCCTCAGACAGCCGCAGACCCGGTGGGTGGTCTGGGCGATCATGCCGATCTCATCCGACCTGCCATAGAATGGCTCCAGCTCCTGGTCTGCGGATAGGTTCAGATCCCCCAGGCGCCCAATGGCACGCTCCACCACCATGAGCTCCCTGCCCTCCCGGCGCAGGAGCAGCAGGGTGAGCAGGATGACGGCCGCGGCAGTCACCGCGCACAGCACACCCACCAAAATGCGTACGTTTGTCACAGTGCCGTAGACCTCGGTGGCGTTGTCCCGGACCATAAACACCCAGCCGCGGTCCTTCAGAAACTTATACACCACCAGCTGTTGGACCCCATCCTCACCCCGGTAGGAATATGTATTGGCCTGGGTGCTGCCGTCCGCCTGAATACGCTTGATAATCTCCCGGTATCCGGCGTCGGTGGTTTCAGTATTCAAAAGCGAATCGTCCTCATGGTACAGATACACGCCCGTATCCACATTCAGGAATACATATTCGCTGTCGGGCAGGCCCTTGATATCCAGATTCAGCAGCGAGTCCATCAGGTGGCTGGCATAGACGCCCGCCCCCACGTAGCCGATGCACCGCCCTCCCTCAAAAATGGGGTAGTACATGGATAAAATCATACTGCCTGTGCCCGGGGACTGCATAATACCCAGATTGGTCAGCCGCTGCTGGGCCAGAATGGTGTCTTGAAAGGTTTTCAGGGAATCCCCCGTACGGGTGGTCATCCCGATAGCCCCCTGTGAGGTGTGGGTCAGGACATGGGTGACCGGGGTGGCGATGTACAGCCCCTCAAACACCCCTTTGGTTGCCGCAAAATCCTCCGTATACTTTTGTGCCTTTGCAAGCAGGGCCGGGTCGTCCGGGTTTAGAAGCAGGTCACGAACCTCGCTGCCCAAGGCAAAGGCGGCCATATATTCTTCCGCGGAGAGCACGTATGCGTCAATGATAGCGGCTCTGGATTCCACGGCGTCAGTCATTTGGTTGGTGATATCGTTTTTGACCACAGAAGCGGCGTTGGTGGATACGACCAGCCAGAGCAGCGCCATCCCCACCAGAGTGATAACGGTTGTAGCAATCCCAATTCGCGCAGCAAGTTTTTTGTTTTCTATAAATCCCATGAAAACTTCCCTCCATCGGAAAAGGTTTTGGGCACGGCGCCCTCCAAATTCCCGGGGCCAAAGCCGCGCAGCGAATCCAGCCCCATCACCAACGGGTAGTATAGCTCATTTTTTCTATATATCAAGAGTTTCGTAATGGCTGTTGGCAAGTCCTCAGCGGCAAAAATCAACGCATCGTAGATTGTTTTTGCGGGCTGAATGGGGTAAAATGTCTTGCGAGGTGAGAAATATGGTCACAGAAAGAAAAAAAGAGCTTTTGAACGCCTACAAGGACCGCCGCCCGGAGATGGGGGTGATCTCCTTCCACTGCCGCCCTGCCGGTGAGATATTTTTAATGCCTGCCGCGGATATCCCCGCAAAATTCAACCGTATCCACTTTCAGCTCTCTGCGGGGAGCTGCCCCAATAAACGGCTGCAAGCCCTTTGGACACAATATGGCCAGGACGCTTTTGTTCTCCAAACGGCGGCCTGTCTGGAATACGACGACCCAAAGGAGGATCACACGCAGGAGCTGGAAACGCTCTGTGAGCTGTGCCTGCTGGAAACCCCCGGCGCCAGGAGGCTTTAACGCCGGTACTGCCCGGAGGCGCGGGATACCAGCCAGGGAAACGCCGTGTTTGAAATGCCGGAAAACAAAGCAAGGGTGTGCGGGATCGCACACCCTTGCCCCTGCATATGCAGTTTTACAATACCGGCTTACGCCTCCTGATACAGCTCCAGAATGGCTCCATCCTTCCAGACGAACGCCAGCCGGTCGCCCTTCTCGTTGGCCTCCATGGGGCCGCAGATCACGCTGTCCGCATCGGCGATGTACTTCTCCAGGTCATCCACCTTATAGGCTACATGGGGGTGGCGGTGGATTTCCTCGGGAAAAGGGGTGCCCTCCTCAAATTTCAGGTACTCGATTTTGTAGTCGTAGTCGTCCACATTGCTCACCCAGAACTTGGCCCCCTCGTTGTAGACCATGTTGGGCTTGCGGTTGGTGATGGGGATTCCGATGTGCATATACTCAGCGGACATGGTTTTTCCTCCTTAATAACAGGCAGAGCCTGTGAATTACTGATTGACGTACTTTTTCTCGTACCAGCCCCGGAAGGTGATGGTGATAAAGCCGAACAGCAGGCCGATCACGCAGTACACTCCCTCGGAGATAAATGCGTTGACAAAATCAGCGCCGGGGATATAGCTCATCACGCCGAAGTACACGCCCGCCCCCACAAACACGGCGGGAACAAAATTGACCATCTCAGGCGCGATATCCAGATATAGAAGCTGTACCAATAGCCAAAGTATGCAGGCTTGCGAGGAAAAATTGCCGCCGG
>CAPOAR010000170.1:0-3416 GCA_948670295.1 uncultured Oscillospiraceae bacterium | reverse complement strand
TAATGGCGGCGGCCATAAAGATAATAACCCCAATCAGACGGTTTCTGGAATGATGCTGTTTGAGACGGGCGTTTGACAGTTTGCGGATGACCGCGCTGGTGTCGTTTTCAAAAGGCCAAGTCATTACTGCCACCCCCTCAGTCCACGATTTTGCCGTCCTCGATCCGCACGATGCGGTCGGCCAGCTGTGCGATCTCGTTGTTGTGGGTGATCATCACGATGGTCTGGTTGAACTGCGTGCTGGTGCGCTTGAGCAGGCCCAGCACATCGGCGCTGGTCTTGCTGTCCAGGTTGCCGGTGGGCTCGTCGGCCAGGACGATGGCCGGCTTGGTGATCAGGGCCCGGGCAATGGCCACCCGCTGCTGCTGTCCGCCGGAGAGGTTATTGGGCATATTTTGCAGCTTGTCCTCCAGGGCCAGCATGTGGACGATCTCGTCCATGAATCTCTGGTCCACCGTGTCCCCGTCCAGCTCCACGGGCAGGACGATGTTCTCATAGACATTGAGAATGGGGACCAGGTTGTAGTTCTGGAAGATGAAGCCGATGTTCCGGCGGCGGAAGATGGTCAGTTCCTCGTCGTTCTTCTTCGCCAGCTCGTCCCCCCGGACGATGACGCTGCCGGAGGTGGGGGTGTCCAGCCCGCCCATCATATTGAGAAGGGTGGACTTGCCGCTGCCGGAGGTCCCCACCACAGCCACAAACTCCCCCTGCTCCACCGAGAGGTTGACCCCATCCAGGGCGCGGGTGATGTTCGGCTCGCTGCCATATTGCTTTTTCAGGTCGATGGTTTGTAATACGTTCATTTTTGTCTGCTCCTTTCACGGCTCTTCGCCTGTTGCAGAGCGATTGTAAAATCCAAATGTCTCAGAAATGTCCGAATTGGAGCTTTGAATGTGAATTTTTTGTGAACAGTTTACCGCCGGGGCAGGAACACCGAAAACGTAGATCCGCGGCCGGGTTTCGAGGCCACCTGGATATAGCCGCCCTGCCGGGTGACAATCTCCCGGGCCAGATACAGCCCGATGCCCACCCCCGGCTGGTCGTGGACCTCCTCCTCCCGGTAAAAGCGCCGGAAGATGGCGGCCTGGCGGCTCTCCGGGATGCCCTTGCCGGTGTCGGCCACGTCCAGTTTGACATACATCTCCCACTGCTCCACCGACACGCTGATCTTCCCGCCCGCCGGGGTGTACTTCACCGCGTTGTCCAGCAGATTGAACAGGGCCTCCGCCGTCCACTTGCTGTCGTGGGACACCCGCAGATCCTCCGGGCACTGTACCTCGACGGAGATGCCCTTTTGCTCCGCACTGTAGACGATGCCGCTCATGGCCTGGGCCAGAGTGTCCAGCAGCGGCACGTCCTTCTTCTCCAGGGTGATTGCCCCGGTCTCCAGACGGGAGGCTTTTCCCATGGACTGCACCAGAAATTCCAGCTTGTCCGTCTGGCTGCGGATGCCCTGTAGAAAATCCCGCCGCTCCTGCTCTGTAACGGGCTTTGCCAGCAGGGTGTCTGTCACCATTTTCAGATTCGCCACCGGCGTTTTCACCTGATGGGAGATGTCCGACACCAGCGTTTGCAGTTCCCGCCGCTCTTCGTCCACCCTGCACCGGTTTTCTTGAAGAATGTTATATAGCCGGGAGAGGCGATAGCTGATACGGGCGAAGATGGTCTCACGGTCTTCGGCTCTGGCCGGCTCCTGGCCGCCGGTGATCATGCTGTCCATGGTCTGGCACAGGCCGCTGGTAAATTGGGACAGCCGCTTGGCGAAAAACAGCGTCAGCAGGAACAGCCAGAATAAAGCGCAGGCCGTCAGCAGCGCGCCGGCCAGAAGTACCCACCCCTGGCCCGTCAGGTTGGAGAGGAGGAAGGAGAGGGCCAGCATGGAGACCGCCGCGCTGGTTTCCACCAGCAGGAACATGGTTTTGACGGGCATACGCCTCATTTCCGCTCGCCTCCCGTCCACTGATAGCCGATGCCGTAGATGGTCTTGATATAGGTGTCGCCCTCCGCCTCGATTTTTCCCCGGATACGGCTGATGGAGGTGGTCAGGGTGTGCTCGTCCACAAATTTCTCGTCCACATCCCACAGACGTTCCAGGAGCCTCTGCCGGGTCAGCACCTGGCGGGGATTTTTGCAGAACAGGTACAGCATCTTATACTCCATGGAGGAGAGGGTAATTGGCTTTCCGTTCAGGGCGGCGGACTGCTCCGAGAAGTCCAGGAACAGCCTGCCGTCGTCGTAGAGATCCTTTGCCGGTCTGTGGTGCTCCAGCATGGCGAACATGGCACGGATCTTCCGCTGCAAGGCCCCAATGGAGAAGGGTTTGGTGATGTAGTCCACCGCTCCCGCCTCATAGCCTCGGAGTTGATCGCTCTCCTGGTCGTTGGCGGTGAGGAAGATCACCACCGTGTCCGGGTGCTCCGGCTTAATCAGCCCGCACAGGTCATAGCCGTTCCCGTCGGGCAGATTGATGTCCAGCAGCACCAGGTCGTATGACCTCCCAGCCAGCAGATTTTCAGCGGTCTTGGCGTTCAGGGCGGGGGTGACATCCCAGCCGTCGGAGATCAGGTTGTAGGCTAAAGTTTTATTCAAAAGGGCATCGTCCTCGACAATCAGTATCCGTTTCATGGCCCGTCCTCCTTTTGGTGATAAAGGCAGTATAACAGATAAATGTCCGCGAAATGTTACAGCAGTCTGTCTTTTTGAAAAAATTCTGCCTGAGCGATCCTATCCGCCCAGGCAGAAAATTGTTTCAGAACATACTCACCAGCCCGGCCAGCAGAAGCATGACAGCGGGCACAATATATTTTCGCGGGTGATGCCAGAGGTCGCTCTCGATTTTCCATCCCCGAATGGGACAGTACCACTCCAGCAGGACGGAGCCGGCCGCGCTCAGCAGAGCGAAGACCGCCGCCGTCAAAGCATAAAACAACGTGATACCGCCAAGCTGAATCTGCCAGCTGCACAGGAAAACCATGTCCGCCGCCAGATCGCACCCGAAAATGAACAGGCAATAGGGGACGCAGAACGCGCTGCCCTGCCCCGGCAGGAACCGCACCGCCCGCTCCAGTGCCGGGTCGCAGGACAGCAGGATGCAGATGGGGGTGTTCAGGGAGAGGATGGCAAAGCCGATGGGCAGGACGAGCTGGGCCTCCATCTGCCCCAGCAGCACCGGCAGGACGCAGGCCACGCCCCACATAGCCGCAGTGTTGACCAGATAATTCTTGTGGGCCATCAGGTAGCGGAACAGGTAGCGCCACACAGAGGAGCGGCGGCGGACTTTGACTGTCCGCCTGCGGCTGGCAGGTTGGACATAAAAGGCGTAGGCGTCTGTACGCCCCAGGCGCAGGGGATAGAGACAGGACACGATCACAACGGCGGCCAGGGCACAGAGGACGCTACCCAAGATTTCCGCCCAG
>CAPOAR010000169.1:0-3478 GCA_948670295.1 uncultured Oscillospiraceae bacterium | reverse complement strand
CAGGCTCCAATCGGTGGTGGCGCTGGTGTGGGCCACGGACAGGCCGTGGATGTTCTGGAGCGTGTCCGGGTTGTCGATAAAGGTCTCACGCACCCGGTCGCAGATAAACTCCTCCAGCGTCCCCTGGCCCTGGGCATCCACGTCAAAGAGGATGGAGGTGTTCAGCAGCTCCACCAGGGGCTTGTAGGAGATGGTTTGGAGCCGCTTGGAACGGTCGGTGCCGTAGCCGATCTCGGTGACCACCCCGGCGTACTCCTCGCTGCCCCGGCTGATGCGGATGAAGTCCTGCTTCTGCACATTGGGCAAAGCCAGCACCGTGATGGTGTTCTCGTCCGAGGTGAGGTAGTCCTCTTTGTAGGTGACCTCGTTGACATTGGCGTTGCCGACCATCGTAAAATCAGGCCGAAAAATCTCCACACTATACGGTTTCATACGAAATCTTCCCTTCTACCATCATCTTGACCGTGTTCAGCCCATCGTGGGAGACTGAGATGCGGTTGCTCCCATGCTTGAGGTGGAAGAACCGCTCCGTGGTAAAATCGCAGAGCTGGTAGCGGTCCGCCACGATATCGTCCGCCGCGCCGCGTTCGGTGATGCTGTATGGGATGCCGGTGGCGTCCACCACCAGCTTGTGGTCCGCCATGATAAGCCCTTCGTACCGGCCTGTCTCAAAAAGCTCATTGTCCACATAGTGCTTCCAGACCGGGTTGAGGCAGGGGCCGAAGATGGTGACCTTGCAGGGGCTGTCCTCGTAGCTGTCGCTGTCGATGACCAGCGTGTTCTGGGACATTTCGGCGTAGGAGTAGCTGTAGGTGTACGGATACACCTTGCCGCCGATGGAGAGGACGCCGCTCTGCCGGGTGACGCTCTTGTAGAACAGCCCGGTGGCAAGGAACGTCACATCGCAGACCAGCCCGCCGCCTCCCTCCATCAGCTCCCCCTTGGAAAGCTCCGTCAGCCGGACGGGGACTCGGTATGTCTCGTCTGTCTGGTAAATGAGGGTGAGCGGAACCGCCCGGACGAACCGGGAGAAGTCCCGGTAGGTTTGGTAGGCGGAGGCCCCGCCGAACAGGATGCGGCCCGACATCTCCCCTTGGGAGAACAGCTCTTCCAAGGGGATGAAGTCGGTGCCGACCTGCTCGTATTGGGTGCCGTCCTTGAAGCCCAGGCCAGCGATGGCGTGAAAGAAGGAGGAACGGCTGTTCAAATCCCAACCGCCCCCCGCTCCATTGGTCAGTCTGAATTTTCGGATCATAGGAAGGACCTCCCCAGCGTTCGGTTCATGCCATCGGACAGTTCGCCCACCAGGGTGCCGGAGTCCAGCACGATCTGGCGGTTGGCCAGCCGGGGCAGGTACTTGGTGACCACCTCGTACATGGCGTCCAGCCGAGCAGCCATTTCGGAATTGCCGCTGACAGCGGTGACGCTCTCGGCCTGAGCCATACCTCCGTTGCGGAGGGCCTCCAGCCCGCTGGTGGTGGCGGTGATGGTGGGCGTGAGAGTCAGGTCATCTGCCACGCTGCCAATGGCGGCGCGGACGGCTCCCCGGCTCTGCTCAATGCCCCTGGCAAGCCCCGCCATGAAGTCAGGCATCCAGGACTCATAATCGGTGAGCGGCCCCTCGTCCGGGACGGAGAAATGGAGGAAGGACTTGATCGTGCTTGCCACATTTCCCACAGCGTCTTTCACCGCGCCGATGGCCCCCTTGATGCCGTTGACGATGCCCATGATGAGGTCGCGGCCCCACCCCACGGCCTGTTTACCCAAGCCGAGGATGTGGTCTTTTACGAAGTTGAAGCCAGACTTCACCGCGTCCAGGACGTTCTTCATGGCGTTGGACACACCCTCCGCCAACTTGGAGAACACCCCGGTGACGGCCTCCCGGATGGCGTTGACCACATTGGACACCGCCTCCTTCAGCGCATTCCAGGCGTTGACCACCGTTTCCTTCAGCCGGTCCATGATACCGGAAACGGTATCCTTGATGGCATTCCAGACCTGGGTCACTGTATCTTTGATGGCGTTGACCACCGTGGTGACAGCGGTTTTGATTGCCTCCCAAGCGGCGGTGATGGCGGTTTTCACCGCTTCCATGACCGTCAGAACAGCGGTCTTGACAGCTTCCCAGGCCATGGTGATGGCAGTCTTTATTGCCTCCATTGCTGTGGTGACCGCCGTTTTGATTGCCTCCCAAGCCGTGGTGACAGCAGTTTTGATAGCCTCCAGAGCCGTAGAGATGGCGGTCTTAATGGCCTCCCATGCGGTGCTGATTGCGGTTTGGAGCGCCTCCATTGCCGTGGTGACCACGCTCTTGATGGCCTCCCAAGCCCCAGATACTACCGTTTTAATAGCCTCCAGCGCGGCGGTGAACACACCCTTGATGGCCTCCCAGATGCCGGACAGGAACTCGCGGATACCGTTCCATGCAACCTGTGCCGTGGTGGAGATAGCCGTCCAAAGGGTGGACAGGAAGGTGGCGATACCGTTCCAGATGGTCTGCGCCGCCGTGGAAATGGCTGTCCAGAGGGTGGAGAGGAAAGTGCTGATACTGTTCCACACCGCCTCGGCGGTCGCCCGGATGCCCTCCCACAGCCCAGAGAAAAATGTGGTGATACCGTTCCAGATGGTCTGTGCGGTGTTCACGATGCCCGTCCACAGGCCGGAAAGGAAGGTACTGATACCATTCCAGACAGCCTCAGCCACCGACCTGATACCTTCCCACAGCCCAGAGAAGAACTCGGTAATGCCACTCCAGATGCTTTGGGCAGTGCTGACGATGCCGGTCCATAGGCCGGAGAGGAACTCACTGATTGCGCCCCAGACCGCCTGGGCCGTAGAGGAGATTGCCTCCCACAACCCGGAGAAGAAGTCGCCGATGCCGCCCCAGATGGTCTGGGCCAGATTGATGATGGCCTCCCATGCCCCCTGGAAGAAGGAGGACAGCGCCTCCCACACAGCCACCGCAACGGCCTTGATGTTTTCCCATAGGTTGATCCAGAACTCCCGGAAGCCCTCGCAGTTGTTCCAGAGGGCCACGAAGATGGCGATGAGGGCGGCGATGGCAGCGACCACCAAGGCGATGGGATTTGCCGCCAGAACTGTGAACAGCCCGGTGGCGGCGGTTTTGACTGCGCCAATGACCGGGCCGATCTTGGACACCACCGAGAGGATGGTGCCGACTGCCGAGACCACCTTGCCGATGACGATGAGGACTGGCTCCACCGCCGCAACAATCAGCCCAATGGTGACAATGGTCTGCTTGGTGCCTTCATCCAGGCTGTTCAGCCAATCCACAAAGGACTGGATGCCAGCGACAATGTTTTTGATAACCGGCATGAGCAGTTCTCCGATGGAGATGGCAAGGCCCTCCAGAGCCGACTTCAGAATGGTGAGCTGGCCTTGGAGGTTGTCCAGTTGTGTGTCCGCCATCTGCTGGGCTGCTCCGCCGCTCTCGGTGATGGCATAGTTCGCCTCATTT
>CAPOAR010000168.1:0-3545 GCA_948670295.1 uncultured Oscillospiraceae bacterium | reverse complement strand
TGTGCAGATCATGTTCTGAATTGTCTTGCTATTATCTCCGTTTAGAGCGAATATGTCACTACCGAAAGGGAAAACCACACTTTGAAAACGGAGGGCAACACCATGAAAATCAAGATGAACAGCAAGACCGCAGCCAAGGCCGACACCTACCGGCTCCAGAGGGCCACCACCCCGGAGGACCTCGAACTGAAGATGATGCACGGCGGCGGGGCCATCCTCACTTTCGGCGACCGCATCCTGGTCGCGGGGTACTACTACAACCCCAACGGGCGGTGCTACTACGGGGCCACCTACCGCTTCACCACCGCCGACCACACCTGCGAGGGCCGGGTGGAGCTGGACAGCATCTCCGAGGACACCTTCGAGGACAACGGCCACGCCATTGCCTGGGCGATGGCTCACTGAGGGAGGTGCGGAAATGAGCTGGTACAAGGTTTGGATGGTCGTTCCTGGAACGGACGGCGATGCTGAAAACGGCCCCTGCGAACCACAGTGGTGGAACGACATGGTGCAGGCGGAGGATGAGCCTACGGCGATTGCCGCCGCCAATGCCAAAGCGAGAGCCGATTGGGAAACCTCCGATGGCGAGTGTCCCAGCGGCAGGGAGCTTGGGGAGGAATGCCTGGTCTGTACGGGCGCACAGGCGGTCACAGACGAGGAACACGCCGCTTGGGTAAAGCAGATGGAGGATTTCGAGCCGCTACCCTTTGAATAAGGAAAACCAAATACACCACAGCACCAGCCCTTCGGGGCTGCTGCTCGTTACTGGCTTGCCGCTGGGCAGGTCATTTTTTATGCCATTTTGGAGGCGACCGACCATGCGCAAGCTGAAAAAATACAAGCCCACTCCGTTCAAGGCCAAGGACTCCACCTATAACAAGGAGGCCGCTGACTATGCTGTGGGGTTCATCGAGTGTCTCTGCCACACCAAGGGGACTTGGGCTGGAAAGCCCTTCGAGCTGATTGACTGGCAGGAGCAGATCATCCGGGATGTGTTCGGCACCCTCAAGCCCAACGGCTACCGGCAGTTCAACACCGCCTACATTGAAATTCCGAAGAAAATGGGCAAGTCGGAGCTGGCGGCGGCTGTGGCCCTCCTGCTCTGCTGCGGGGACGGCGAGGAGCGGGCCGAGGTCTACGGCTGCGCCGCCGACCGCCAGCAGGCGTCCATCGTGTTCGAGGTCGCCGCCGATATGGTGAAGATGTGTCCGGCCCTCTCCAAGCGGGTGAAGATTCTGGCCTCCCAGAAGCGCATCATCTACCAGCCGACCAACTCCTTTTACCAGGTGCTTTCGGCGGAGGCATACAGCAAGCATGGTTTCAACATTCACGGTGTGGTCTTTGACGAGCTGCACACCCAGCCCAACAGGAAACTGTTCGATGTCATGACCAAAGGCTCCGGCGATGCCAGGATGCAGCCGCTCTACTTCCTCATCACCACCGCTGGCACCGACACCCGTTCCATCTGCTACGAGACACACCAGAAGGCCAAGGATATCCTGGAGGGCCGGAAGATCGACCCCACTTTCTACCCTGTCATTTACGGAGCGGACGAGGGGGACGATTGGACGGACCCCAAGGTGTGGAAGAAGGCCAACCCCTCCCTGGGTATCACAGTGGGCATCGACAAGGTGCGGGCGGCGTGTGACTCTGCCAAGCAGAATCCCGCCGAGGAGAACTCCTTCCGGCAGCTCCGTCTCAACCAGTGGGTAAAACAGGCGGTGCGCTGGATGCCGATGGAGCGGTGGGACAAGTGCGCCTTTGCCGTGGGCGAGGACAGCTTGGAGGGCCGGGTCTGCTACGGCGGGCTGGATTTGTCCTCCACCACCGACATCACGGCCTTTGTGCTGGTGTTCCCGCCTGTAGACGAGGACGATAAATACAGCCTCCTCCCATACTTCTGGATTCCAGAGGACAACCTCGACCTCCGGGTCCGGCGCGACCATGTTCCCTACGATGTGTGGGAGAAACAGGGTTTCCTCCAGACCACCGAGGGCAACGTGGTCCACTATGGCTACATCGAGAAGTTCATCGAGCGGCTGGGGGAACGGTTCAACATCCGGGAGATCGCCTTTGACCGCTGGGGTGCCGTTCAGATGGTACAGAACTTGGAGGGCATGGGTTTTACCGTGGTTCCCTTCGGGCAGGGCTTTAAGGATATGTCGCCGCCCACCAAGGAGCTGATGAAGCTGGTGCTGGAGGAGCGGGTGGCCCATGGCGGGCATCCGGTGCTGCGGTGGATGATGGACAACATCTACATCCGTACCGACCCGGCTGGCAACATCAAGCCGGACAAGGAGAAGTCCACCGAAAAAATTGATGGTGCCGTTGCCACGGTGATGGCCCTGGACAGGGCTATCCGCTGCGGCAACGACACAAGCGCTTCGGTCTACGATGACCGGGGCATTTTGTTTATCTGATCACCAACCACCGAGCTTTCGGAAGTAGCCGTGCCCTGGGCGGCTGTTGCGCCGCATGGAGTAGCTGCAACCCCCGCCACCCTCGTCGTTTCGCTTTTTCTTTGCTGTTCGGCAGATTGGGCAGCGGACAGGATTATCGAAGCCTTTTTCTGCAAAGAATTTCTGTTCTCCAACAGGAAAGATAAATGTGCGATAGCATTCTTTGCACCACAAAATTTTATCGTTCATCATGTACTCCCTTCTTTAAAATGTGTGTGAAGTGGCGGACTGTTACCGCCGTTGCCTGCACCCATAATCGCAAAGGGGGTACCCTCTGAGAAGGAGTGTGATTTCTATGGGCTTTTTCAGCAGTCTGTTCCGTTCACGGGACGCTCCCCAGAACCGCACCGCCGGGAGCGGCTATACCTTCTACTTCGGCGGCTCAACCTCCGGCAAGGCTGTCACCGAGCGGAGCGCCATGCAGATGACAGCGGTGTATTCCTGCGTCCGCATCTTAGCGGAAGCCGTGGCGGGCCTGCCCCTCAACCTCTACCGCAACACCGAGGACGGCGGCAAGGAGAAGGCCATCGGCCACCCGCTGTACTTCCTGCTCCATGACGAGCCTAACCCGGAAATGAGTTCCTTCGTGTTCCGGGAAACGCTCATGACCCACCTGCTCCTCTGGGGCAACGCCTATGCCCAGGTCATCCGCAACGGCAAAGGCGAGGTGGTGGCGCTGTACCCCCTCATGCCCAACAAAATGGCGGTAGACCGGGACGAGCGGGGCCAGCTCTACTACAGCTACCAGCGGGGGACGGACGAGGCCATCCGGGACAAGAACCAGACCGTCATCCTCCGGCCCTCGGACGTGCTGCACATCCCCGGCCTTGGCTTTGACGGACTGGTGGGCTACTCACCCATCGCTATGGCGAAGAACGCCATCGGCATGGCCATCGCCTGCGAGGAGTACGGTGCGAAGTTCTTCGCCAACGGTGCTGCTCCGGGCGGCGTCCTGGAACACCCCGGCACCATCAAGGACCCCCAGCGTGTGCGGGAGAGCTGGCAGTCCACCTTCGGCGGCAGCGGCAACGCCAACAAGATCGCCGTTTTGGAGGAGGGCATGAAATACACGCCCATCGGCATTTC
>CAPOAR010000167.1:0-3575 GCA_948670295.1 uncultured Oscillospiraceae bacterium | reverse complement strand
AATTTTCATCGAAAACTGGACAGTTAGATAGGATGCACAAATATAAACCGTGCCCACTTCCATGTCCGCCCCGCGCCCCCGTTCCGGCCTATCTTCAGCGCCCAACCATGTGCACGTTCACATGGGGATAGGTCATCTCCACCCCCGCTTGGTCAAAGGCGGGCTTGAAGCCGTCCAGCAGGTCATAGTACACCGTCCAATAGTCGTCGTTGGCGCACCACACCCGCATCACGTAGCAAATGGCGCTGTCGCCGTACTGCTCCACATGGACGGCGGGCTCCGGCTCGGCCAGCACCAGGGGGTGCTCCTGCGCCATTTGGGCCAGCAGGGCGGTCACCTGGGCCGTGGGCGCGTCGTAAGCGGCGGACACCTTCAGCTCCACCCGGCGGGTGGGGTGGGCGGAGAAGTTGGTGATGTTGGCGGTGACAATGGCGCTGTTGGGCAGCTGGACCAGCTTGTTATCCGGGGTGGTGATCTTGGTGTAGAACATGCCGATCTCCTCCACTGTGCCCGCGCACACCCCCACGTCCACGAAGTCCCCCACGGAAAAGGGGTGGGAGGCCAGCAGCTGTATCCCACCCGCCACATTGGACAGGAAGTTTTGCAGCGCCAGGGAGAAGGCCAGCCCCACCACCGACAGCACCGCCACCAGGGAGGTGACCTCAATGCCCAGGCAGCCCAGCACGATGATGGCGGCCACCGCCCACAGCGCGCCCTTCACCAAATTGCGCAGAAGGGTCTGGAGGGACGCGTCCAGCTTGGAGCGGCCCAGAGCCCGTTCCAGCACCTTGGTGAGCACTTTGATGAGGATCAGGCTGATTACGATGGATAAAACTGCGCCAAAAATATTACTGGCTGTAATGTTCTCTATGCTGCTCCACAGGCTTTTCACCGTCTCATCGTCCGGCGTCAGAGCCGTCAGTACCGCGGGAATGGGCATGAGCCCCCGCCCCCTTTCTCTTTGTCAGGGTTCTATTTTAGCACAGCATGTCCCTGGGCGCAAGGCTCAGCCGCCTGTCACCGTCCCGGTCAGGGCGCTCCCCTCCACGCCGGTGATTTTTACGCTCAGCAGCTGGTTGTGAAGGTTTTCCCCTTGCGCCCGCACCAGGGCATAGCTGGGGGCGTGGCCCTGCCACAGCCCGCCCTTCTCCTCCTCGAAGAGCACCGGGAGGACGCGGCCTATCTGGCCCTCCAGCCAGCGCCGCTCCATCCCGGCCCCCAGGGCGATGGCCCGGCGGGCCCGCTCCTCCTTCTCCTCCCTGGGCACCTGGCCGGGCATGTCCGCCGCCGGGGTGCCGGGGCGGCGGGAGTAGGGGAACACGTGCATGGCGGTAAAGGCGCACTTCTCCAGAAAGGCCAGGGTTTGGGCAAACTCCTCCCCGGTCTCGCCGGGGAAGCCGGTGATGAGGTCGGTGGTGATTCCGGGGTCTTCAAAATTGTCCCGAAGTAATTTCACGCTATGATAATACCGTTCGGTATCATATTTGCGGTTCATTCGGGCCAGGGTGGCGTCGCAGCCCGACTGGAGGGACAGGTGGAAGTGGGGGCACAGGTTGGGCAGGGCCGCCGCCCGGCGGCAGAAGTCCTGGGTGACGGTCCGGGGCTCCAGCGAACCCAGCCGCACCCGCAGCCCCGGCGCGGCGGCGCACACCCCCTCAACCAGGCTGATGAGCCCATCCCCTGCGCCCAGGTCCCGGCCCCAGGAGGAAATCTCAATCCCGGTGAGCACCACCTCCCGGTAGCCCTCCGCCGCCAGCCGCCGGGCCTCCCCCGCCGCCTCCTCCAGGGGCAGGGAGCGCACCGGCCCCCGGGCATAGGGAATGATGCAGTAGGCGCAGAAATTGACGCAGCCGTCCTCTACCTTGAGCATGGCCCGGGTCCTCCCCGCCGCCCCCCCGGCGGGCAGCCGCTCGAAGTCCCGGCGGGACAGGGCGCTGTCAACGCATACCACTTGCTCCCCCTTGGCCTTCAGCAGCTCCTCCAGCCTGTCCAGGAAGGCCAACCGCCCCGCCGAGCCGGACACCAGATCCGCCCCCAGCCTGCCCACGGCCTCTGGATCGGTCTGGGCGTAGCAGCCGCACACCGCCACCACCCCCTCCGGCGCACGCTTCCTGGCCCGGCGGATGATGTTGCGGCACTTTTTGTCGCTCACCCCAGTGACGGTGCAGGTATTGACGATATAGGCATCCGCCGGGCCGTCGAATTCCACCAGCCTGTGGCCTCTGCCCAGCAGCTCCCGCTCCATGGCCTGGGTTTCCACCTGGTTCACCTTGCAGCCCAGGGTGTAGATGGCGATATCCACTGCATTCCCCCCTAACCAACCGTTTTCCGCCATTATAACATAAGCGCGGGGGATATGGCAACCGCCCCCCTGCCCCTCGCTTGCCACGGTGAAGAGAAGTATGATATAATCGTATAAAAATCGTACCATCGTACCGCGGGGGGCGGAAAGGAAGACTTGCCCGGTGTCAAGCGATACTGTCGTTGACGGGAAAGACTGGAAACTGCTAGTATATTATGAAAGAAGGGGCACTATGGAGCTGAAGGAGAAATTGACCCGGTTCCGCAGGGAGCGGGAGCTGAGCCAAACCGAACTGGCCCAAAGTCTGGGCGTCACCCGGCAGGCGGTTTCCGGGTGGGAGCGGGGCACGGCCGTCCCGTCCGCAGAAAAACTCATCGCGCTGAGCCGCCTGTACGGCGTGCCCCTGGACGAGCTGGTGAACGGGGCTGCGCCGCCCGGGGAGGAGCCGGTGGCGGAAGCCGGGGCTGAGCCGGAACCCGCCCCGCCGGAGGCGGAGGAGGCGCCCCGGCGGGTGGTCCTGCCCTGGCGGTCGGGGACCGCCGCGCTGGCGGGGTGTATTCTGTTCGCCGGATTATCGCTTGGCATGGCACTGGGCCTTGCCCTGTCAAAAAAGCCGGAGACACCAAAAGAAGGCATTACTATTATTGATCAGGATGATCTGAACGTGGAAGATATTGACTTGACAAAAGTGATTGATGCGTCTGGCGAAACAACGATCATAGTGCCATGAAGGCCAAGATATTAGAACAGGAAAGGATTAGCTTATGAAAATGAAACGTTTGATGTGCGCGCTGCTGGCTTGCTCCTCTATTCTAGGCGGTATCATCTCTGCCGCTCAGGCCGTGGAAGCTCCCAACGAAACCGTTGTCCGGTTAGAGGATTTGACTTGGGAGCGCATAGACCTGTCAACAGTGGAGCACTGCGCGGCAGGCCCCATGCCCCTGGCCACTGGGCAAATTGATCAATCCATCTCGGGAAAAACGATTATCTATGTTACCAATTTGATTGATTTCAACGCTGATGATACCGTTTCCTTTAATTGTTCCTACTCGCCATCGTCCGCAAGCATGGACTTCGGCGTTATAGCATCCAGCGGCCAGTTTTACTATATCAATGTAAAGGGGGGCAGTATCAGCCAGGCAATCAGAATCAACCAGGCCGGAAGCTATGCGGTGGCGATCAGGAACAATTCTTCACAAACTGTTCGTGTGGTCGGGTTTGTGGACTATTGACCCTATACGTCCCACACAGTATCGTAGAGAGGAGAAGCCGG
>CAPOAR010000166.1:0-3610 GCA_948670295.1 uncultured Oscillospiraceae bacterium | reverse complement strand
GTCTGGCTCATGGAGTCGATGATGTACTTGATATGTTCGCTGTCAAGCTGGCGAAAGCGCCGCCTGACAGCATCCACAGGTAAGACTTCACCGCCAATCCGTATGGTGGAGGCCGTGCTGCTCAACACGTCCACAATCAGCTCCAAAAGGCTCTCCACATCGTCGTAGGGAAGCTCCTGCCGTAAATGCTCATATTCGATATTTTCTTTGACTTCCTCTCTCACCTCGCATCGATCAATCCCCATTTGCCGCCCGCTGGGGGCTGGGGGATAGATGGATGGATCAGGCTGGATAAAATCAAGTTGATTTCTTTTAGTTTGATTAGGGTCGGTTTCCTCGACTTCTTGAGGTGGATTTTTGCGGCGTCTTGAGGTCGGAAAATCCGACTTCTGCACGTCGGCAAACTCGACGCCAGGAGGTGGCGCGGGAGGCTCCGGCTTCTTCTCAGGCTGGGGAGGTATCTCCTGTGTGGTGAAACGCTTGACATATATCCGGGTGGGCTTGCCCTGGCCCTGCTTCTTCCGCTCGATCAGACCGACGCCCTTGCCGGTGTCCAGCTCGGCCAGCAACCTCATGGCCTTGTCCCGCCCGCAGTTCAGATTGCTGCATACCTCGTCTACAGTGTAGTAAATGTAGACGCGCCCGGTATCGTCGTACCATTCGTTTTTGATGGACAGGCTCATGCGGTCAAGCAGCATCCCATAGAGCAGCTTGGAGTCTGTGGAGAGGTGCTTAAACCGGGGGTGGGTGATAAGCTGGCAGGGGATACGGAAATAGGTAAACTGCATCGCCTCATCGCCGTAAAAATAGCTTGGTAATTTCATATCCGGCATAGTTGCTGCCTCCTTTTGGGCATGAAAAAAACACGATTGTCAAATCGTGTTTTTTTCTGGATGTTCGATTTTGTCACAAAGGATTAGTTTTTTGGTGACTGCTCGTAAATATTGTCGTTTTATAAATGGTTCTTTACGAGTGTAAATCCAAGGCTTTGTGGTTTGAACTTTTTAAGGAAAAACTAAGGAATCGGATACCAAGAAAAGGGGCAGGGAGCGCTTCGTCAAAAGCACTCCCTGCCCCTTTTTTCGTTTTTTGCCTCGCCTATGATCAGCCGGAATCCCAGCTGCCTATGGGCGGTATTCATATTGATGGGGCACAAGTGCCAAATACTGAGCAGAGGAGCGACGAGGAACGGGAACGCCCACTGTTCACATTGGTGGTTATGCTTGCTTTGTCTCTCAATCATTGGTGGTGCTGGTAATAGCTTTCGCCGTGCCTTTCGAGTATACTTGGGTCACAATCAAACGAAAGGGGATCAACACCATGGCAGCCACAAAGAACCTCTGTGCTCAGATTGGGCTCGACCTGCATCAAAAAATCTCGGAAGCCCGGGAACAGGCGGGCCTCACCACCGCGCAGTACATCACCAACCTGCTGACCGAATACTTCGAAATGAAAGAAAATGGAGGTAATGAGATCATGACGAACGAAAAAACCCGGACGATGGCCTTCCAGATCGGAGAAACCCTTTTCCAGCGCATCAAGGCACACCTGGAGCGGGAAACCGCCCGCACCGGACACAAGTTCACCCAGAAGGAGTTCGTGCTGGGACTCATCGAGGATGCGCTGGACGAGGCCGAGCGCAAGGCTCGGGAGATTGAAGAGAAGGAGAATGCTGAGCGCAGCGCCTAATATCAGCAATCAGATGGACAGGACCATCCCAACTGGGGATGGTCCTGTCCAATTGCATAAGCAGCACAAAGGGTTGAAAGGAGGCCAACATGGCGTTACAGCAAAAGCGCCCTGGGAGCGCGAATGACAAGCGTACACGCAAGGTTGATGCTGCAGCATGGTTCGTACAAACGGATTAAATCAACGCTCAAGATGGTCAACTTTACCTGACTAGCGTTGCCCGTTTGAGGCCGTTTGTGCCCACGCTCAGGCAGGCGGCACCCGCGCCCCGCCCAGAAGGTAAAACGCGGCGTTGGCCCCCGTGTGGCCCAGTGTGACGGCCTCCCCCCGCCCCTCAACAGCACAGAGGCAAAGCAGCGCCCCCGGCAACTCCAGAAATGGAGCTGCCGGGGCCGTTTTTCGTTTTCAGCCGGCCATGGCGGGCGCGGCATCATGCCACACGTCCTCCCGCTTTCGGGCCTGGAACGCCCGGCTCTCGTCCAGGGTGGCGGTACGGATATAGCCCATCTTCCCACAGTCCGGGCACTGGCTGGGCTTGGCCCCGGCCTCCAGCTCAAAGTGGCAGTGATCGCAAACAAAGACCATTTTTTCCTCACTCCCCATCCAATTCAGTATCTGAGGCACAGCCACCGGCTGTGCCCCGCTTGTCTGAAAACAGTATACCATCTATGCCCCTGACATTCAAGCCATAGCGGTACTTTCCCCATTTTCCACAAAATATGGTATACATAACAAGGAATTACCAATTCGACCCAGGCAAAGGGCAGGCCGTCAAAGGCTTTGCCGGACCGTCAAAACAACGAAAGCGAGACTACTGAACAGCCCGGGAGAACGCCCCCAATTGTGGGGCGCTCTCCCGGCCTGTTTTGCGTTTCGGCCAAAGGAGGTGAGCGTTACGAGACAGCGAACAGACCAG
This sequence comes from uncultured Oscillospiraceae bacterium, assembly GCA_948670295.1. GTDB lineage: Bacteria > Bacillota > Clostridia > Oscillospirales > Oscillospiraceae > Enterenecus. The sequence continues at coordinate 1,005 of CAPOAR010000166.1, read as the reverse complement.
GAGGACTTCTGGAAATTCACAGACGAGGAGATGGAGACCGCCAAAAATACCGACCTGCCGGACCTGCTGGAGCACCTGGGCTATCAGATGAAGCGGGTCGGGCGGTACTACACGACCCGGGAGATGGACAGCCTTATGATCAAAAACCGCCGCACCTGGAAGCGGTATTCCAACGGAACGGGCGGCGACGCCATCACCTTCCTCCAGGAATTTGAGGGGAAGGGCTTCCGGGAGGCGGTGGACTACCTGCTGGAGTTCAATGGACAGGCCCGGGCCCCCGATGAGGACAGGCGGTCCAGGGCTCCCCCCGAGGAGGAAAAGCGACCGGAGTTCGCCCTGCCCCCGGCCAATGGGGACAACCGCCGTGTGTTCGGCTACCTGCGCAAGCGGGGCATCGCCCCCCAAGTCATCCGGGCGTTCCTCAACACCGGCCTGCTGTACGAGGACGAGAAGTACCACAACGCCGTGTTCGTGGGCAGGGATGGCAATGGTCAACCCAAATTTGCCTGCAAACGCGGCACCTACGACAAGGACGGCGCCAGCTTCAAGCGGGACGTGCTGGGCAGCGACAAAAGCGTGGCCTTCCCCATCACCTGCGACCCCGCCATCCCCTGGGTGCTGGTCTTTGAGGCCCCCATAGACCTGATGAGCTTCTGCACCCTCCACCGGGAGGCGATGTCCAACGCCGTGGCCCTGTGCGGCCTGTACCCCGCTGCCCTGGACCGCTACCTGAAGGACCACCCCCACCTGAACCATGTGGTGCTGTGCCTGGACAACGACGGCCCTGGCCGGGAGGCCGCGGAAAAGCTGCGGACGGTGTACGAGGGCCGGGGCCTGAAGGTGTCCGCCCGCGTCCCGCCCAGCGGGAAGGATTGGAACGAGTATCTCCAGCAGCGCGGGCCGCCCCGGGAAAGGGGGCGGTGACGTGACATAACATTTATGGAACAAATCTAGATGGTGTCGTCAATAAAGGTGTGTTATAATAGTCCCCAAAAGAAGCGGGGG
>CAPOAR010000165.1:0-3713 GCA_948670295.1 uncultured Oscillospiraceae bacterium | reverse complement strand
CTGCCGGACGCGGTAGGCCAGCAGCTCCGCCATGGCCCGCTCCTCCCGCCAGTCCTCCAGAACGCCCCAGAGGCGGCGGAGCAGCGTCACCACCCAGGACAGGGCGGCGAGGCCGACCAAAGCGAAAAAGATGCCGTCCGCCAGGGCCGTGTGGGCCTGATACCAGCCGTGGAACGCGGTGAGCATCAGGACTGCGTAGAGCATGGGGATACCCAGCCGGAGCTTCAGGGCCAGACGGAACAGGATGGGCAGCAGAAACAGTCCTATACCTAAAATCATAAACATCATTGCCGCAACCTCCTCTGAGTAGTTTGTGGCATCTTACCATAGGCAGGTGGGCCTTGCAACGGTCTGTCTGCCGATTCTTTCATTCTGGAGGTGATCACCCATAGAAGTCCGCATCAACAAAGAAGTCCGGGACTACCAGGAGAGCCTGTTCTTCGGGCTGTCCCTGCGGCAGTTCCTGTTCGCCCTGCTGGCTGTGCTGGTGGCGGTGGGGCTGTATTTCGGCCTGCGCAATGTGGTGGGCAGCGGGGAGATCGGCTGGATCTGCGTCCTGGCCGCCTTCCCCTTCGCCCTCTGTGGCTTTTTCACTTACAACGGCATGACCTTTGAGAAATTTCTCCTCGCCGTCATCCGCTCGGAGTTGCTGTACCCCAGAAAGCTGGTGTTCCGGGCGGAGAATCTGTACGCCCAGGCGATGGAGCATTCCACAGTAAAGGAGGCACTGAAGATTGATTAAAACCTTACAGAATACGCTGAAGCAGGATCGGGAGGGCTTCGTCCTTCCCAAGTCCGTGCAGGACGCCATCCCCATCCGCCGCCTCTGTCCGGATGGGATTTTTCAGTTCGGGAGCAAGTTCTCCAAGACCATCCGCTTCTCGGATATCAACTACGCCATCGCTTCGAAAGAGGACAAAACGTCCATGTTCCTGGGCTACTCGGAGCTGCTCAATGCCCTGGACACCGGCTCCACCACCAAGCTCACCATCAACAATAAGCGGCTCAACCGCCAGGACTTCGAGCAGAAGATCCTCCTGCCCCGGCAGGATGACTATCTGGACGGCTACCGGGCGGAGTACAACGCCATGCTCATGGACAAGGTCACCGACAGCTCCAACAGCGTGGTGCAGGAGCGGTACATCACCCTCTCCGTCCGCCGCAAGAGCATCGAGGAGGCCCGCGCCTTCTTCGACCGGGTGACGGCGGATGTGACCACCCGTCTGAGCCACCTGGACGCCCACAGCGAGGAACTGGACGCGGTGGAGCGTCTCCGGGTGCTGCACGATTTCTATCGCACCGGCGAGGAAACGGAGTTCCATGTGGATCTGCGGGACCTGATGCGGAAGGGCCACAGTTTCAAAGACTCCATCTGCCCGGACAGCTTGGAGTTCAAGAAGGACTATTTTGTCATGGGGGACAAGTTTGGCCGGGTGCTGTTCCTCAAGGAGTACGCCAGCTATATCAAGGACAGCATGATTTCCGAGCTGACGGCACTGAACCGCACCATGATGCTGTCCATTGACGTGATCCCCGTCCCCACGGATGAGGCCGTCCGGGAGATGCAGAACCGGCTCCTCGGTGTTGAGACCAACGTGACCAACTGGCAGCGGCGGCAGAACAGCAACAACAATTTCTCCGCCGTTGTTCCTTACGATTTGGAACAGCAGCGGAAAGAAACCCGTGAGATGCTGGACGATCTCACCACCCGCGATCAGCGGATGATGTTCGCCGTGGTGACCTTGGTGCATCTGGCGGACAGCAAAGAGGAGTTGGACAGCGACACGGATGCCCTCCAGTCCGCCGCCCGGAAGCATCTGTGCCAGCTCTCCACCCTGAACTGGCAGCAGGCGGACGGGCTGGTGACAGCCCTTCCTCTGGGCCTGCGGCGGATCGATGCCCTGCGGACGCTGACCACCGAGGCGCTGGCCGTCCTCATGCCCTTCAAGGCCCAGGAGGTGCGGGATCAGGGCGGCGTGTACTACGGGCAGAATGTGATCTCCAAGAACCTCATCATCGCCAACCGGAAGGAACTGCTCAACGGCAACGGTTTTGTCCTGGGCGTGTCCGGCTCCGGCAAGTCCTTCACCGCCAAGCGGGAGATGGTCAATCTGGCCCTCTCCACAGAGGATGACATCATCGTCATAGATCCTGAGTCGGAGTACCGGCCCCTCATCGAAGGGCTGGGCGGCGAGGTCATCAGCATTTCTGCCACTTCCCCCAACCATATCAACGCCATGGATATGGAGCAGGGCTATGGTGACGGCGAGAACCCGGTGGTGCTGAAGTCCGAGTTCCTGCTGTCCCTGTGTGAGCAGCTCATGGGGGACCGGCTGCTGTCCGCCAAGGAAAAATCCATCATCGACCGCTGCACCGCCAGCGTCTACCACAGCTACATCAAGGGCGGCTACCAGGGCAAAGCCCCCACCCTCCAGGACTTCCACGCCGAGCTGCTCCGCCAGTCCGAGCCGGAGGCGCGGGATGTGGCCCTGGCAATCGAGCTGTTCACCGAGGGCAGCCTCAACACCTTTGCCAAGCCCACCAACGTGGACACGGACGCCCGTATCCTGTGCTATGACATCCGAGATCTGGGCAAGCAGCTTCTTCCGGTGGGGATGCTGGTGGTGCTGGACAGCGTGTTTAACCGGGTGATCCGCAACCGGGCACTGGGCCGGAACACCTGGGTCTATATCGATGAAATCTACCTTCTTTTCCAGCACGAATACAGCGCTAATTTCCTGTTTACCCTCTGGAAGCGTGTCAGAAAGTACGGGGCCTGCTGTACCGGCCTCACTCAAAACGTGGACGATCTGCTCCAGTCCCACACCGCCCGGACCATGCTGGCCAACAGCGAGTTCCTGGTCATGCTGAACCAGGCGGCCACAGACCGGGCGGAGCTGGCGCGGCTGCTGAACATTTCGGACAACCAGCTCTCCTACATCACCAACGTGGACTTCGGGCGCGGCCTCATCAAGTGCGGCAGCGCCATCGTGCCGTTTATGGACAATTTCCCCAAGAACCGGCTCTACCGCTTGATGACCACCAAGCTGAGTGAGACCAACGTCGCCTGAATTTCCGGTTTTATTTTCTGTTATTCGTATGCCAGGGACACCAAATCATGTGGTCGTCCACCATCCCGACAGCCTGCATAAACGAATAGACAATGGTGGACCCCACAAATTTGAAGCCCCGCTTTTTCAAGTCCTTGCTGATCTGATCGGACAACGGGGTGGATGTAGGCAGCTCCGCCATGCTGTGTGGGGCGTTGATGATAGGTGTGTGATTGACATAGGCCCAGATGAATCGGTCGAAACTGCCGTATTCTTTTTGAATTTCAAGGAATGCTTTTGCGTTGCCAATAGCTGCGTTGATCTTGCCCCGGTGTCGGATAATCCCGGTGTTCGCCATAAGGGCTTCGATCTTTGCGTCATCATACAGCGCGACCTTTGGGGGATCGAAGTTGTCAAAAGCGGCACGAAAGGCTTCCCGTTTTTTCAGCACGGTGATCCATGCCAGTCCGGCCTGCATCCCCTCCAAGATCAGCATCTCAAACAGCTTATTATCATCGTGGAGGGGCTGGCCCCACTCGTTGTCGTGGTAATCAATATATATTTGGTCGGGGCCGGCCCATTCACATCTGTATACCTGTTCCATTGACGCTCCCTCCTTTGGAGGACAGTGTACCATAAAATGACGGGAAACGCAAAAGTGAG
>CAPOAR010000164.1:0-3744 GCA_948670295.1 uncultured Oscillospiraceae bacterium | reverse complement strand
GCTTTGAAAATGGTTTCCAGACCTTTGGCAGCTTTGCAGCTTCTGTTGTTGGCGGTCTGGCCGTTGGAAAAGCAATCTGCTCCGCGGTAGGAAATGTACCTGGATTCAGCTTTGTAGGTTACACGTTCCCCATTATATCTGTATGCTTTTATTTCCTGCTGGCACTTGCGCTGCAATGTATCCTTACAAAATGGGCAAGCCTGTATTGCAGGCAAAACAGCGTAGTCGAACAGCTTCGCGTGACAGAATAGAGGTGGTAAATCATGACCTGGCCCTTTGAAAACGACACCGACGCCATTGTAAAGAAGCTGGCGAAGCGGAGCCTTGCCAGTGAGAAGCGCCGGAACCTGATGGTGGTGACCGCCGTGGCCCTGGCGGCGTTCCTGATCTCTTTTGCGGCAATTCTGTCCGTTTCCGTGGCGCAGGTCCAGCGCAATCAGGTGGCCGACACCTACGAGGCGGTGTTCACCGGCGTGGAGGCGTCCGATGTGGCGGCGCTGAAGGACCTGCCGGAGCTTGCCCGAGTGGGCGAATACTATCTGTTGGGACAGGAGCACTCGGAGCGGGGCTACAACGCCTCCTATGTGTACTGCGACAGCGATATGATCCATATTGCCCGCAGCCAGATGGAGTTGGTAAAGGGAGAACTTCCGGTGCAGGCGAACGAGATCGCTGTCAGCGAATATTTTCTGTCCGCCTACGGTTCCAATGCCAAAATCGGTGAGACGGTTCGATTGGACACCGAGAGCTTTCATGGCGACTATACCGTGACCGGCATCCTGTCGAATGTTGGTGAAAAGGAAGCAAATGCCTGCGCCATTGCCGTTTCCAAGACGGCCTTGACCCAGTGGGCCGGATTTGACCCTGCCGGGTATCGCGCCTATGTGCATTTTCAAAACGATGAACAGTTGAGCCAGGAGGTCATGACCGCCTGCTGCCAGGAGATCGCCGCCCGGTATGGCCTTCCCCATGTGGGCATGAACAGCGGTTACTTTGCCTATTATTCCAAGTCCATTGACTTCGCCGCCATCGGCGGTATCGCGATCCTGGTGCTGATCGGCGGCTATGTAGTCATCCAGAGCATTTTCCGGATCTCCATCCAGGATAAGATCCAAAGCTATGGGCAGCTGCGCACTATCGGGGCAACGCCCAAACAGATCCAGCGCATCGTAAAAAGGGAGAGCCGCAGGCTGGGCGGCACTGGAATCCTGCTTGGTGTTTTGCTGGGCATTGGCGGCGGCCTGCTCCTGTTCCCCAAGGGCTTCCACGGGGCCTACTATGGGTTATCCGTGCTTCTGACCGTCCTGGCCTGCTGGTTCATGGTGTCTGTCTCCGTCCGCAGACCGGTGAAAATAGCCGCCGGTATTTCGCCGCTGGAAGCGGTGCGTTTTTCCGCCGGACAGGAACAGATCCGCGGCCGGAAGAAACGTATCAGGCTCAACCCTGTGTCCATGGGTCTTGCGAACTTCCGGCGGGACCGGAAAAAGGCGGCCAGCATCGCGGCCTCGCTCAGCCTGGGCGGTATCCTGCTTTTGATCGTGTCCTCCGTGGTTCTGACCCGCTCGCCGGAGCAGGCCGCAAGGTTATTCTTCCCGGATGGGGACTATAAGATCTACCTGTCCTCGGAGCAGCCGGAGGAGGAGGTCATGGCCGCGGGCAACCCGCTGAATGACGGACTGCGGCAGGAAATTTTATCGGTAGACGGGGTGACGGATGTGCTGGTCACCCGCCAGTCTCTTCACGCAAGATTCGGGACCTCCGCAGGTACTGAGGCCGGTATGTGCGATGCTCTGACGGACGAAAACCGACAGGAGGTGGAGGCCGCGCTGATATCCGGCGCGATGCCGGCGGACGCCCACAACGTTCTTCTAGCCGCAAGCTATCAAAAGCACCTCGCTGAGATGGATGTCGGGGCCGCTATGGAGCTGTCTCTGGGTCAGAAGACCGTGACCGTCACCATATCCGGCCTGCTTGACCCGGTGAGGGGGACAAGCAACGGACATGGGGCCCTTGCCTTGGATTCGGTTGCTTTGTTCGCGCCGGAGGAGCTGTTTCGGGAACTCCATCCTGAGATCGAAAACTTTGACTACTCCTGGAGCATTGTCAGCGACCCGAAAAAAGCGGAACGTGTGGAAGCCGGTCTGCAAGAAATTCTGTCCGGCCGCAGCAATCTCGGTCTGGATACCATCGGGACGCACATTGCGTATGAGAAAATGCAGAGCGGCCTGATTTTTGGCGGGCTGCAGGCGCTCTCCTGGCTGATCTTCCTCTTTGGCGTCGTCAATCTGATTAACACCACCCTCTCCAACCAGATGTCCCGGAAGCGGGAACACAGCATCCTGCGCTCCGTCGGCCTGACCGGGAAGCAGCTGTGCTGGATGAATATTTGCGAAGGGCTCTGCTATGCGGCCTTTGCCGCTCTGGCTGTTCTGCTGATCGGACTTCCGATTGCAGTGGTGGCGTGCCGGGAGGTCAGCCGGCAGTCCTTTGCCGGTGAGATCGTGCCCTACCAATTTCCGGTACTGGAAATGGGCCTGTTTCTCCTGGTGCTGTTCGGTCTGGAATTTCTGCTGTCCGCCTGGACGGCCGGCAGACAGAGAAAGCAGTCCTTAGTTGAGCAGATGCGGGCGGTGGAATAGTGTTCCCGCGGAGCATTTCATGACATCCAGAGAGCATTTCATTACAAGAGCCTTGAAATGGTGCCCTTTGCTCTATAGACTGATAAAAGCAAAGAACTTTTTTGCAAAATCAGCCATAGAAAGGGGATGCAGAGCTGTCGGATACGCCTATGAGCGTGTACCGGCAGGCCAGCGCCGAGGGCGACACGGAGAAGATGAAGCGGGCGCTGGGCTACACCGGCGAGTGTACCGAGAAAGCGGTCAAGTACCAGGAGAAGCTGGACAAGGGCATGAAGGCCGAGGCAAAGGCTGAAAAGGAAAAGGCAGAGCTGGAGCGGGAGGCCGCCATCAAGAAGCGCCGGGAGGAGCGCAAGCAGGCTGAGGAAGGTACAGAATCGGGCCGTCCCCAGGAAACCGATCTGGTGCAGCTCAGCGAGGCGGCGAAAGCGGCGCTGAAAAACAACAAGCCTGCCGAGACGGCGGAGCCTATTGACAGTGAGCCGGTTACCTATACGCCGGCCGGCGAAATTGCCGCCGCTCCGGTGGAAGCCGAACCGACAGTTTCATTTACCGCGTAAAATTTCAAGGAGGAATGACATATGATGCCGATTTCTGGTGTGAACACGGTTGCAGTTCAGCCTTTGACAACGGCTGAGAAGGTGCAGGGAGCATCCAAGGTCCAGAAGCCCGAGGAGGAGGCCCAGGGCCGCCCGCTGAAGCCCGTGATGGATGAATACGTTCCGGAGGAGCCCCGGGAGCCGTCCGGCCGCTACTGGATGGGCAAGGACGAGGATGGTCAGCCCAAAATCTATTTTGACGACCCGGAACGGGCGGCAGACGCGCCCAGGCAGCCGGAGGACGCCCCTGAAGCGGAGGAGCCCAAGCAGGCGAGCCAGGGCGCGAAGGGCCCGGAGGGGAAAAAGGACAAGGGCGAGACCTGGGAGTGCAATACCGATAAGGTAGACCGGGAGATCGAAAAACTGAAAAAGAAGCAGCAGGAGCTGGAGCAGCGGCTCAATTCCGAGACCGACGAGGCCAAGATCAAGGATCTGGAGCGTCAGCTGGCCCAGGTGGAGCGGGAGCTGAAGCAAAAGGACAACGATACCTACCGGCGGCAGCACGCTGT
>CAPOAR010000163.1:0-3872 GCA_948670295.1 uncultured Oscillospiraceae bacterium | reverse complement strand
CTCCTAACGCTTGTTCTCATAGATCAGGGCCAGCACCCCAAGCCATGAAACCGTACTGCTGCCGCAGAGTCAACCATCAGGCATCAAAAACGGTCGAAATCTTCCTGGGTCGCCAGGGTCGCGTACTTGCAGTCATCGTTCAGATGCTCCGCGAAAATGTCGTTGACCATGCCCACCGTCAGCAGGTCGAGGTCCCGGAGGGACAGCCCGACCTGCAAACAGCGGAGCAGGAACAACGGCGTGGTCATTTCCCGGTCAGTCGGGCGAAGTTTTTTTTAGACTGAACATCCGTCTGCACATTCAGCCCCCACAGCTCGATGAGCTGGGGCAGCACCTGGTAGATGGAGAAGGTGTTGAAGCTGTCCAGCCAATCCTCCGGACTGTCCGGCACAGAGGCGGGGTCGGCGTGCTTCGCCATGATGTAGGCGATGTTCTCGAACATTTCCAGAGAGAACATATCCAGCCCGGAACTGCCCTCGCTGTTGGCACCCACGCTCTTTTCCAGCGCGGCGAGGTCTTTGTAGATGTCCCGGTGAAACTTCAGCCGGTAGATGCGGGGGATGGCGGCGCTGGCCTTGAATGTGACCTGCTGACCGTCAATTTCGATAGTGCGTTTGATACCCATAGCTCAGTCCCTCCTTACTCTTCGCCGCCAGTGGTGTCAGCGTCCTCGTCCACAGCCGGGGTGTCGGCAGGCTGGTAGACGCTCTTGTACCAGTTGTTGTAAACGCTGGCCGTGGTGGAGTCGCCGGTCTTGGCCTTCACATAGCCGGTGGACAGGGGCCGCGCTTTCACCGTCAGCGTCTCGGTCTGCACCTCCCGGTTCTCCTCATTGGTCTTGGCGGAGATAGCGGGCCGGGACGCGGAGCAGTTGTAGAGGACGTGGCGGATCTTCCGCACATCCCCATCGAACTCGAACAGCAGGGCGAACTTGCCCGTCTCGCTGGCGGCGTTCTCCAGCAGGACGCTGTTGGCATCCGCCGTTTCCATGAGGATGTCCCGCCGGAAGGACTCCGGGATGAGGGCCACCTCCAGGTCGCCGTCATAGCCCTGGTTGTTGTTGATGACGTAATACTCGATGCCGTCTGCGTAGAAGCTCTCCGGCTCCCCCTGGGGGTCCAGGGAGAGGGACACCGCGCCGGGAAGGGCCACCGGGGTCCCCCAGGTGTACTTCCCATCGTTGTCCTGGGACAGCGGAGCATAGTGGACGTTGCAGATATTGAACTTGACTTTGTTGTGCTTATTGGCGCTGCTCATGCAGATACCTCCATTTCATAAAGGACCTCGTACAGCTTTTCGCTGTCGATCCAGGTTTCACCTTTGCCATAAAAAATGCCGCTCTCATCCAGAGCGGCCTCAATCTGCTCCTCCAGAGCCGGGTCCTTCTTGTCGGTGTAGACCTCGATGTGGAGGATATCCTGCTTGAAGTACGCCACCCCATCGGCGGCGAAGTTGTCGGCGCTGGGATATCGGTACACCAAAAAGGGCGGGTCCGGCCCTTCGCCCTCGGCAAAGTGGTCATAGGCGAAGGGGAATCCCAGCCGCTCCAGCAGAGCGGGAACATCTGATTTTTTCATCCGCGCAGTTTCCTTTCCGCAATCTCCAGCAGCTCCTTCTCCGCCAGAGCCTCGCCGGGGGCGATGTGGGGGAAGGCGCGGGTCCTGCCGCCGCCGCGCTTGGCATGGCCGTTCTCCAGCAGATGGGTCAGTCGGTAGTGCTTCGCCGAGTGGACGGTGTTCACCAGGGATTGGGCGGTCTCCTCCACCTTGGTGACCGTCCAGCTTGCTTTGTATTTGCCGGTCTTGACCGGGGCGCGGCTCTGTATCTCGGCTTTCACGTCCTCGCTGACGGTGCGGACAGCCTCTTTGACCTCGTTCGAAGCCATAGACACATATTCCTCAAGCTGGGCCATGACCGCGCCGGGGAACTGGTCAATGGATACCCTGTCACGAGCCATGCCGTCACCTCCGTTCCCGCTGGGCGGTCAGCTTCAGCTTTTCATGCCGGAACTGCACATCGTCCACACAGGTAATGTTGTAAACGGCCCCGCCGAACAGGATGCGGTATTTGGTGCTGTCCAGCTCACGGAGCCGCTCACACCAGCGCACCTCGAACACCAGGGTGTCGCTGCCCAGCGTCTGCCCAGCCGCCCCGTACTCTTTGCCGGAGGCAAGGTTGGCATAGGCGGCGCAGGACCAGAAATCCACCCAGGCGTTGGTGTGGTTACCGATGGCGTCCGTCTGCACCACGGCCTGCTGGATGGTGATGCGGGAGCGCAGCTTGGAAATGTCCATCAGAAGGCCACCTCCCGCTCTGTGGCGAGGATGTAGCGGAGCATCCGGGTCAGCTCGTCCATGTCGGCGCTCTCCCGGTGTTCGTAGAGATAGGCCACGGCGAACAGCGCCGCCACCTTGTTGATAGGGATCGGCTCCACAGCCTTGCGCAGCGTACCCTCGCACAGCGTTTCAGCGGCCCGGATAAACTTCCGAATGATGGTGTCCTCATCGTCATGATCCACCCGGAGGTACTTTTTGGCCTCTTTCAGAGAAACGAGCATAGCGTTACCCCCTCTAAATCAGAGGGTCCCGGCAGATACACCACCGGGACCCTCGCAGATCACTTGGACGCCGCCTTGATGGTCAGGAGCTGGACGGCCTCCGGCAGCACCAGCTTGCCGTCCACCCGCTCCTTGGCGACAAAGCCCACCATGCCGTTCCCGGCGAACAGTTCCTTCAGCTCGGCGAAGGAGCGGGTCCCCCGGTCGCCGATGTTGTAGTAGCTGAAATCGCCGAAGGCGATGGCGGGCTTTCCGGCGGTGATGGTGGGGAAGTAGGGAGAGGTGTGGATGGCGTAGCCGAACAGACGGTCCGGCTCCCCGGCCTGATAGGAGGGCTGCCAGAGGTACTGGCCGTTGTTGTCCTTCAGCTTGCGCAGGACGGCCAGCGTCTGGTCGTTGGTGAGGAAGGCGGCGCTCTTGCGGTAGGGCCGCTTGAGGGCGTAGACCAGATCGATGACCTCGTCTGCCGTGATGGACGCGCCAGCGGTGGTAACGGCGGTCTGCGCCCCGCCGGTCGCCGTCAGCAGGCCCAGGGGTTTGCCGGAGCCGTCCCCGTTGAGGAAGGCGTCCTCCTCCGCGTTGCCCAGGGCCTTGGCGAACTGGGCGATGATGTAGCTCTCCAGGCCGAAGGCGTTGTCGTAGAGCAGCTCCTCGGTGACCTTCACCGCCACATGGAGCTTGTGGGCGTCTAGGCTGATTTGGGCGAAGGTGGCGTCCCCGAAGGTGAGCGCGCCGCCCTCGTCGATCCACGCGGCGGCGGGCTTGGTGGCGGCAATGTTGATCTTGTGTTCCCCGCTGGTGGTGATGCGGTGGCCCAGCCTGCGCATGATGTTCTCCTCGGTCAGCCCGTCGATGAGCCGGGAGTCGTACTCCTCCGGCACCAGGTAACCGCCGTTGGCGTCGATGCCCTCCTGGAGAACGTTGCTCACCTGGCGGAAGTTGGTGCGCAGGGCGGTAAGCATGGCCTCCTTATAGGCTTTGGAGGCCCGCCCGGTCTTAGGCTCGTCCGCGCCAGCTCCGTCCAGGGGCTTGCCGGTAAGGGGCGCAGAGGTGGGCTTGGACAGCTCGGCGTCCAGCGCCTCCTGCCGCTCCAGACGGGCGATCTCGCGGCCCAGATCGGTGATGTCCTGCTCCATGCGGGTGTAGGCGGCATCGTCCTCGGCGGACAGGATGCCCTTCTCGTTGCGGTGGCTGTCCAGGAACGCCTTCGCCGCCGCCCATGCCTTGGCCCGCTTCTCTCTCAGTTCCAGAATGGTCATGATGTGTTCCTCCTTAAAATTTCAAAAGTTCAAGCCGCTCCATCAGCGTGTCGATG
>CAPOAR010000162.1:0-3874 GCA_948670295.1 uncultured Oscillospiraceae bacterium | reverse complement strand
AGCGACCCGCATGGCCAGCTCGGGCTTCTTCTCCATCATATCCTTGTACTTGGTCTCCTTCAGGCCGCCCACCCAGCCGGAGTGGGTGCGGTAGTACTTTTGCTCCAGCTTCTTGCCGGTGAGCACCGCCTTCTCGGCGTTGATGACGATGACGAAATCACCGCAATCGGCGTGGGGGGTGTACTCGGGCTTGTGCTTGCCGCGCAAAATGGTGGCGGCGGCCACAGCGGTCTTGCCCAGAGGCTTGCCGGCAGCGTCCAGCACGTACCATTTGCGCTGAATGTTGGCCTTGTTTGCCATAAAGGTGGACATTCTGGTTTCCTCCATTTATCTCAAATTTGTACGAAGCATGGGAAAACTCCCCTTTACATCAGGGAGCATGGTGTATTATAATGCGGAAAAGCGGATGTGTCAACCAAAACTCATGGATTTTTCTAATTATTTTTGAAATCCTTTCTATATCTCTCCTATCCGCTTGAATTCTCTTGTTTTCTCATTTTGATTTTTCTCTTTTATCAAGGAGGGAAGCCAGTTATGCGCCTTATCTTATCCCATATGCGCCGGTGTGTGGAGGACTACGGCATGATTCAGCCCGGCGACAAAATCGCCGTGGGCGTGTCCGGCGGGAAGGATTCTCTCGTTCTTTTGTACGCCATGGCCAAGCTGCGGGAATTCTACCCTGTTCCTTTTGAGCTCCACGCCGTCACTGTCCACCCCGGTCCCCAGGAGATGGACTTCTCTCCCGTGACGGCCTTGTGCCGGGAGCTGGATGTGGAGTACCACCTGGTCCAGACGGAGATTTTCCACATCATTTTTGACCTCCGAAAGGAGAAAAACCCCTGCTCTATGTGCGCCAAAATGCGGCGCGGGGCCATGCACAACGCCCTGAAGGAGCTGGGCATCAATAAGGTGGCGCTGGGCCACCACTTTGACGACGCAGTGGAAACCTTCTTCCTCTCCCTGTTCTACGAGGGCCGCCTGTCCTGCTTCCAGCCCGTGACCTATCTGGACCGCACAGGCATCACCCAGATCCGTCCCCTTCTCTACTGCGGGGAAGGAACGCTGCGAAATGCCGCCGCGCGGTACGCTCTGCCCATTGTACCCAACCCCTGCCCCGCCGACGGCAATACCCGGCGACAGGAGGTGAAGGAGCTGGTGGCAAAGCTCTCCAAAGACTACCCCAAGCTAAAGGACTATGTGTTCGGGGCCATGCAGCGCCTGCCCCTGCCTGAGTGGGGGCCGCTGGCGCACGGCATCAAGCGGTACGGGGCGGACTACCAGGAGCAGGGCTGACACGGGAAGTCCCCCTCTGGCTGCCGGAGCGTCTTCCCACTCTCAGGATGCCTTACTATCAACGTCCGGCGCAGCCCGGCCTGTCCCCGTCTGGCGGAACATCCCCGCCATCCCGGCCAGCTGCTCCTGAAACAGCCCCGCCGACGGCGGTTGTGCTCCCCCCTTTTTGGCAAAAAAAGCGGCGCGCGGCAAGGGGCGGGGGCCGTAAGACAGTATTTTAGAAAAAAGCTGAAAACATAGTGTTTTCAAGGGACGGCGTGGCTTCGGTCACGCCGTTTCCCCTTTCGTCAATTCATCCAGAGGGATAAATCCCAGGCCGTCATACTTGATGTGAATATTCTGCCGCCGCTTACCGCTGGACTTGTCCGGGGCCTCCACATAGATTGCTTGGACCAGCTCCCGGAGGGCGTAAGGGTCGAGCGTCTCAATAGACACATACTTCTGCGCCGTCTGAATGAACTTTTCAATATTCTCGCTCTGTCTCGCCTGTACCTCAATCTCCTGCCGCAGACTGACAACCTCGGCCTCAAGCTGCTTCTGCTCCGCCTCATAGCTTTGGCTCAACATATCAAACCGTTCATCACTCAGTCGCCCGCTGGCGTTGTCCTCGTAAATCTTGATGAACAGTCGCTTCAACTCGGCAATGCGCTTCTCATCCCGGTTGAGTTTCTTCCTGCTGGTCAAAATTTTCTCGGAACTTTCCAGCTTCATCTGCTGTTCCATGACCATTTGATAGGAATTCTGAACAAGTCCGAGCACATGAAGAAGCATATCAGCAGGCGGGGCAAGGTTCCTGCCCCGCAGAGACGGAAGCGAAAAAAGAGGTAAACAGGCGGCTAAATGTAAAAAGAGGGCGGGGAATGGATGAATTTCCATTCTCCGCCCTCTTTTTGTTTGCCCAATCCTGCCTGACAGATGCCGTGAATGTAATTTTCTCAGATTACTGTTTTACGGACACCTACCTAAAAGACCGTGCGCCGCTTCCGTCACTCCCCCGCCAGCTCCTCCATCCGCTCAATGGGGAAGGGCGGGAAGGCCACTGGCTTCATGGCGATAGACATCAGCTTTCTGGGGTTGTCGTCTGCCGCCACCCGGTTGGAGGACAGCGCCCCGCACCGGCGGCAGCGGTGGATGACGGCCCATTCGCCGCCCCTGCGCACCCAGACCGCGATAGGTTCCATGACGCCGCCGCAGTCCGAGGCCCGGTCTCCGGGTTCGATATCCACATGGAGGCTGGACAGGCAGTTGGGGCAGTGGTTTCGGTGACTGCTCCCCGCCCCCTGGGGGGGTGTCAGCCGACCGCACACCCGGCAGGTGAAGCTGTCGCAGCAGGGATGGGTTTTGTAATAACCTTTTTCGTATTGCTTACGCTTGTTTTCTCGATTCAAGGAATTGTCCTCCTAAAAGATATGATTCTTTTGGGAGGTTTGGGTGATGAATTGTGTCGCAAACCTCCCGGTCAGGCCACAATCACCGAATCCGTATAGTTGTTAAACATAGTAAAAATCTCCTGATGTTTTTTAGGCGCCCTACAGCGAAAGGATGAATTGCAGGGCGGTCCTGGGGGTCTGCGCCCCGTGGAACCGCTCCCAGGCCACCGCCCGGCGGTGGAGCTCCTCGGGGGACAGGTCTACGCCCTGACGGGCGGCCAGCATGTCCACCAGGGCCAAAAATTCCGGCTTGCCCAGCCCCTGGAACAGCACCCGCACCCCAAAGCGGTCTGCCAGCGAGGTCTTTTCCCGGATGGTCTCCGACCGGTCCATCTCGTCCCCCGCCCGCTCGGAGATGGTCTGGCGGACCAGGTGGCGGCGGTTGGAGGTAGCGTATACCGCCACGTTTTGGGGCCGGCGCTCCACGCCCCCCTCCAGGATGGTTTTCAGCACGGAATATGTAGGATCGTCCCGGTCGAAGGTGAGGTCGTCGATGAATACGATAAACTTCTGCCGCTGCCCATCCAGCCTGCGGATCAGGGCGGGCAGGCCGCCCAAATCCCCCTTGTCCGCCTCGATGAGCCGCAGCTCCTCCATTCCCGGCAGGGTCAGCAGGTGCTTCACCGTGGCCGACTTGCCCGTGCCGCTCTCTCCGTAGAGCAGCACATTGTTCACCGTCTTCCCCTCCATGAGCAGCCGGGTATTGCGCTCCACCTCGGCACGCTGCTCCTCATATCCCAAAAGCTGATCCGCGCACGGGCAGTCCGGGCGTTCCACCGGGATGAGCGTCCCACCCTCCCACACAAAGGCCCGGTGCCGGGCAAACTGCCCGGCGCCCTCCCTTCGATAGGCGGCGGTGAGCTGGTCAAAGGAGAAGGGCACCCCACGCTGCCACCGGGGCAGGGATGTAAGCACCCCCTGATAATCGCTGTCCAGCAGCTTGCCCAGGTGGGCCAGCCACCTGTCGCAGTCCACGCTGGCCAGCAGCTCAAAGGCGGAGATATCCAGCCGTGCCGCCTGTTCCAGCGCCGGGTCCCGGCCCCCCCGCTGGGCCAGCATGGGGTAGGGCCCCTCCGACCATCTCAGGGCCTGGTCCAGCCACTGGCCCAGGCCCGGCTGCCCCTCCATACGCAGCTGGTAAAACAGGTCGG
>CAPOAR010000161.1:0-3959 GCA_948670295.1 uncultured Oscillospiraceae bacterium | reverse complement strand
TTCAAGACAATATTTCCACGGAACAGGAGCTGCACTACTGCGTCTACCAAGCGGAGGACAGCCGGGTCATGGACTATGTGGAGCGCATGGGCGAGGACTATCACCGCTACTTTGACCGGGACCCGGTGCTGCGGTACAGCGACTACGCCGCGCTCCGCGCCATTGCCGGATACCCGCCGGCGGAATTGAAGCCGGGGGAGTATCTCATCCACTGTAGGGCCTACCTGGAAAAGCACTTGACCGGCTACACCCAGCCCATCTCCCTGGGAGGTGCCAGCCTGATTCCCGGCGGGGTCCATGCGGAACACCTGCTGCAAAATTACGACACAGGCAACGGGGCGCGGTATATCCTCGTGGTGCCGGACGAGGCGGCGGAGGGCCTTTCGGTGTTTCACCACGCCTACGCAGCCAAGACTACCCAGCCGGTGACGGAGGCCCAATTTGACTTCTTGTGTGACATCAATTACAGGCTGGGAGAACAGAATCTTCTGGAGCCAAGCTATGATGAGATTCACACCAGAGCCTCGGAAAAGGCGGAAGAGGCGGCCCAGACGGTCCTGGTCGTCTTTCCCCTCTTCTATCTGGCCCTGGCCTTGACCATGACCGCCGCCACGATTCTCACCATCCAGCAGCTCAGCGAAACAGAGCGGTACAAGCGGCAGTTCCAGCTCCTGCAAAAGCTGGGCATGGACCGGCGGGAGATGGCAAGGACTCTGCGAAACCAGTTCGCCATTTACTACGTCCTGCCTGCCGTCCCCCCGGTGCTGATCGGTGCGCCCTTTATCCTTCATCTGGCCAGTGCGCCCGAGCCAGGGGTGATGGTGGGAATGAGCAGTCCTTTGGCCATTGTGACGATCTCGCTGGGGATTTTCTTCCTGATTTATGCAATCTATATTTTGCTGGCCTATACCAGCTTGAAGCGGAATGTGATGCCGGAATAACAAGATTGACAGCGGCAAACAACGTCTTGTCGGTTTGATTTTTTCCGATTATAGCATGTGCATGAGTTGCGCTAACATGTGGCGTTTTCCCATATTTTGGAGCCTGTCGCTACTTTGCAAGCAGTGCATTTGTTCCCACAAATACTCAAAACAGACCTCCGGCGTGGCCGCCGGAAGTCTGTTTTTACTTGTTGGTGGCTCCCGCCCCCAAACCCCTTTTCGCAGATTGCCATCTGCGGCTATGCACCGTTCCGGCGCTTTTCCTCCCTCGCCTTGGCGAGGTTCTTGAAAAAAGGGGAAATCACAGATTGCCCAAAAACGCAGAGGACACCGTTCAAAAATCCATCAGGCTCGCAAAGCCGCAGCCAGCGTGAAATGCTGTTCAAAGGGTTTGGGATGCTTCCCAACAAGCAAAACCTGCGGTTTCCGGCATCGCCGGGAACCGTGGTTTTGAGAATTTGTATATACAAACGCCCTGCTTGCCCAGTAGCGCATGGCTGTTGTCTTCACCGGCCTTCGACAAAATTTTCCCCAAAGGCATTGGCAGGAACACCTGTTTGTATTACCATGATACGGAACTGAATACTGCACATATTTTTTACGCAGATACATAGACCGCACCACAGCGTTTTTGCTGGGGCCAGTCTTATTGCTGTAGAGAGACAGGATATTTGAGAAATGCGGGATAACCCGGGACAGGGCGGGAAAGCATAAGAAAACCCGCTTTTTCAGCGGGAAACGAGGCATTTTCAACCGGGACGGGCCCGCGAGCGGGGGCTCAATTCTCGGACAACTTGAGACGAGGGCGTCGAGACGATCGGCGCTCTTTTTTCATGCCCTGGACGGCCCAGGAAGGGCCCAGGACGGCGGCGGGGCCGTGGGGCGTATGCGGGGGCCCGGGAGCCGGAAACCCTTGTAGATCAAGCCATACAAGGCAGGAGGGCCGCTCCACCCGCCCCGGAAGTCAGCAGCAGCAGCAGACGCAAGAGGGCGGGCTTTGCGGCCCATGGTGAGATTATAGCAGGTAGGCCCAGAAAAGGCAAGGGGCGGGCCGTGCGAACAGGGCGTTAAACCGTGCAGAAATTAACGGCGGGAGCGTTAAAAGCCCCGCTTTCGGGGGCTCCATCACCGCGATCGGCGCGGGCCGGAGCGTTACGAGGCGTTATTCCAGCCGTGCAAGGGCGGGCGGGGCCGAGCCCTGGGCGCGGAAAATCCGCCCGGAGCAATTCTTCAAAATATGCGAACCCGTGAAGAATTGCAGAATTGCCCGTAAATCAAGGGGTTCCGGGCTCTCGACTCCGTTGAGTGGCCCCTTTTTCAATTCTTCACTTTTGGGATTTAGTTTTTAATCATACAGGCGCAAAAAATCAGGCGGTTCCGTCGCGGGCCTCACGGCCTTCGGCGGGGCCGCTTTCCTCGTCGCTCTCGTCGAAATATGTCCAGTAAATAGACCCCGCCTTTTTCCCAAGGCGCCGCCTATATTTGAGATGGACAATGTCAAAGATGTCCTCCCGCTCCTCCTCGGGCAGGAGGCGGAACATAGCCACGAGATCAGTCTCAAGGCTCGAGAGCGGACTCCCATCGCAGACGAGGCCCTGTTCACGCTTCACGGCCTCAAGGTCAAGCGGCGCGGGGGCGGAGTTCTCATTTGTTGAATCCTCGCCTGTTAGAACCCATTCCATAGAAACGCCGAGGGCGGTCGCGATCTTGTAGAGGGAAACCGTGTCGGGAACTCTTTTCCCCGTGCAATATTGGCTCAAGGCCGTGGTCGAAAGCCCTGTTTTGTTGCAGATGTCGAGCTGTCTCATGTCCAGCTCTTTGATACGCCTCGAAATTCTGTTTCCAACGTCCGAGAATACGATCTCCATTGAAAATCCTCCCTTGTGAAATTTAATTTAACAATCGAGAAGAAATCTATTGACAAATCCTCATTTGTTAAATATAATAGGCTATGGTGAGATTAAAAATTTAAGCAAGAACAGCATACCACACCCCCGGCGAAAAGGAAAGCAGAAAAGGAGGCCGGTCGGTAGAGTAGAAGGGAGCGGCGAGGGCTTCACCCCCTTTACTTCAATTCATTCCTCGCCCCACAGACAGGGCACAGCACCACGCGGCGGATGCCAGTCCGCCGGATGGGAACGCCGCAAGCGCGGCATCGGTGCTTCGAGAGTTCCCAAACCGAAGCATAGAGAAGGCCGGGTTTCTGTTCTTCCTCAACTGAAACCTCAATCTCGATCTTTGACTCGTATTTTTTCATGATAGAGCGCCCTCGTCGCTCCCCTCTACTCTACCACAGCCTCCCCGGAAAAGCAAAGGAGGCAGCACATGAGAAACGGCAAGAAGCCCACGCGGAAGCAGAAGATCAGGCTCGGGAAAGCGGGCCTTGCCCCGGAGAACTGGCTCGTCATCAAGCAGAAGCAGAACGGCGAGCTCGTCATCCTCCACAAGCACACCGACAAGATCAGGGTCGTCCCGGCTTCGGTCGGCTGACCCGCCACAACAGGAAGGAGCAGCAGCATGGCAGATTTAAGAACAACGGCGCAGGGAGTCCTTGAGGAAGCCCGGGACGGCATCGCCTGGATCGCCCTCTACAAGAGGGGGCGCGGATGGGGGGCCGCTTGTTTCTGGCCCACGTTTTACGAGGAGAGCGGTTTCTTCACCTTTGACCCTGATGACGTTCAAGAGCTCAAGGCCATCCTCGACACAGACCCGGAGGCCATCTTCGTGAACGGCTACTACACAAACGTCGGCCCCGCGGAGGAGATGACCCGGGAGAGCCTGTCCTCCGCCCTCCGCTGGCAGTATGAGGAACACTTCAACAGGCTCGCCGAAGCAGTTTAGCCGAAACGCCCCCTCCGGGGCGTCGTCGGGAGGCGTCCTCTCCCGGCCTGACGATGGCAGGACAGCGGCAGAGTAAAAGGGAGCGGCGAGGGCTTCACCCCCTTTACTTCAATTTATTATCGGCTTTACAGACTGGGCAAAGCACCACCCGGCGAATAGAGAGAGCCCGGATGGGAG
>CAPOAR010000160.1:0-3973 GCA_948670295.1 uncultured Oscillospiraceae bacterium | reverse complement strand
TACAGGCCAGCGCGGGACAGGACTGGAGTTTTCTTGAGAGTGGCGATCCGGGGTTTCGCATGTGCCCCATGATAAAATGCCGCACACGGGGCTTTCCAGGCTCGATCAGTAACAATTTACCTCTTCCTTTCACTGCATGGTCATGCCCTGCTCAGGCCGGGACATGGCCCCGTTTCGGCGGACATACAGTCCAGTATTTCTGGAGCTGTAGATGCTCTCGAACTCGTGGGTCAGGGCGGCGTAGGCGGTGAAGTCGACGCAGCGGTCGATCACCTTTTTGTCCAGGCCCTTCTCCAGCAGTTCTTTCTCTGCCTTCTCCCGGAAGCTGCCGATCTCTACGAACTCATAGCTGTCCAGGCGGCCGGCGATCTCCACCGCCTCCTCCAGACTGGCACAGTCCTCCGATTCCATCGCCGCCTGGAGCTGCCGGAGGCCGCATTCGCCGCGCCCGGCCAGAGCCTCCGCAATGGCGGCTCTGGCTGCGGCAGCATCCTCCGGGGCGGCCTGGCTGGACATCTTCTCCAGCATGGGGACGGCTTTCAGCACATCCTGCTGGGCCAGGGCGGTAAAATCACGGACAAATTCCTTGCCGTTGCGCGTCAGATAGCCGGTTTCACTGCCGGCCTCCATGTATCCGGAAGTCTCCAGCAGATCTTCCGCATAGGCGTCCAGATCAATATTACCGGACTGGATCAGCTCCTCCGGTACATGATAGGTGCGCAAGTTGTTTGCGGCAAATTCCTTTACACCGTCACGGGGTACCCACTCGTAGCAGTGGAGGTTCTGCGCGATGTCCAGGGCAAATTTCAGGGTACGGCAGTCTTCATACTCCAAAGCGGCGGCAAACTTGTCCAGCCAGTGCGCTTTGCCCTGATCCTGCTCAGCCAGAACATAGCCGAGATTATCCCCATCCCGAACCAGATCGGTAATGCTGGAATACTGCTTCGTAAGGTCTCCGGCCTCGGGGAGAATACACCGGGCTTCCAGCAGAGTGCAGTCCTCCAGAGACTTGACCCGCAGCTCGTCCAGTGCCAGCACGACCTCGTCCGCGTCCTCCGCCATTTTGCCGTCATATCCCGGCAGACGGAGCCACACGCCCTCGGGGACCGCAGGGGAGGCCAGCTTCAGCTTGACGCTCCAATCGCTGTCCTCCGGCAAAAACGCGTTCTTTTCGGAGTAAGCTGGTTCTGCTGTCTTTTTCGGATATTCCACATAATAGCCTCCGATGAACAGTCCGGGGTGCTCATCCTCAAACTCCTGCCCGATGTGATCAAAATCCACATAGGGCAGGACGTCCTCCGGCAGGCTGGCCGCTCCTTTCTGGCTGTACTTGCCCAAATCCTCATAGCTCCCAGCCGGATGGAGCGTGCAGTCGGGCAGGCTCAAAATACTCTTGATGGCGTCAGCCGCCTTTTCGGGCGGATACCCCATCGAGACGGCGGCGAGGGCGTAGCTCTCCCGGACGCTTAACGTCTCCAGCTGCTCCTTCAGCCACTCCTGTTCCTGGGGCGTACCGGGCAGTTCCAGGAATTCTTTGAAATCATCCATCATCACATTATCTCCATTCCGCCCTGTTGGGGGCTTTCTTCCATACCCTGGACAGGCTGTCCAGCGTCATCGCAAAGTCCGTTCACCTCCGTTTCCGCCTGAAGGCGAAAACTCCGTTCACTCCCTTGCTCTTCCGCTCCCCACATGACCCGCTCCGCTGGGCTCATGTGGGGACCCCGTGGCTCAATCAGGCCATAGGGAGTCAGAACGCCGCCGCACTTTTCGATCAGCGCCTGTCCGTACTGGTATAGATTCAGGTGTGGGGCGAGTGTCGCCGCGTCCGGCTCACAGAGGATAAGAGAAAGCTCCCCCTTCGCCACTTCGATGGGGGAGCTGTACTGGGGGGAGAAGACATAGTTGTCCAGCGAGTCCATGAGCGCCCAGGCGCTCAGGATGTCCTTGCAATCTGTGGCTTCCAGCAGGGCCTTGTAAGCGGTCAGGTTCTTCGGCTCCAGCCCTGCCAGTCTGCGGGCCAGCAGGTCCACAGTTTCCATTCCAGCGGTCAGACCGATGAGTGACGGCGCGGTGCAGTCCACACAGCGCACCGGCTCCGTCCCCATGGGAGCGTTGGCCGGGTATGGGAACTCCACCCGGTTTCCGTCATATGTCTCAGCCAGGATGGTGTACGCGGGCTTTTTCGGCGTAAGATCCAGGGTTTTGTAAACCTGACGCGGTTCGCTGTGCCGCTCCACATAGCCGAAGCCGGTAAATGTACTGCCCTCCGCCTCCCGATGGTTCTTCCCAATCTGCGCGTAGTCCAGCAGTTCAAGCGTGGCGTCCGGAATAGCGTCTGTTTCCGGGATAAACCCGTTCTCCACAAGGAACCTGCCCAGTTCCTCATCGGTCACGGCATCCTCCAACACATGGCAGCATTCCCCGCTGTAGGCGTAGTCGATCAGGCTGCCAATGGGGATCGTTTCCACGCCTTTCTGAATATCCATGCAGACCAGCCCCTCGAAGACGGCCATACCTCGCGTGTCCAGCTCTGCCAGCCGCTTGGCCAGGGCATTGAGCGGGAAGATGTCTGTCTCCTGAATGCGCTCGTTCAAGTAGTCGTATTCCTCGACAGCATGGAACTCCAGATATGGGTGCTTTCCGTCCTCCAGCCGGAGCTGTTCCATCGCGTCGAGAAGTTCGTAATCCGTGGCTGGCAGATCCAGCTCCACTTCCTGATAGGCTCCGTTGGGGCTGCTGAATGTGCGGATATGGAATACCTTATCCAAGAGTCATCCCTCCCATCGGCGCTCCAGCCTCCATATCGGTGGGGGACTGGAGGGTCTGCTCATAGGTCCTGGGATCAGCGGCAGGGCAGTCCCAGCCATGCATAGACCCGGCCTCCATTGCCAGCCGCTGGGCGCCGGTGACGCCGAGACGCTGGTTGTTGTAGTCCGCCAGCTCCCGGTTCTGGGCGGGGACGCCGGTATCCCAGTCCGAGGGGTAATAGCCGCTCTCGCCCCGTTTGATACAGATGAGCGCCCCAGTGCTGGGCAGGACGGAAAAGCACAGTTCCGGCAGTCCCTCCGCCAACTTCTGTTCAGAAGCCGCTTTTTTCATCAGCGCCTGTTCCTGGATGTAGTGCCTGGGATCAGCAGCGGGGGAGTCCCAGCCACGCAGGCAGCCGCCCAGCATGGCCTGCTCTTGAGCCTTGCTGATTCCGCGGCATTGATTGCGGTAGTCCGCTATGTGCCGGTTCAGACCGGGTTTCTCACTGCTGTTCTCCGACACCTGATAGCCGGCGCCTCTGGTAATGCAGATCAGGGAGTCATCCTCCGGCAGGACAGAGAAGCACATATCCGGGAGCCGCTCAGAGAAGTGGGGATCGAAGCGGTCCTGCTCCGGCATGATGCTCCAGTTCTTGCTCTGCCACAGGTGGACATACAGCTCACAGCCATCTCCGATGCCAATATCACGCTGCTCAAAGCCCTCGCCCCAGCCATCAGACATCTGCCCGCTCAGATAATCAGTCAAAGTGTCCAGTTCCACAGGGGTCAGCGCTTCTGCTGCCTTGCACTCCACTACCGCCCAGAGCCGGCCTTCCCGTTCCTCTGTAGTGAAGAGAGCAGAGCGGACCTTGCGATCCACGGCATCATCTTTGCCGTACCAGTGCATAATGCCGCGCTCCGCTTCTTCCGGCATCCGTTCCCGGATCAGGGCGGCCAGGATGCTGTCCGCGTAGTGGCGAAGATCCCGCCCGTCCAAAGGAGTACCATCCTCATCCATTCCGCCGTATTCATCGGGTTCAAAGAGTTCCGCGGTCATGGGGGCGTACAGCTTCAGCGTCTGGAGGGGCGGGGGCAGGACAGAGAAGCTGTCCGCCCCCAGCACCAGGTTCAGGCTGCGGCCACTGTCCCAGTTCACCAGAAAGTGGCCGGCGTCGTCGATGCCCTTCAGCGTCCCCATGCTCCCCGGCTCCACCGGGTGGGGG
>CAPOAR010000159.1:0-3993 GCA_948670295.1 uncultured Oscillospiraceae bacterium | reverse complement strand
CAGAGCCGTGACGTCCGCCTGATAAATTTCACTGTACTCGTCTGCCTCAATATATACTTTGCTTCCGCCTATGTCCAGGGTGCGCCAACGCCGGCGTCCGCGCCCCTTGTCGTACCGCGCCGCCTTGCGATGACAGATTCCGCACCGGCACCGCTCGTGCTCAGTTGGCCGCACGGCGATATTTATTTCGTTCATCTCGGGATTGACGGTGATGTCCTCCAGGACAAAACCGGCGCTTCCGATGATGGTCTGAACAAGCTTCTTGGCTCGCATTTGGGGGGCCTTCTTCCTTGATTTTTGTTTCGCAACTTAATCATAGTCGTTTCCCCTGTGTTGCCAAGGGCTTGTTCAGTTTTTACCACCCACTCATTCTACCGATGAGCCTAATAAGTCCCTGGATGGCCCCAGTGGGGAGGGGGATGAAACCGCCCAAACGCTGATTGCCGCTAACAGGGATCGTTACAATCAAGATTTGGTGGACTTCATCAAGGCCCATGCGATTGAAACCGTGTTCTGTTTCAGCGATAGGGTATTTGACGCTCTGCCAAACGAGGAAGGCCATGGGTCTTGGACCTTGTTCCAGGATGTGAAGTGCGGCAAAGCTGATTTATGGTTTGGCCGCGGCTATGGGCCGGATTCTCCATTTTGCCGGGAACTCAAAGTTTACGGAGTCCCTCATCCACGGTATTGGAATCGCGCAGGCATAAAGCCGGAAGAACTCGCACAATACATAAGGCCCATTTTTGAAGACTGCTGCGGATAATCTGGCAGGGAAGGAGGTTACAGCGGGGCGGCAGACCAATTGGAAAATCCAAGGCGCCCGCGAGTCGCGGCCGTTTGTTCAGCATCCAGCGTAAAAGCGCAGCTTTTGCGTCAGGCTGCGCCTGCCGCAACGAAGCTTTGCTTCTATGTTCTTTTGTGCCGCCCCGCTGTGCTCATATATGAAAATACAGGGAGATACCATATTTCTGCATCCGTGGGACATGGAAATTATTGTGCAGTATGGCGGCCTAAAGGGGTTCCTGGATGCGGAAACATCCCATAGGGAACAGACAGCCATGCCGTTTCTGCCGTCCGCTCATCAGGCCGTTGATGTGCTGTGTTCAGAAAATGAAGAACAGGTTTCCTATCTTCGCCACAATCTGAGGCTGCGATTGCTATATGAGCTGTCTAATTCCTCCGCCTTTTGCTACCGTACTGCTGTCATTTCAAAGCGTGACAAAACCAGCCGGATTCTGCGCATTCCAGAATATAATCTAATGAGGATTCAGAAGCGCATTTTATCGGAGATTCTCTCTTACGCAAAGCTTCCCGCCTGTGCTACGGCCTATCAGGCGGGGGCAAATCCGAGAGCGGGGACCGCTCCCCATGTGGGGAAGCCTGTGCTTCTGAAAATGGATATTTCCAATTTCTTTGACAGCATAACCTTTCAAATGGTGCTTTCCCGCGCCTTTCCGTCCCAATATTTCCCCAAGCCGGTGGGCGTGCTGCTGGCGAAGCTGTGCTGCTATTGCGGTCGTCTGCCCCAGGGCGCGCCCACTTCTCCGGCTCTGTCCAACATTGTCATGGCACCCTTTGACGAGTATATGTCTTCCTACTGCAAAAAACGAGGGATCGCGTATACCCGTTACTGCGATGACATGAGCTTTTCGGGGAACTTCAAGCCGGGGCCACTGATCGAAAAGGTCAGGCGCTTTTTGAATGCTATGGGGTTTGCTGTAAATGAGAAAAAGACGAAGGTGCTCCGGCAGGGGCAGCGGCAGACTGTAACCGGTATTGTTGTCAATCAGAAACAGCAGACGCCGACCTCTTACCGCCGCCAAATCCGGCAGGAAATGTATTATTGTAAAAAATACGGGGTACGTTCCCACATTATCCGGACAGGGCAGGCGGAGTATATTGCTGGCAGTTCAAAATCGCGCGACGGGAAACGGGTCTTTCAGCGGCGGTTTGTGCAGCATCTGCTTGGGAAGATCTCTTACGCGCTCTATATAAACCCGGAAGATACCAAGCTGCACGCTTACCGGGAGGACTGTATGCGCTGGCTGGACCGTTCGTAAGGTGACTCATTTGAGAAAGGAAAAGAATCTGATGGTGTTTGGAGTCTCCGGTGTGGTTAGTGTTATTTCCCATGATATATTCTGAAGCAGTTCATCTGTCCATATAGCGGCAGACGAACTGCTTTTTGAAATTAACCCTTGACAAAAGTTCTCTGAAGATAATCGCCGGATGATTGTTCCCCACATAAGCCATGGGAAACTCGCCGGTGTTCCGCACGATCTTTTTGCTGATGCAGTCGGTGGTGTAGGTCTTTTGCAGCAAGGCGTCTCCGATGTAGCGCTCATTGATGAGAATATTGCGGATGGTCTGCCAGGACCACTGCTTCACCCCGGTGGCGGTGGGAATGTGGTCCTGTTCCAGCTCCCTCTGAATCCCAAAGATGCTGGCCCCGTCCAGATAGCGGCGGTAAATGCGCCGCACCACCTCCGCCTCCGGCCGGTCAATCTCCGGTTCACCGTCCGCTCCCCGGCGATAGCCCAGCAGACGTGTATATTGGAAGGGCACGTTGCCAGCCTCCCGGCTTTTGAGGATGCCTCAGATCACATGGTTGCGGATGGACTCACTCTCCGCCTGAGCAAAACCACTGAACAGCGTGATCATAAATTCTCCGGCTTGCAACGCTTGACAAAGGGAAACATGATAAACAACAAAAAAATGGACTGTCAACCTTACCGAAAACGCCGCCCGGCTGTAAAAAGGGCGGCGTTTTTGCGTGACAGGGAAAGGAGGAAAACGTATAAGGAGACGGGGCCAAAATAAGGTTTTGGCCCCGTTTGTATTTGAAAAAGTAAGGAGGTCAAGCGAATGGCAGAAGAAATTAAAACGACCCCAGCCCCGGAGGGACAAACGCTGGAGCCCCCCGCGCCGGAAGTGTCGGAGGCCCCGCCCGCCCCGGAGCCGGAGGCCCAGAGGGTGATCCCCGGCATGGAGGGTCCCCCGGCCCCGGAGAACAAGGTGATCGACCTGTCGTCGGTCCGGGCGGGGGCCGGGCAGGAGCAGAAGGACCCGGCCAAGGAGGGCGGGCAGGAGTGGGAGAAGCCCCAGGAGCAGCCGGAGCCTCCCCGCCGTGGCCGCCGCCCCAAGAACAAGGAGGCCCCGGCCCAGGGTGAGAGGCCCAAGCGCAAGGGCCGCCCGCCCAAGGCGGAGAAGCAGACCCCCGGCGGGGGCGGAGCTGGCAAGACGGCCAAGACCGCCACACGGGGCAAGGCCGCCGGAAAATCCACCCCGGCCAAGGAGGAGATCCCGCCCCCTCCCGCGCCTGCGCCGGAGGAGCCGACCCAGCCCAAGGACGCCTCCCGCGCGGAAAAAGAGGAGATCGTCTATCTGGACCTCGACCAGCTCCACCCGTTCCAGGATCACCCGTTCGGCGTCCGGGACGACAATGAAATGAAAGGGCTGGTGTCGTCTGTGCGGGCAGGCGGCGTCCACCAGCCCGCCCTGGTGCGTCCCCGTGAGGGCGGGGGCTATGAGATCATAGCGGGCCACCGGCGGCAGCGGGCAAGCGAACTGGCGGGGTACAAAAATATGCCCTGTATCGTCCGCAACATGACGGATGATGAAGCCGTCCTCGCTATGACGGACGACAACCTGCGCCACCGGGAAACGATTTTGCCCAGCGAAAAGGCGGCGGCCTTGAAGCAGCAGTATGAGGCCATCAAGCACCAGGGGACGCGGGGCGACGGCGCGGACCTGGGCAAGCTGTCTCTGGACAAGGTGGGCGAGCGCAACGGCATGAGCGGAAAGACGGTGCAGCGGTACATTTATCTGAATGACCTTGTGCCGGAGCTGAAACAGTTCATGGACGGCGGCAAGCTGTCGTTCACCCCCGCCGTGGAGATTTCCCGTATCAGGCCGGACCATCAGAAGTATATCGCCGTGTCCATTGAGGGGCAGCAGTCGTCCCCCTCCAAGGCCCAGGCGAAGAAGCTGCGG
>CAPOAR010000158.1:0-4029 GCA_948670295.1 uncultured Oscillospiraceae bacterium | reverse complement strand
TGGCCGCCTCAGGCGGACAGCGAGTGCGCACATGAGGCCGCAGCTTTTCCCGTCGAAAAAGGCTTTGCCTTTTCCGACGGACTGAGCCGGACTGCCTAGGCAGTCCGGCTGTTCTGATGCGCCCCGTTCTCAGCCCTCTATCAGCACGGCGGCGATATCGTTCACATTGGTCCCGGTGGGCCCGGTTTTGATGAGGCCGCCGGTCTTTTCCAGCGCGTGATAGGAGTCGTTGTCCTTGAGCACCGCGAAGATATCCACCCCCTGCTCCCCCAGGGCCTGGGCGGTGGAGCCGTCCACATAGCCCCCGGCGGCGTCGGTGGGGCCGTCGGTGCCGTCGGAGCCCAGGGAGAACACCGCCGCGCCGGACAGTCCCGCGATGCCCGGGGCCGCCGCCAGGGCAAGCTCCTGATTGCGGCCCCCGAGGCCGCCGCCGGTGAGCTGCACCACCGTCTCTCCCCCCGCCAGGAAGGCCAGCTTCCGGCCGCCGCCGTGGTGGTACTGGGCAATGTTGGCCAGGAAGGCCCCGGCCTCCCGCGCCGTGCACGACAGGCTGGCGGTGAGCACCACGGTGGTATACCCCAGGGCCCGGCACTCCTCCTGGGCGGCCAGGCACAGCTGGCGGACGCTGCCCGTGATATGGGTTTCCACATTGTCCAGGCTCTTGGGGGTCTCCACCGCCAGCAGGGCGCGCATCTCCTCGGTGAGGGTCAGGCCGTACTTCTCCGCCACGGCCCGGGCCTGCTCCTCCGTGCTGGAGTCCGGGTATGCGGGGCCGGAGGCGATCATGTCCAGCGGGTCGCCGATGATATCGGACAGCACCACCGAAAACACCCTGGCCGGGGCGCACAGGGCGGCAAACCGCCCGCCCTTCACGGCGGAAAAGCGCTTGCGCACCGTATTCATCTCCACGATATCCGCCCCGGAGGCCAGCAGCTCGTGGGTGAGCCGGTCCAGGTCGGCGGGCGGGATCAGCGGCTTTTCAAACAGGGCGGAGCCGCCGCCGGACAGCAGGAAGAGCACCGTGTCCTGTGCCGTCAGGCCGGACACCGCCTCAATGGCGGTCTGAGTGGCCTTGAAGGAGTTCTCGTCGGGGACGGGGTGGCCCGCCTCGTATATCTCCAAACCGGGCAGGGGGCCCTTGCTGTGGCCGTACTTGGTGATGACCACGCCGGAATCCACCCGCTCTCCCAGCTGCCGGACGGCTGCGGCGGCCATCTGCCACGCGGCCTTGCCCGCCGCCACCAGCACCAGGCGGCCCGGCCCGAACCGCGCCGCCTCCAGGGCCTTGGCCACCGCCGTATCCGGCAGGGCTGCCTTGAGGGCGGCGTCCATAATGCGCTGCGCGTCTGTTCTCAATGACAAGGGAAGTCCTCCTTTTTATGGGATATGAGGGGGCCGCCGCCGGGCCCTGTAGTCCCGGCGGCGGCCCTGATGTTTTTCCAATTACACGAACAGGGACAGGATGAACACAATGATGATAACCGTCAGGCCCATCACGCCGGTCATGCCGGTCTGGCACTTGTAGGCCTCGTTGGTCTTCATGTCGGAGAACTGGGACACCACCCAGAAGTAAGAGTCGTTGGCGTGGGAGACGAACATGGAGCCCGCGCCGATGGCCATAACCACCAGCACCTTGGCCAGGGGCGAGGTAAAGCCCATGGTGGCCATGAGGGGGGCCATCATGCCCGCAGTGGTGATCATCGCGACGGTGGACGCGCCCATGGCAATCTTCAGGATGGCGGCGATGATGAAGGGGATGAGCACGCCGATGCCGGTGCTGGTCAGGCTGCCCACGGAGTCGGCGATGGGCAGGCACTTCAGGATCGCGCCGAAGGAGCCGCCGGCACAGGTGATGGCCAGGATGCCCGCAGAGTCGGTGACACCCTGGGTCACCCATTTCAGGGTGTTCTCCTTCTCGGACTCGGGGATCAGGCTGATGGACAGGAACACGCCCAGCAGCAGCGCCACCTCGGGCTTACCGATGAAGGCAATGAACTTGAAGAAGACGCCGGTGCCGAAGGGGCTGCCGGGGAAGGAGGCCACAGAGGCCAGGGCGATGAGGATGATGGGCAGAATGATGGGGGCGAAGCTCTGCACCGCGCCGGGCAGCTTGCCGTACTTGCTCTGCAGCTCCTCATAGGTGAACTCGGAGTTGGCGGGGATGTCGATCTTGCTGGCCACGAACTTGGCGTAGAGGATGGCCACGATGACGGCGGGGATGGAAATGCACAGGCCCACCAGGATGGTCAGGCCCAGATCCGCCTCCAAAGTACCGGCCATGGCGATGGGGCCGGGGGTGGGGGGCACCAGGCAGTGGGTGGCGTACAGGCCGCCGGACAGGGCGGTGCCCATCACCGCCAAGGAGATGTTGGACTGCTGGGCCAGGGCGCGGCTGATGGGGGAGAGGACCACGAAGCCGGAATCACAGAACACGGGGATGCCGGTGACGTAGCCCATGGCGCCCATGGCCACCACGCTGTTCTTCTTGCCCACCAGCTTCAGAATGGTGTTGGCCATGGTGAGCGCGGCGCCGGTCTTCTCCAGGATGGTGCCGATGATGGTGCCGCACAGGATGACGATGCCGATGCTGGTCATGATGCCGCCAAAGCCGTTCTTGATGGTGGTCACCATGTCGGCAGGGGTCTCAAGACCGGCGGTGCCGGGCTGGTAGAGCCCCCAGCACAGGCCCAGCAGCATGGCGATCACCAGCATGACGATGAATGGGTGCATCTTCAGCTTGGAGATGGCAAAGACCATGAGGACCACTGACGCGATGATGAGCAGGAACATGACGAACGTTTGCATACTCTCTTTCCTCCTTTTTTTATTCCAAAGCCTGACGGCTTTGTTTACGCTTGTGGTGCTCCAGCAGCAGCCGCATCAGGAATTCCTCCTGAAAGGGCCCGCACCGCTCCAGCTCCAGAGCTTCCAGCAGCCGGCGCACCCGGTATTGCAGGGTGTTCTTGTGGATAAACAGCTCGGACGCCGCCTGGGTGACGCTGCGCCCATGGCGGTAATAGCACTCCGCCGTCTGGAACAGGAGGGGCAGCTCGCTCTCCCGGAAGGCGTCCCCCAGCCGGGCATAGAGCTCCTCCAAAAAATCCGCGTCCCGGATGGCCGCGCTGTACAGCAGGTAATCGCAGCGGGTGGACGGGTCCCGCAGGTCGCTCACCGCCCGGGGGGAGACGGCCTCCAGGGCGGCGGCCTGCTGATAGGCCGCGGCGATATCCCATTCGGTGCGGCACACATCCCCAATGCACAAGCGGTAGTCCGCCAGCACACCGGCATGGGCCGCGTCCCTGTGGTACAGCGCGGCGGCGCAGTGGCCCGCGCACGCGCACAGCAGCACCAGCCGGTCGTCCACCGTCCCCCACAGCTCCCGCTCGGGCCGCAGCCAGCCCTGGGCGGCCAGGAAATTCAGCAGCTGCTCCTGCCGTTCCGACCGGGCTGCCCCCGTCCGGTCCGAAAAGACGATCACCTGTAGGGGGAACTCCAGGCGCAGCCCCAGGCTGTCCATCAGCACCTTGGCGTCCGCCATGGCGCGGTCCGCGGGGGCCAGCAGGGCCCGGAGCACCCGGCCCCGCAGCTCACGATCCGCCAGGCGGGGGCTGGCCATGGCCTCCAGCTGAAAGTATTTGGCCGCGTAGACCTCCAGCAGGTGGGCCAGGGCCTTGATCTCCGGGGGGTCGCCCCAGATGCCCACCACACCGATGATGGTCCCGTTGACCCGGAGGGGCATATTACACCCCTCCCTGGCGCCGGAATAATCGGCCACCTGCTCTTTCGTGATGCTCACCATTTTCCCCGTGCGCACCGCCTCCATCGCCCCCTGGTGGAAGGAACCCACCCGGGCGGGGTCGCTGGAGGCCACGATGATCCCCTTGGTGTCCATCAGATTGATGGTGCGGCCCTCCACCATGCCGGAGACCGCCTCCACCATCTCCCTGGGGGTGCTCTTCCCGTCACAGAAGGTGGTATGGGTATGAAAGTCCGCCTTGATCATGGCTCTCTCCTCCTGTCTCCGGCTCC
>CAPOAR010000157.1:0-4116 GCA_948670295.1 uncultured Oscillospiraceae bacterium | reverse complement strand
ACGACGAGAAAATGGCTCTTGTGGAATATCCCCCGTCGCCGCGCCACCCATAGCACAACCGGGGCAGCCTGTCAAGGGCAAAGCCGCCGCTGCGCGGCGGTGCTCCGCACCCTTGACAGGCAGTCCCGGCTGTGCTACTCCCAAGGCGCGACGGGGGATATATCCTCCAGAGCCGCCCCCCTTTCCCCAAGAATGGGGAAAGGGGCGGGGGGAAAAGGGGTTGACCGCTTCCTCTCCAAACAATTCTGTTCGTACCTATCCCCAACACTTTATCTATATCTGAACGGAGGTTATCAAAATGAAAATGCCCCTGGCGTATGTCACCGCCGCCTGGAGCGGCGACCCCACGGAGGCCACGGAGCAGGCCGCCCGGTATTGCCGGGCTGTCTACGAGGCGGGCTTCTCCCCCATCTGCCCCACGCTGTATCTCCCCCTGTTTCTCAATGACGCTGTGCCGGAGGAGCACAAGAGCAGCATTGATATGAGCCGGGACCTGCTGCGCCGCTCCCGCGTGCTGGTGGTGTGCGGCCACGCTGTCACCGAGGCGGTGAAAAATGACATCGCCGTGGCCCAGCGGCTCAAAATCACGGCCACCACTCTGGAGGGTATTCTGACGGTAAAGGGGCAGGGCCGCTGCTGACCCTGGCGAGTCTCTTTGACGGGATCGGCGTGTTCCCTCTGGCCGCCCGGCGTCAGGGGATCGTCCCCCTGTGGGCCAGCGAGATAGAAAAGGCCCCTATCTCCATTACAAAACGCCACTTCCCGGATATGGAGCACCTGGGGGACATTACCCGGCTCCACGGCGGCGAGGTCCCGCCCGTGGACATCATCACATTCGGGTCCCCCTGTCAAAATCTCTCCAGCGCGGGCCGCCGTGAGGGGCTGGGCGGGGCAAAGTCCAGCCTGTTCTTCCAGGCGGTGCGTATCATAGAGGAAATGAGGGATGCCACTGGAGGTCAATTTCCAACAATCGTTATTTGGGAAAACGTCATGGGAGCTCTGCTATCAGGAAACCGGCTGGATTTTAGAGCCGTCCTGCAATCTCTCACAAACACCGAAATTCCAATGCCTGCTTCTGGACGCTGGGCCAGCGCCGGAATGGTGCGAGGCGGAGGGCGTGAATTGTGCTGGCGGCTGCTGGACGCCCAGCATTGGGCAGACCCCCGGCTGGCCCGGCGGCAGCGCGTCTTTGTCGTGGCCGATCTTAGAGGCCGACGTGCCGGAGCGATCCTGTTTAAGCGCCGCCGCCTGTTCCTGCCTCCTGCGCCTTGCGGAGACTTTGGGCTGTCCCCCGCCGGAGAAAATCGAATATCTGCTTCTGAAACAGGGGGGCCGCTACCAGTCGTCCACCCATTTCAGGGCTACCGTATGCGGGGGGCGGCCAAGGCGGGGGACATTGGGAACTTCCTGGGGAGCTTTGGAAAACCAACTGACCCTTTTCCCACCCTGATGGCCGGAGGGCTGACGGTGTTTGCCCTGTGGCGGGAGGGCCGGGAGGCGGAGGGCGTGATAACCTGGCTGACCCCCACCGAGGGGGAGCGGGCGATGGGCCTGCCCGACGGCTGGACGGCCTTCGGCTGCGACGGACAGCCCGTCTCCACCCGCGCCCGCCAAAAGGCCCTGGGAAATTCCATCGCCCTGCCCTGCGCGGAGTACATCATGGCGGGAGTAAAAGAAGAACTGGAGGGAGGGAACGGACATAGCACTGATTGAAGCCTGTGTGACGAACCTGGGCAAATACAACGAGGGGCAGCTTGCCTATGAGCGAGTAACATTCCCCACCGACGCCGAAACCGTACAGGCGGCCTTGCAGAAGATCGGGATAGACGGTATCCGGTATGAGGAGATATTTATTGCCGACTACGACGGCAGTATGCCCCGGCTCTATGAGCACCTGGGCGAGTATGAGAGCATCGACGAGCTGAACCATCTGGCCTGCGTGCTGTCGGAGCTGGACGGGTATGAGCTGGAAAAGTTTGAGGCCGTCATGGACAGCGGCGAGTATACAAGCAGCGTGAAGGACCTGATCAATCTGGCCCAAAACCTGGACGCCTACGAATTTTACCCCAACATTCACAGCGAGGAGGAGCTGGGCCGGATGTATCTCCAGGAGCTTGAAGCTGTCCAGGTGCCGGAGCACCTGATCGACTACATCGACTATGAGGCATACGGGCGGGACGTGCGGATCAACGAGGACGGCCACTTTGCCCCCGGCGGCTATGTGACAGGGGATCACGGCTCTTTTGTGGAGCACTACCACGGGCGGGAGGATATTCCAGAGGAGCAGCGGGTATTTTCTATGCCCAAACTGCCTATCCGGGAGCAGATGGCCGCCTACAAGGAGATAGCGGGCCGGGCTTCCCCGCCCGCCGAACGGCCCGCGCCCAAGGTGGACCGGGAGGAGCGGTAAGGGGTATTTTTAATGCGCCT
This sequence comes from uncultured Oscillospiraceae bacterium, assembly GCA_948670295.1. Taxonomy (GTDB): domain Bacteria; phylum Bacillota; class Clostridia; order Oscillospirales; family Oscillospiraceae; genus Enterenecus. The sequence goes on along the minus strand of CAPOAR010000157.1, from coordinate 1,686 downwards.
CATGTTTGAGGCGCATTAAAATATCGAGATTGTGATTTATTTTCTGATAAGCCCCTTCACAATAGCGGTGACATTTTCAAGCTGACTATCATCCAACAATTTGAGATAGCCGGTCAATTCTTTCAAACGGGCGGGATTATCGGAGCTTGTATCAAAAAATTCTGCTGGAGAAATGCCCAAGTAATCACAGATATAAAAAATCCCCGTTAGAGAGGGCATAGATTTTCCAGTCTCAATGTTGTTGATATAGCCAGGATTCTGTCCGATGGATAAACTCATGTCACGGGCAGATACACCTTTCTTTTCCCGCAATTTTGCCAATCGAAGCGAAAACTCTTTTTCATCCATCATAAAATCACCGCCTTTTAACACATTGTAGCCCATACACCCACTTGTTATGTTGGCTGTCAGCCCGTTTTTGTGTTAGAATATAGGCCCACAACCTATACAATATCCAAAAACGGAGGCTTACAAATGCGATCAAAAACGTGCTGCTTCACTGGGCATCGTTATTTGCCGGAAAAGCAAAAGGAAGAAATCATGCGGACATTAGAAAGTGCGGTGCTGTCCTTAATTCATTCGGGGTATCGGTACTTCGGCGCTGGAGGTGCTTTAGGATTTGATACCCTTGCCGCCCAAATGGTTTTACATCTGCGGCAGAGCTATCCAGATATAAAGCTGATCCTGGTACTCCCGTGTATCTCACAGTCGGATAAATGGTCCCGGGCTGATGTAGCGGTTTATCAGGAAATCATGGAACAGGCCGATAAGGTAGTCTATACATCCCACGAATATACGGCGGGATGTATGTTTAAGCGGAACCGGCATCTTGTGGATCATAGCAGCGCCTGTATCTGCTATTTGGAGAAAGCGACTGGTGGTACAGCATACACGGTTAACTATGCCCGAAAATGCGGACTAAAAATTATCAATCTCACGGAGGAACAAAATAAGACCCCACTCTGAAATACAGCGCAGGGCAGCTTCTGGACACCGTGTCCAGAAGTGCCCCGGCAGCAATAGGAGGTGTTTTGTATTGTAGATGAAGATATTTCCCGGCGGACGATAGCCCTGTCCATCCGAACGGGGAAGCTGACGGCGCGGGCGCTGGCCTGGGCGCTGCGGGCGGCGGGGCGGAAGCTCCAAAAGGAGGCGCACAAGACGCCCCACGGCAGGCAGAGCGTCCGGCAGCTTATGAAGCAGGGCGAGGCGACCAACAGCCTCCCCGTGGAGGCCCCCAGGGAGTTTGACCGGGTGGCCCGGCGCTGGAATGTGGACTACGCCTTTTATAAGAACGGCGAGGGAAAATATCTGCTGTTCTTCAAATCCAAGCAGGCCGACGCCATCACCGCCTGTTTTGGGGAATATTCCCGCCGTATCATGGACCGGCCCAGGGCGCGGCGCGTCCCCATCCTGGAGCGGATGAAGCGGGCCGGGGAGCTGCTGCGGCAGCGGCCCCAAAAGGAACGGGCAAAGGAGGCGGAGCGTGAAGAAAGGTAGTTTGAAAAAGTACATTCTTCCCAATATGCCCTACCTGTTCATGGCCTGGGCCTGTCTCAAATTGGGGACGGCCTACCGGCTGGCGGCTGGGGCGGATTTGGCGCACAAGCTGGTGGGGATGACGGCGGCCCTCGGCCCGGCCTTTGCCGACTTCGCGCCGGGGCTGAACCCCTTTGACTGGCTGGT
>CAPOAR010000156.1:0-4185 GCA_948670295.1 uncultured Oscillospiraceae bacterium | reverse complement strand
AAAAGGAGCCTTTCGGCCCCTCTCGCTCGCTAATGGCTCAACAGGCTGTTGATGCTGCTCTCCACCGCGTCATAAGGCAGGCTTTGGGCCAGTACCAGTTCGGAGATGAGAATCTGCTTGGCTGTGTGCAGCATTTTGCGTTCCCCATTGGACAAGCCGCGCTGGCTGTCCCGCCGCAGCAGGCCCTTCACCACCCGGGCTACCTCCAGCAGGTCGCCGCTTTTCAGCCGCACCATATTTTCCCGATACCTCCGATTCCAGTTCTGGGTCATGTCCACCTCAATGCCCTCCATCTCGGACATGAGCTCCTCCGCCTTGGCCCCCGACACCACCGGGCGCATCCCGATCTCCCCCGTGTTATCCGTAGGCACCATCACCACCATATTTCCCACAGACAGCTTGAGCAGATAAAATTCCTGAACCCGCCCGGATACCTTGCGCTGCACGATGGAGTCGATAACCCCCGCCCCGTGCATGGGGTGAACTACCTTATCTCCGATCTGATACAATGTCTCACCTCCAAAAATATGTATACCTTTCCAAAATTATTATACCCTTTTCTTCTCACTGGCGCAACCTTTTTTCTCATAAATTTTCAAATCCTGCGGCGAATTGCCGTTTCAAACGGTATTTATGGGGAAATCAGGCAAAAAGCGCCAGCTTCTCCCATATCCCCGGCGGGTGCGCGGCGCAGAAAACGGGCGATGCCGATGCGGCATCGCCCGTTTTCTGCATGTCTGCCTGCCCTCGCGTTTTCCCGCTCAGACCTCCCGCTTCTCCGCCCGCAGCACAATGTCCTCCCGCTCCACGGCGAGGCACAGGGTATCCCCCGCGCACAGCCGCTCAGACAGCAGCAGGTCGGCGGCGGGCTCCTCCACCCGCCGGCGCACCGCCCGGCGGATGGGGCGGGCCCCCTGCTCCCGTTCTGCGCCCGGGTCGGCCAGAAGGGACACCGCCTCCCACTTCGCGTCCAGATCCACCCCCAACTCGGACAGGCGGCCCCGCACACCTCCCAGCAGCCGCAGGGCAATGCGCTCCAGGTCCCGGCGCTCCAGGCGGTCAAAGAGTATCACCTCATCCAGGCGGTTGAGGAATTCCGGCTTGAACCGGCCCTTCAGCTCCTCCATCACCGCCTCCTTCCGCTTGTCATCGGAGCTGCCCCCGGCAAAGCCCAGCGGGGGCGATTTGCTCACCAGCTTTTGTGCCCCCACATTGGATGTCAGCACCACTACCGTGTTGCGGAAGTCCGCCCTTCTCCCCTGGCCGTCGGTGAGCTGGCCGTCCTCCATCACCTGAAGGAGGATATTTTGCAGATCGTCGTGGGCCTTTTCAATCTCATCAAACAGCACCACCGACCAGGGGCGGCGGCGGATCTGCTCGGTGAGCTGGCCCCCCTCCTCATGGCCCACATAGCCCGGAGGGGAGCCCACCAGCCGGGACGCGGCGTGCTTTTCCATATACTCGGACATGTCGAAGCGGATCAGGGCGTCCTCGCTTCCGAACAGCGCCGCCGCCAGCGCCCGGCACAGCTCCGTTTTGCCCACCCCGGTGGGGCCCAGGAAGAGAAACGCCCCGATGGGGCGGTTGGGCTCCTTCAGCCCCACCCGGCCACGGCGGATGGCGGCGGCCACGGCGGACACCGCCCGGTCCTGCCCCACCACCCGGCGGTGAAGCTCCCCCTCCAGCTCCAGCAGGCGGCGCGCCTCCCCCTTGGTGATGGACTCCAGGGGAATCCCAGTCCACTGGGCCAGCACCGCCGCGATCTCCTCCCGGCCCAGCTCATGGGCGGTCCCGCCCTTTTGGCGGCTCTGCTTGCGGTCAAGCTCCCGGCGGAAGTCCTCCTCCGCGTCCCGGAGAATGGCCGCCCGCTCAAAATCCTGCATGGCAATGGCCTGGGCCTTCTCCCTGGCCGCCCGCTCCGCCCGTTCGGACAGCGCCCGCAGCGCGATGGGAACCTCCTCCTCCACCCGCATCCGGGCCGCCCCCTCGTCGATGAGGTCGATGGCCTTGTCGGGCAGAAACCGGTCCGGCAGATAGCGCTGGGACAGCTCCACCGCCGCCTCAATGGCCTCGTCGGAGATGGTCAGCCCGTGGTGATCCTCGTACCGGCGGCGCAGCCCCCGGAGGATGGCCTTGGCCTGCTCCGGGGTGGGCTCTGCCACCTTCACGGGCTGAAAGCGGCGCTCCAGGGCGGCGTCCTTCTCAATATACTTGCGGTACTCCTCCAGGGTGGTGGCCCCCACTACCTGGATTTCCCCCCGGCTCAGGGCGGGCTTGAGGATGTTGGCCGCGTCGATGGCCCCCTCGGCGGACCCCGCCCCCACGATGTTGTGCAGCTCGTCCAGGAATAAAATCACGTTGCCCGCCCGGCGCACCTCGCAGAGCACCTGGTTCACCCGCTCCTCAAACTCGCCCCGGTACTTGGTTCCCGCCACCATGGATACCAGGTCCAGGCTCAAAAGCCGCTTGCCCCGCAGCGGCTCAGGCACCGCGCCGGAGGCCATGCGCAGGGCCAGCCCCTCCGCCACGGCGGTCTTGCCCACCCCCGGTTCGCCGATGAGGGCGGGATTATTTTTCGTCCGGCGGGCCAGAATCTGGACAATCCGGCCCACCTCCTGCTCCCGGCCCACCAGCGGGTCCAGGGCCCCTAAAACCGCCATCCGGGTCAGATCCCGGGAAAAGCGGTCCGTGAGGCGGGTATCCGCCCCCTCCCGCGCCCTGGGCCGGTCCTCCCGGTAAAGCGCCTGGGGATCGCCCCCAGGCCGTCCGGCGTTGTTCTGGGGCTGCTGGCGCCCCTTGTCCCGATCCATCATAAAAAAACCCCGCAATCTTTGAAAGATACTCAGCCGCTCCACGCGATCACTCCCCTTGTCCCGGCAGGGAATCTCGTCACTTGGCAAGGATGGGAAATTTTGAGCGAAATTATACATTTCCCCCGGTCAAAATTTCATATTGCAATTTCCTGTAAATGTGGTAAAATGAAAGACGGCTCAAAACACATCATTTGTTGGAGGTGTATGTTACATGGCACGTAAAATCGGCGACGCCTGCGTCTCCTGCGGCGCTTGCGAGTCTTCCTGCCCCGTGGGCGCGATCTCCATGGGCGACGAGCACATGGTCATCGACGCCGGCGCCTGCATCGACTGCGGCGCTTGCGAGGGCACCTGCCCCATGGGCGCGATCTCCGCTGAGTAAGCTGTGACGCCAAAGCCCCCGCCCCCCCTTTGGAGGGCGGGGGCTTTGCTCTGCGCCCGGGGATTTTCCAGTCTTTGGAGGGGCCGGACCTGCCCGTCCCATCTGCCCTGTTCCCCTCTTCGTCAAAGTGCTCCCATTCCCCCGGCAGCGCCGGGAAACGGCTTGTTGAAAACGCTGATTTTGTGGAAACTTTAACACACGAACGCAAAATGCCGTGGAATTGAGTGGGCATTTATGCTATACTGTGTGCTTGGTGGGATATGGGTTCTCCACCAGTACCATCGGCCCGCGCCGCTCCCGTTCACGGGAGATGGCGCTGCATTGATACACTATATTTTTGAGGAGGAACTATCTTATGGAAACCTACGGTCTGGAACAGTACGGCATTACCGGGATTAAGGAAATCATCTACAATCCCACCTACGAGCAGCTCTTCGAGGCGGAGATGGACCCCGCTCTGGAGGGCTTCGAGAAGGGCCAGCTGACCGAGCTGGGCGCGGTCAACGTGATGACCGGCATCTACACCGGCCGCTCCCCCAAGGACAAGTTCATCGTCATGGATGAGAACTCCAAGGATACCGTTTGGTGGACCTCCGACGAGTTCAAGAACGACAACAAGCCCGCCTCCCAGGAGGCGTGGTCGGCCTGCAAGGCCCTGGCCGTCAAGGAGCTGTCCAACAAGAAGCTGTACGTAATGGATGTGTTCTGCGGCACCAACCCCGACTCCCGCATGGCCGTGCGCTTCATCATGGAGGTGGCGTGGCAGGCCCACTTCGTCAAGAACATGTTCATCGCCCCCACCGAGGAGGAGCTGAAGAACTTCAAGCCCGACTTCGTTTCCTACAACGCCGCCAAGGCCAAGGTGGAGAACTTCAAGGAGCTGGGCCTCAACTCCGAGACCGCCGCCATCTTCAACATTACCTCCCGTGAGCAGGTCATCCTCAACACCTGGTACGGCGGCGAGATGAAGAAGGGCCTGTTCTCCATGAT
>CAPOAR010000155.1:0-4197 GCA_948670295.1 uncultured Oscillospiraceae bacterium | reverse complement strand
TATCATTTGTGCAATATCTATTTTTCAAACAAAGCCTAACTATTGATTCACACTGAAAAATTAAAATGTGATTCTTCCAAAGCCGCCCCCCGGCAGGGCGCTGACTGCTGCCCCGTTGGGGGGATGGGCAGTCCCATAATTTTTTCGCCTCCTTTCCCGCTGGTGATATAAAAAATCAGGTTAGACAGGTTCAAAAAAACTTGTCTAACCGAATGATAGGGGTTGCATGGCTGCTGGCGCAGAGAAAATAGTGTTGTCATATCGCACCGGGTGTGATAAGATGGATGAAACGGGAGAGAGGATCGGAGCAGTATGGACAATCATATTTTTCGCAGTGCCGCGCTGGGGTTTAACCGCCAGGACGTGATGGAGTATATCGAAAAGACCCAGAAGGAAGCGGAGTCTGCCGCCGCCGACCTGTCTCGCCGGTTGGACGAGGCGTTGGAGGAGCTGGCGGGACTGCGCCGGGAGCTGGAGGACCGCACCGATGAGACGGAGCGCCTGTCCGGTGAGTTGGCAGAGAGCCGGGAGCAGTATGCGCAGGAGAAGGCCCGGCGGAAGGAGCTGGCCGGAGAAAATGCCCGGCAGAGCGAAAATATGCGGACGCTGACGGCGGAGCGGGACCGGCTGGCAGGCCAGGTAGAGCGGCTGGAGGACCAGAGCGAATCCCTGCGCCAGGAGAAGGAAAAGCTGGCCCAGCTGGAGCTGGACGCCCACCGCCGTGCGGATGCGCTGCTGGCCCAGACCAGGGAGGAGGCCGGATTGTGCCTTTCCGAGGCCCATCGCCGTGCGGAGGAATTGCTGAACGCCGCGTCCGCCCAGGCGTCTGACACTGTCGCCCAGGCGCAGGCCCGGCGGGAGGAGCTGCTGCGGGAGGCTGAGGAGCAGATCGAGTGTTCCGTGCGCCAGTGCGGCGAGCTGTTTGAAACCTGCGAACGGATTACCGCCCATATTACCGGAGAGCTCCGGAAGCTGGATGTGGCCAACGCCCAGCTGCCCATCGGTTTGGGGAGCTTGAAGAGCGGCTTGGCGGAGTTGCGGGATCAGGCCAGGGAGCGGTAGTGTGTCCGGCGGCGGGGAGGGAAAATGGTTGCGGGGGAATTGACAAATCCCTATTGTTTGGGTATAATACCTAACCGGGATGGTTGATCACCCGAGCGGGCGGGACGGCTGCCAAAAAGGAACATGTGGTTCGCCAGCGGCTTAGAGGGGTAGAATGACCGCACCCTAAGTACACATAGGGTTCACCCGCTTTTTCCTCTTGATGTGGATTTCATCGGTTCAAGTTACCTCGCACAAGCCAATAGGCCCCGATAGCTCAGTTGGATAGAGCGACTGCCTCCTAAGCACACATAGGTTCACCCGCTTTTTTCGTTGGATGCGGATTGCATTGGTTCAAGCTTAGTCGTACAAATCAATAAGCCCTCGTAGCTCAGCTGGATAGAGCGTCCGCCTCCTAAGCGGAAGGCCACGCGTTCGAATCGCGTCGAGGGTGCCAAAGTAAATGCCCACTTTAGATGCCGTAGGCTAAACGCCTACGGCATCAGTGGTTTCCGGGGATTTTAACCCCCAAATTTTCACCAGTCAAACGGGAGATGTAAATGAGGTTTTTTGAGGAACTGGCGGGGTTCGAACCCTCGTAATACACCATTCAAAAAAGGCGCTAAGATTTTTAGCGCCTGCATCGGGCGTCGGTCCGTCAATCCCAAGGGAATTGACAGACCGGCGCTTTTTGTTTTTCCAGGAAAACACAATACTCCCAGCGCCTGTTTTCAAAACAGGCAAAATCAAAAAGGGCCCCAGACTTTTCGGCGCAAAAAGTTGCCATTATATTAGAAAGCAAGGAGGATCAAAATGAACGCAGAAGAAAAAAACAGATACTTCCAAGAACTAACCCTCAACCTCCAGCGTGAGGGCTTCGCCGTAAAACCGGAAACAGAGGAGGGCCTCCTGCCGGTGGAGCTGGACGGTCAGCGCCTCTGTCTTGCTCGGGCCTCCGGCGCGGTGAGGTATCGGAGGGAAGATGCGGCTGATGAGCACAGAAGCGCCGCCCTGGACAGTGTGATCTCCATCGCCAAAACTACCCCAGCTCCGTCACCCAGAGTGAGGACGGAACTGAGATCCGCAAATTCTATGACCTGTCTCCGGAGGACGATCCCACCGGCATCCCCCGCTCGGACTTCGAGCAGGACGGATACCACTACACCCTGGTGGATCTGCTCAAGCAGGAACTTCCGGAGCATGAGAGCCGTCAGCACACCGAGACAGTGACGCTGGACAGTAAAAACAAGGATATGGCCTCTGTGCTGGCTCTGCTGCCCCAGGAGAAGGCGTTCATCACCGACGACGGCCTTGCCGGGACGCTGACCCTGCGGCTGGATACGGTGCAGGTGGAGGTGGCCGGCTACGGCAGCTCCACCAGGCAGGTCTCCGCCACCCGGACCTATCCCAATCTGGCGGGACAGGACACCCAGTACATCCCCAAGACCATCCAGGACGGAGGGCGCACTCTGACCCTCCAGGACGTCAGCTGGCAGACGGACAACACGGGAAGTCTGGACGGCTACGCCCTGGGCGACCGCTACACCGCCGTGGCCACCTACACCGGCAGCGCCACCAGCAGCTACGTCAAAGGCTATACCGTCACCGCCGACTACACTGGTACAGTCAGCAGGATCGCGCTGAACAAGACCCGGTATGTGGCAATTTTCGAGGGGACTCCCCTCCAGCCTCTGGAGCCTGTGGACGATGGGCCGGACACCATGGAACTGGCCCCCGCCACCAGCTTCAACTGGCCGTTCCTGCTGGCGCCTCTGGGCCTCATCGCCGCGGCTGGCGGCGGCATCGGGATCGCCCTGTTCCTCAAACGGCGCAGTGAGCTGGCCGAGGGCGGCGATGAGGATGCATAATTCCAAACCCGTAATCAGAAAGGACTGGTGAATGTGATGAAGAAGAAACTGACCATGCTCCTCCTGGCTCTGTGCATGATGGCCTCCACGATGGCGACCGCCTATGCCGCGGAACCTCTGGAGTACACGATTGACGGCACTGGCGACCCGGAGTACGGCAAGGCCACGTCCATCGAGGTGGTGCATACCCCTGGCGGCGGCGCTATGAAGAATGAGGATGTGAGTAAGAACGCCGCTCTCGCCCCGCCCGCCTTCGGCAGCTACAGCGCCGACACCCTGCACACCGGCACGCCCCTCACTCCCAATCTGGCTCCCGGCTATCAGCCCACCTCCGGAGCCATCATCAACGGCAGCGCCGGTGTCATCCAGCCTCCCGCCATGGGCGGCAGTATGGGAACGGATTCCGGCAGCGGCTCCGTCTATGTCCCCGGCTCGTCCTCGGTGACAGTGACCAACCCCGGCAGTGCCTCCGGCGGCTATACGGCGGTGACAGATGACCTCTACTACAGCAACGGCAGTCTGGGAACACTGAAGATCCCCGCCATCGGCCTGAGCGTCAAGATCTACCAGGGTACGGACAGCGCCGCGCTGAAGAAGGGCGCGGGTCATTTTGAGGACACCTCCATCTGGGATGGAAATGTGGCGCTGGCTGCCCACAACCGGGGCGTGAACAACCACTTCGGGGAGATCCATACGCTGGAGGTGGGCGATACCATCTCCCTGACCACACAGCTTGGGACCCGCACCTATAAGGTGACCTCCGTTTCCAAGGTGAGCGAGACAGACCGCAGCGCCCTCGCCGCCTCCACCACCAACATGATCACGCTTTATACCTGTGTCCGTGACCAGCGTGACCAGCGGTGGTGCGTCCAGGGTGTGGAAATTAGCTAATATGCTTCGTTTTCACCCGCTCGTTTCTCCATTTTGGATTGCATTTTCTTCTCGACTTTTGGTCTCCATTCCGATATTGTATTGCTTGCAAAAGCACCACAAAATACGGAATACAGGAGGAAAAAAGTATGACCAGCATGAAAAAGTGCATTGCCGCCGCATTGATGGCAGCCACCCTCACCATTGGGCTCACCGTCCCCGCCGCGGCAGCGGAAGCGCCCAACGAACCCATCCGGGTGAGCAGCTACAAGGGCAGTACCCTGGAGGTAGGAGAGCGAAGCGGCCTGATCATCGGCCCCAGCGGGATCGACTACACCGTCACCTCCAGCGACCCGGACACGGTAGCGGTGGAGCAGGTGCTGACCTTCTGGGTGGCTGTCGCAAAGGGGGCGGGGAC
>CAPOAR010000154.1:0-4238 GCA_948670295.1 uncultured Oscillospiraceae bacterium | reverse complement strand
GTCCTCGCTCCGGGTAACGGAAGTGGGATAACAGGCTGCGGAGGCGTCCGCCGCCAGGGCGGAGGGGATGCAGGCCAGCGACAGGATCGTCAAGGTCATAAGCAGGGTAAAAAAGCGTTTCATGGGTTGGATTCCTCCTTAACTATATTTCACAGCCCCATCCGGAGCTTGTGAGCGGTGTCTACTGCATGGCCATGCCGCCATAGGACGGGCCCTCTTCCTCAAAACCGTCGGGAGGCGCCTCCTCCAGGGCCTCAGCGGGGCCGGGCGCGGCCCGCTCCTCGAAGCCGGAGGACTCTCTCTGGCGGGGCCGATCACAGCTTCTGGACTCGTGAATCTGAGTCAGCTCCTGATGGTAGGCGTACAGCACCGCATCCTGAAACTGCTGACGGAACTCCTTCGTGCAGGGGAAGCAGATATCCCGGTAGCCATCCTTGGCTTTGTAGCCGGGCATGGAGACGAAGGGACCTTTCGTGCTGTCTACGATCCGAAGTCCCCGAACAGCAAAGCAGCCGCCCAGGGTGACGGAGGCGTATGCCAGAACGTTGCCGCTGGTATTGATAGAGTGGATTTTCACATCCAGCTCCAGGGCAGCGGGTTCTTGTGCGGGTGCAGGAGCGGGAGCGGTTTTGGAAGCTGCTTTTTTAGCCATAATCAATTTCTCCTCATGTTTTTATTTGGAGGCGGTGAAGGTCCCAGCGCGGGACTCCAAGCGCCGCAGGTCCCAGTGGGTAAGCTCCATGGTCCTGGGCCCGTCGTCCAGGTGAACGTCCGTCAGGTATTTCAGGACCAGAGGGTAGGAAAAAACGCCGCGTTCCTCGGGGAAGCGGCGCTTCAGTTCGGAGGGGGAAAGCCAGCCTGTGGCGGCGATATAGGCCCGGCGGACAACCGGCGGCCCGAAGCCGCCCTGCCGCAGTTCCTCCGGCAGCTCCGCGGGCTTAGGAACAAGCCGGTCATGGTCCAGGCAGTAGCGAACCTTCAGGGCGGAGACACATTTCCGTGCCGCCGCCAGCACCTCCGAGGCCCCCTGCCAGGGGGGGCTGGGCCAGGCAGTCCGTAACAAGGACGTCTTCAAGGTCCTGTCCGCCGGGGGACAGACCCACCCGGCGAATGAGGGGCAGCTTCCGCGCCCCATTCATCAGTCCAAGCTCCTTCACCGTATCGCCGGGAAGGTTCCGGTAGTGGGTAAGGACGTCTTGGACGGCGTCAAAGCGGGTTTCCGTCCAGAGGTTGGGCCCGAGGCGCAGATCGTCGATGGTGTAAAAAGAAAGATTCATCACGTCATCTCCATTCCGCCGGAGGAAGCCTCCGGCTGTTGCTGCTGGGAATTCTGAATCTCCGCCAGCTTCTCTGCTGCCCAGTCGGGCAGATACTGCTCATCCAGCACGCCTGCAAAATCGCCGCGGGTCAGACGGGTTTTTTCACCGTCACTCAGGCAGACCGCGAATATAGTGGTGCCCAGTTTGGAGGGAGAGCATCCCGCACCTCCGGCTGCCAGCCACAACTGGTCATGGGGGCTCCAGCAGCTCTCCCGAAGCGCGTCGGGACTCAGCACCAGCACCTTTCCCTCATAATCCAGCTTGAACGGATTACCGGCGCAATGTTCCGGGCCAAACAGGCCAAGGGCTTGGTAAGCCTCCCGCGTCTGGCGGATGAACGCTTCCAGCAGCGGGGAGGATGCGTTCACGGCGAAGTGGCGGTTTCGTTTTCCATCCGAGGGCACATAGGGCCTCCGGGCCCACTGGCGGACATCCTTGCTGATTTCACGGGGCAGGGCCATTTCGCTCAGGGAGTTGGAAAGAACGAACCAAACCCGCTTAAAGCCGTAGGCTTCCAAGATGGACTGCGCACAGCCCTCGTCCAGCGCCGGGCTATCGTCGTGGCCATGCTCCCGGAGGGCTTTCTCAATGTCCCGCGCGCATTTGACATTTTCACGAAAACTGTCCTCATGCTTCTGTGTTTCGCCGCAGCGCACGGCCTCGGCGCGGGAGTAAGGATACAAGTAAGGAAAATCAGACGCCATAAATGACAGCCTCCTCAATCATAAGCTCCTCCAGCGTATCCAGGCAGACGCCGGACTGGCGGAGCAGGTCCAGCATCTCCGGCGGCACGTCCCGGAGATCCGGCGCCTCCGCGGCGCTGATGGTCAGTCTGCCGTTCTCGGCGAAGACGTCCAGCTTGGAGCCTTTGGGGATGCCCGCCCGCTCCAGAAGCTCCTCCGGTACCTTGGCCGGCTCCTCCTCCAGCGTGCAGGGGCAGGGAGTCTCGCAGCGCTCGCAGGGGCCGCAGACCTTCGCCAAGTGGACCAGCAGGTCCGACGCCAGGTTCTTCAGGCTATGGATGGATCGGACCAGTTCTCCGGCTGTCATTTTCTCTTCCAGAATGACGATGGTGTGGTCCATGCCGTGGACGTCCAGCGCCTCCTCGTGCTGAAAGCCGCTGGCGTTAAGGATTTCCCTGCGGATTCGCAAGCCTTTTTTGCCGGTCTCCAACGTAAATTTCATAATGTGTTCCTCCTGTTTTTTGTTTGATTGACCGCCCAAAGCTCCACTTGAGGTTTGTGAATCAGGCGGTATTTCCGCTCCGGAGTTTCCGCGGTCTCTGTCTCAAACAGGGACATCTGGGCGGCGCCCCGGTGTTTTTCGGGGTCGTAGTTGGTGATGATCAGCTCCTCGTACCGGCTGCCGGACTTGTGGGACATGCTGTTGGGGCGGTCGGTGCTGTAAATGTAGAAATCCTGGTACAGCTTCCGGATGAAGCGGCAGTTGTTGTAGGAAACCATGACAAAGCCCCGGCAGTTCCGCAGGACTCCGTGGAGGCGGGCGTGGTCCCGCATGGAGAATTCCACCGCGTAGCAGTCCTCGGCCTGGTAATAGGGCGGGTCGCAGTAGAAGGCCACGCCGTCCCCGTCGTACTGCCGGATCAAGGATTGAAAGTCCTTGTTTTCCACTACAACCTTAGCGAACCGCCGTGAGCAGTCCCAGATGAGGTGGAAAAACTGCCGGATGTCGCAGGCCCGCCCGGCGAAGGCGGTTGTGTTGCTGTTGTAGCTGTAGCGAATCAGTTTGTAGTAGTTGGCGGCGCGGGTCACATCGCCAAGGGCCGCCCGCTCCAGCAGCAGGTCGCGGAGCTGCTCGTACTCCGGTGGCTTCAGATGGATTTTCGCCAGCTCCAGGTTTTCCTCCAGATACTCGTCGGTGAACTCCTCCTTTTTGAAGAACTTCAGCAGGACATTGAAGTCGTCGCGGGAGTTCAGGGGAAGGAAGGCCAGCTCCAGAAGCAGGGCCAGGGGGCGGTTCTTGATGCAGTAGAAGAGATTGGTCAGGTTGCTATTGTAATCGTTGTAGATTTCAGCACAGCCTTTTTTCAGGGGGCGGGACAGAAGGACGGTTCCACTGCCGCCGAACACGTCCACAAAGCAGCTGCACAGGGACGGAAACAGCTTGTGGATGAGCCAGAGCAGTTTTCCCTTCCCGCCGACCCAGGGGAAGCAGGGTTTCACACCGTATCCTCACCGCCTTTCCCGTCGTCGCAAGCTCTGTATCCCTCGTCCTGCCGCAAGCGGCAGGACTCGCTCACTTCGCTGCTCCTCCTCTCCCCACCGAGACCGCTTTGCTGGGTCTCGGCGGGGGCCCCGTCAGGCTCCACAAACTTATCCAGCGCCGCCTCCAGGCCGTCCACCGCTGCCTGGAGTCCCTTGATCATGACCTTCAGCTTACGGATGGTACGGAGGATATCCCCGGCGGTTTTGGCATAGAAATAGCCGTCCGCGCCGCTGCAAATGGGTACGGACTTCCGCCGGAGCTTGTTCACCAGCTTCCGTAGGTCCGTGCCGCTCATTTCCATGGCGCGCTCCAGCTCCGCGCTTTTGATTGTGCGCCGCCTGCCCTTGAACGCTCCTTTCAGATAGGCGATCAGCTTTTCTTCTCGCATATGCTTCCTTTCCGGGACCGTGTTCCCGAAAAAGAGCATAAAAAAAGAGGGGCCGCTGTCCCTTTCGGAAAACGGCCCCTTGGTGTTTTAGTCAGGTGGGGTATCTGGTTTATTGACACGAGGATCATTCGTACCGCAGCGAATCAGCTCGAAGAGCTTTTGCGGCGAAGGAGGTTCGCCTCCGGCGGCTTTCCAGCCCGCCAAAAAGGCGGTGCGGACCATGGCAAACAGCGCGCTTTCCGCCTCGTCATACTCCTTACGCTCCAGAAAACTGCCGAACGCCTCCTCAAAATCGTTGCTCATCA
>CAPOAR010000153.1:0-4307 GCA_948670295.1 uncultured Oscillospiraceae bacterium | reverse complement strand
CCGCCGGCAATTTTGGCTCGCGAATCTGAATACTTCGGCTATTGGTACAGCTTCTAAAAAACCCAATTTTCTAAGAGGGAGGAATTGAGTTATGTATAAGTTCTTACAGAAACTGGGCAAGTCTCTGATGCTGCCCGTAGCGGCCCTTCCCATCTGCGGTATCCTGATGGGCCTGGGCTACGCCCTGGCCCCTGCCGTTATGGGCGTGCCGAACGCGCCCACCGAGGGCGCGGCGTTCATCGTGGGCTTCCTGCTCATCAAGGCGGGCGGCGCACTCATCGACAACATGCACTGGCTGTTCGTCATCGGCGTGGCCGTGGGCATGGCCGACGATAAGGACGGCACCTCCGCCCTGGCCGGTCTGGTCAGCTTCCTGATGATGAAGTCCCTGCTGGCCCCCGCCGTGGTCACCACCATCATGCCTTCCATCGCTGATGACCGCGTGCGCCTGCTGGCCTTCGAAAAGTTTGAGAACGTGTTCCCCGCCATTCTGGCCGGCCTCATCGGCGCCACCTGCTACAATAAGTTCAAGAACACCCAGCTGCCTGACTGGCTGGCCTTCTTCAGCGGCAAGCGCTGCGTGGCCATCGTCACCGGCGTGGTGTCCATCGGCGCCTCCGTCATCCTGCTGTTCGCGTGGCCCGTCATCTTCGGCGCTCTGTACGCCGTGGGTCAGGCCATCATCGGGCTGGATATCGTTGGCGTGGGCATCTACACCTTCCTGAACCGTCTGCTGATCCCCACCGGCCTGCACCACGCCCTGAACAACGTGTTCTGGTTTGACACCGTGGGCATCGGCGACCTGACCCACTTCTGGGCCGGCCGCGTGATGGGCGACGTGGTGGATGGGACCACCCTCAACTGGAGCATCGGCATGTACATGGCCGGCTTCTTCCCCTGCATGATGTTCGGCATCGCGGGCGCCGCCGCCGCCATGGTCCGCGCCGCTAAGAACAAGAAGGCCGCCATCGGCATCGTGCTGTCCGCCGCCGTCTGCGCGTTCCTGTGCGGCGTCACCGAGCCCTTCGAGTTCTCCTTCATGTTCCTGGCCTTCCCGCTGTACGTGGTCTACGCCCTGCTGTACGCCATCTTCGCCATGATCACTGTGGCTCTGGGCTTCCGTGCCGGCTTCTGCTTCTCCGCCGGCGCCACCGACTGGATCTTCTCCGCCTCCCTGCCCGCCGCCGAGAACACCCTGCTGCTCATTCCCATCGGCCTGGTTGCCCTCGTGGTGTTCTACCTGGTGTTCTACTTCGCCATCAAGAAGTTCAACCTGAAGACCCCGGGCAACGAGGATGAGGACGCCGAGGCCGAGGAGGCCAAGATCGTTCTGTCCAACAACGACTTCACCGCCATTGCCACCGGTGTTCTGGCGGCCATCGGCGGCAAGGAGAACGTGTCCAACGTGGACTACTGCACCACCCGTCTGCGCTTTGAGATCAAGGATTACACCGCCATCAACGAGAAGGCCGTCAAGGCTGCGGGCGCTGCGGGCGTCATCCGTCCCAGCAAGAACGCCTGCCAGGTTATCATCGGCCCGAAGGTTCAGTTTGTGTACGACGAGCTGAAGAAAATGCTGTAAATCCGTCGCTCCAAAGATGGGAGCTGGTTCCTCCCGCAAATAGATTCTGCCGTGGGCGGGCTTCTGGCCCGCCCACGGATCTTTTTTGAAAGGAAGGATCATCATGGGATTTTTGGATAAGCTGAGGAAGGGCCTGCTGGGCGAGGAGCCCGCCTGTGCCGCGCTGTGCGTGGGCGCGGTGGCCAAGGGCAGCGCAATCCCCATGGCCGACATCCCGGACCCGGCGTTCAGCCAGGGCTTTGTGGGCTTCTGCTGCGGCATTGAGCCGGAGGACGGCAAGGTGTTTTCCCCGGTGGACGGGGTGGTCAGCCAGGTGCCCGACACCCTTCACGCCGTCGGCATTGAGAGCCAGGGCATGGAGCTGCTGGTGCACTGCGGCGTGGACACTGTGGACATGAAGGGCCAGGGCTTCACCATGCTGGTGAAGGAGGGCCAGGAGGTCAAGACCGGCGACCCCCTGCTCACCATGGACCTGGAGGTGGTGAAGGGGGCGGGCCACCCCACCACCATCATCACCGCCGTCACCAATTCCGACGATTTTGCCGGGGTGGAGCAGGGCAAAACCGGCCCCGTACAGGTGGGGGACGAGGTGCTCAGGGTTTCTAAAAAGTGAGATCAGGCGCGCTCCGGCAGGGGCGCGCCTCTCAGCCATATTTGAACAGAAAGGAACGATTCAACATGGGACGTTTAGAGGGTAAGGTCGTCATCGTCACAGGGGGCAATTCCGGCGTGGGGGCCGCCACTGCGGTGCTCTTCGCCAAGGAGGGGGCCAAGGTGGTCATCAGCGCCCGCCGCCAGGCCCAGCTGGAGGAGGTAGCCGCCAAGATCCGCGAGGCGGGCGGCGAGGTGCTCCCCGTGGTCACCGACATCTCCAAGCCGGAGGACGCCAAAAACCTGGTAGCCAAAACGGTGGAGGCCTATGGAAAGGTGGACGTGCTGGTGAACAACGCCGGCGTGCTGGAGGAGGGGCTGAAGCCCATCGACCGGGTGACCGACGAGGACATGGACCGCATCCTGGGCATCAACACCAAGGGCACCATGTACTGTATGCGGGAGGCCCTGGCCGAGATGAAGAAGGCCAACTACGGCTCCATCGTCAACGTGGCCTCTGTGGCCGGGGTCATGGGCTGCGGCGGCGCGGCCTACGTGTCCTCCAAAGCGGCCATTGTGGGCGTCACCCGGCATACCGCCCTGCGCTTTGCGGGCACGGGCATCCGCTGCAACGCGGTGTGCCCCGGCTCCATCGTCACCCCCATGGTGGCCAACGCCCGGCCGGAGAACCTGGACCCGGACATGTTCGGCCAGATGGCCAAGCACGGCGATTTGCGGGTGCCCGTTTGCATGCCCGACGACGTGGCCAACATCCTGCTGTTCCTGGCCAGCGACGAGTCCAAGGCCATCACCGGCCAGGCCATCGTCTCCGACTTCGGCAGCACCCTGTAAGCTGATTTGCGCAAAAAAGTGCGGCTTTCCACAGGAAAGCCGCACTTTTTCTTTGCGCCGTTCAGGAGGGGCGCGCCCGCCCGCACTTGGGGCAGAAGCGGAAGTCCCCCTGGAGGTTTGCGCCGCAGTAGGGGCAGAACTCCGCCCCGGCCGCCGGGCCCCGGTCCTGCCTGGGCTGCTCCCAGGGCTCCGCGTCCTTCACCCACCGCCGCGCGGGGTCATCTTCCTCCCCGTCCTCGGTGATATCAAAGGCGGAATAGCGGTTCTTGCCGGTGGCGTTCTTATAATGGTACTTGGCGTGTACAATGCCGTTAATAATGAACGCGACCCCAAAGAAGGGGAAAATCAGGGCGATGATCCCAAATCCGCCGGCCGACATGGCGCCAAGCGCCATAAAGCTAGCAATGAGGGTCCAGATCACGCCGAAGACGATGCTGAAGAC
Source organism: uncultured Oscillospiraceae bacterium (assembly GCA_948670295.1). Lineage (GTDB taxonomy): Bacteria > Bacillota > Clostridia > Oscillospirales > Oscillospiraceae > Enterenecus. The sequence goes on along the minus strand of CAPOAR010000153.1, from coordinate 840 downwards.
GCTGTTCATGAACTTCATGCCGGAGGGCCCCCGGCCCGGCTTAATGCTTTTCATAGGCTTTCCCCCTTTCAAGGTTGCCTAGGGCTTGCTTGAACGCTGCCGCCATGCCCAAACGACGGGTCTTTTTTTACCACCGGGCATATCGTCAATGTTCAAGCAGCGCCTAGAGGAGGAGCGGCCCCGCCGGGGCCGCTCCTTATGTCATAGTTCCCGCTCAAAAATCAGGTCGATCCGGGTCATAGCGCCGTTGGTGACATCCAGGGGCATCCAGTTCACGAACCGCCAGCCATCGGCGGCCTCCCGGTCGATGACCTCCCGGTAGCCCTGGAATCCGGCGAAGATCCAGCCCTCCCGCTCCACGGGGACATATTTGTACTCGTACATTTTTGGCCCCCTATTTTGCGTCAAAGATGGTCGGACGGTTGCAGGTCCGGCAGTACGGGCACGCCATGGCCGTTTACTTGCCCCCCTTGGGCTGGTTGGGCTCCACAGTGTCGAACACGCTCTTGGCGCTGGCGCACAGCCCCGCCAGGCCCTGGAGCTCGCTGGGGATGATGATCTTGGTGGCCCGGCCGTCGGCGGCCTTCTGGAACGCCTCCAGGGCCTTGATCTTCAGCACGCCCTCGCCGGGGGCGGCGTCGTTGATGAGCCTGATGGCGTCGGCGGTGGCCTGCTGCACCTTCAAAATGGCCTCGCTCTCGGCCTCGGCGGCCAGGATCTTGGCGGTCTTTTCCGCCTCGGCCTCCATGATCTTGGCCTGCTTGGCGGCGTCGGCCCGGAGGATGGCGGACTGCTTCTCGCCCTCGGCCACCAGGATCTGGGACTGCTTCTGGCCCTCGG
>CAPOAR010000152.1:0-4498 GCA_948670295.1 uncultured Oscillospiraceae bacterium | reverse complement strand
AATCACGTTGTTGCCGCGAATCTTGATGTCAACGATATGGGCAAGCTGCTTCTTGAATGCCTCCCACAGCTCCTCATAGGTCTTGAAATCCTTCGCATACCCCAGTTTCAGGCCAATCTGTTTCCCGGAATACTGGTCAAATCCGTTGAACAGCGTCAGCTGGAACACCTTCGGGATGTTCAGATACCCGGTCAGGATATAAGCCTCGCTGCCCCACGCGCCCGTCTCCACACACCCGGAAGAGCCGCCGCGCCTTGCGTCCTCAAGGTTCTTTCCTGCGTTAATCAGCTCCATAATCTGGGCTTCCGTATTGTAAAATGCAGGCTGTCCCCATCCTCTCCTGGAAACCTCGCAGGCTCTCTTTAAGAATTTTGCAGGAGTCTTCTTGCTGATGGTCACGTTCGAGTTGGGCTGAACCAGCTTCATCTCATCCATACAGTCCAGAATCAGGTAGCTTACGTTGTTCACCCCGTTACGTCCGTCCGGCGTCACTCCGCCTGTATTGATATTTGCAAAATCCGTATAGGTTGCGCTCTCCTTCAATGTAATGCCCACCTTCACCGGGGCAGGCTGGTTATAGAATTTCACCCACAGGCACTCTAAGAGTTCCAACGCCCTTTCATCGTCCAGGATTCCAGCCTCCACATCCCTCTCATAATATGGGTTCAAATGCTGGTCAAGCCTTCCCGGGCTAAATGCGTCCCATGGGTTCAGCTCTGTGGTGACGGCAAGGTGGGTGAACCAGTATAACTGGATTGCCTGCCAGTATGTCTGGGGCTTGTGCGCCGGAACCACCTCAAGGTTCGCAGCGATCTGAAGAAGCTCTTTCTTTCTTGTCTCATCCCCTTCTTTTTCTGCCATCTCAAGGGCAAGTTCATGATAACGCTCACCAAGGATGAGCACAGCGTCGCAGGAAATATCCATTGCCTTCAGCTCTTCGCATTTATTCACCGCATCCGGATCGTTAATGTAATCCAGAGCCTCCATGGTCTGACGGATCTTCTCCTTGTAGTCCATGTATCCCGTCGTAAATACCTGCTCCCCGCCACAGGTATGCCCCGGTCCTCTCTGCTCCATGAACTCAGTGAACATTCCTGCGCTGTAGCACTCATGCCATTCCGGGGTCATCCGCGCAAGGATCTTCTCCCTCATGCTTCTTCCCGTCCAGTATGGAATAATCTCCTCTGCCTGTAACTTCCGGTCTTCTTCTGTGGTGTGGAAGGATACCAGCTCACGCTCGCTCATGACCACCATGTCCTCTACGCTGTGGCAGCAAAGCTCCGGGAATGTGGGGGACGCCTGAGGATCTCTTCCCTTCTCTCCGATAATCAGCTCCCCGTCGCCTAAGTACAATGTCTTCTTAGAGGTGGGCGCCGGAGTGGGCTTGAGTGTGGGAGTGGGTTCGGGCGTGGTGGGCAGGGGCTTGAGGGAGGGGTTCTCCACCGGGCCCGTGGAGGGCTCCTCGCTGGGTTCCACGGAGGGCTCGGCGGAGGGCTCGGCGGAGGGCTCCTCGGACGGCTCCGGGCTGGGGGTGTCAGAGGGCTCCTGGGTGGGGTCGGGATCGCCCAGGGGGCCGTCGGTGACGGCGGGATCGGTGGGGATGACGCTCTCCTGGGCGGCGCGGTCGCTGCACGCGGCCAGGAGGGAGAGCGCCAGGGCGGCGCACAGGGTCATGGCAAGAATACGCTTTTTCATATGTCACAGAACTCCTTTACTTTTGGTGCTATTGCTTATGTCGTCACGCCGCTCAGGAAAAAAGGGCGTTGAACTCCTCCACAATGGCGTCCGCGTCGTCGTGGCAGACCAGCATGATATAATTGCCGTTTTCCACCACCTGGGCGCTGCGCTGCCACATCTCCACCTCCTCGGGGTAGTTGCCCGGGCCGTCGGTGCTCTTGGCGTCGACGCGGGCCTGGAAGATCTCCTTCACCTTGGCCGCGTCCTCGGTGCTCTTGGCCTGGGCCAGGGCCAGCTCCCCGCCGCTGAAGGAGATCATGGGCAGATAGACCTCCGTCTGCTCCAGGTCCATGTCCTTCAGGCCGGGGTAGTTGTTTTCCAGCATGATGGCGCCCAGCTCCTCATCGGCGGGGTCGGCCTTCTCCAGAGAGGCGAACGGATGGCTTGTCTGGACGCTCTGGGCAAAGGCGGCCAGATCCACAGGCTCCGCGTCGGGGCTGGGGGAGGGGCTGCTGCTGTCCGGCTTGGGGGCGCAGGAGGCCAGCAGGGTCAGGCACAGCACGGCGGCAGTGCACAGGGAAACGAGCTTTTTCATAACGGCATTCTCCTTAAAATAATCAAATTTTTGCGCTGCGGGAACCAAAACGCCGGACCGCACGGGCCGGGACAGGCCGGAGGGCGCGCCATGCGTCCTATAGTCTGCCCGGTTTGGCGGATTTCCTTGCGTCTAGGGCTCGTTTGAAAATTGCCAACATGCCCAAACGACAGGTCTTTTTCCGCCATATGCCGTTGATTTGACTTGAAATACACAAAGTATTTTGGCGTCAAACCGCCTTGTCTGGCGAAAGAATCCCTTGCCGCCGGGCACACCGTCAATGTTCAAACAGCGCCTAGCGGTTCTCGATATGGCCCCGGATGCGCTGGGTAATCATATCCAGCGCCACCAGGTTGTGCCCCCCGGCCAGCACCACGATGTCGGCGTACTGGCGCGAGGGCTGGACAAACTGCTCGTGCATGGGCTTGACGGTGTTGAGGTACTGGGAGATCACCGAGTCCAGAGAACGGCCCCGCTCCTTCACGTCCCGAAGGATGCGGCGCAGTATGCGCACGTCGGCGTCGGTGTCCACGAAGATCTTCACGTCCATCAGCTCCCGCAGGGCCGGATCGGCGAAAATGAGGATGCCCTCCACGATAACCACCTTGGTGGGGCGCACCTCCACCGTTTCCTCCGAGCGGTTGTGGATGGAGTAGTCGTACACCGGGCTGCGGATGGCCTGCCCCGCCGCCAGCTTCCGGAGGTCGTCCACCATCAGGCCGGTGTCGAAGGCGTCCGGGTGGTCGTAGTTCAGCGCCGCCCGCTCCTCATAGGTCATCCCCACGTGCTTTTTATAGTAGTTGTCGTGGTAGACCACGGATACGTCCGCCCCGAAAGCGTCCTGAAGCCTGCGGGTCAAGGTGGTCTTGCCCGAGCCGGTGCCCCCGGCAATGCCGATGATCATGGTGTCCATACGCTCATCCTCCCCGTTTGTATGCGCCGCCGCGGCAATTTGCCGCTATTGTAGCACAGGCGGGGGGAAATGGCAACCTCTGCCGCCGGGCCGCACGAATTCAGCCCGTCCTATTGACAATACCCGCCGCCCGGCCGGAGGGTTGCACGGGAGATAAAAAATTCCGCCCGGCCCGGGAAATCTGGCCCCTGTTTCTAAAAATCTGGAAAATCAGAGGGATGCTGTTCAATGTGCCAGCAAAAACGGGTAAATTTTTGACGGTTTCGCCACATTTTCTCTTGCTATTTTTTTGGCAAGCGTCTATAATGTGCATGGTCGAGAGAGGATTTGGGGGAACATATGGTCAATATCGTGTTAGTTGAGCCGGAAATCCCGCAGAACTGCGGCAATATCGCCCGTACCTGCGCCGCCACCCGCTGCCGCCTCCATCTGGTGGAGCCCCTGGGGTTTGACATCAGCGAAAAGGCGGTGAAGCGGGCGGGGCTGGATTACTGGCCGATGGTGGACCTCACTGTTTACCAAAGCCTGGAGGAGCTGTTTTCCCGAAACCAGGTGGACGACCTCTGGCTGGCCACCACCAAGGCCCCCCAGGACTATTCCCAGGCCCGGTTTTCAGACGGGTGCTGGCTGTTCTTCGGCAAGGAGACCGCGGGCCTGCCCGAGGCGTTCCGGCTGGCCCATGCCCGGCGCTGCATCCGCATCCCCATGCGCGGGGACGCCCGCAGCCTGAATCTGGCAAATTCGGTGGCGGTGCTGGCCTATGAGGCCCTGAGACAGCAGGGCTTCCCGGGGCTGAGCGGGACGGGGGAGATGGCGGCGGGAAGCGCGCAGCCGTGGTGAGCAGCGCGGATGGACCGGAGCAAGGGCAGGCGATGGGGCCGCAGGCCCCAGAGGCCAGCCCGAGGCGTAGGGAAGCCGCGCGTGGCGAACAGGCGCAGCGTGACAGGCGGGAAGCGCGCAGCCGCCGTGAGCGGAGGGCCCGCAGAGCCCGTTTTTTAAGCTGATAACATTTCAAATTGTAATACTGAAAGGAGCTAGATTACCATGAATTACAACAAGAAGACGGTCAAGGACATCGACGTGAAGGGCAAGAAGGTTCTTCTTCGCTGCGACTTCAACGTGCCCATGGCCAAGGACGGCAGCGGCGTCATCACCGACGACAAGCGCATCCGCGCCGCCCTGCCCACCATCCAGTACCTGCTGGAGCAGGGCGCGGCGGTCATCGCCTGCTCCCACATGGGCAAGCCGGTGGCCACCTTCGACAGCTACAAGAAAAAGCAGCTGGAGAAGGGCAAGGACGAGGCGTCCATCAC
>CAPOAR010000151.1:0-4622 GCA_948670295.1 uncultured Oscillospiraceae bacterium | reverse complement strand
CAATATTGGGAAAGCTGGGCAGAGACTTTAAAATAATCCCCTTTCTAAGTGGGTGTACACACCAGGAATGTGCCCCTTCATTACCTCTCTTCCAGCAGGATGATACTCAGAGAAGCGCTCGCCAGGGTGACAGTTTGAGGCGTTGGAGAAAGTCCGGGGAGGGGGGCCGCATAGACCCGGAGCTGGATCGTCTCACCGGCGTTCAAAAGATGCGTGTAGTGATTCTCAAAGCCGGCAGTAGGAACCGCAGGGATAACCGAAGAAGTGGTTCGCGCCATGCTGCTTATTATCAGCTTGGTCCCTACCTGCGCGGGCTGGGTGAGATTCACGCGGTAAGAGAGCAAATAGACGCCTTTTTTGTTCACCTGAAAGACGGTGTTCTCTGGGTTGGCCGTAATATCTGTGGACATGACCTGGGCATCCGGCAGAGGGATCGCAACACCGGAATAGGACGGTACGTTGATGGCAGGCCCTTGGGTGTTGGCGGCGAAGGCTGCGGCAGCTGTGGGGTTGGGGCCGGTGGCCCCAGTGGGGCCACTGGCTCCTGTGGGACCGGTGGCGCCATTGAGTGCCTTGCCTTCTGCGGTGACACCCTGCGGACCTGCGGCCCCGGTGGGTCCGGCTGCGCCCGTAGCCCCGGCAGGGCCAGTGGGGCCGTCCGCTCCAGTGGCTCCGGCAGCACCGGCAGGGCCGGCAGGGCCATCCGCTCCGGCGGCCCCGGCAGCTCCGTCAGGGCCGGTGGGACCAGCAGGGCCAGCAGGCCCGGCGGGGCCGGGAATGGTAGGGGCCTTCAAGGCCGCACCCAGCTTGGCAGACAGCATCATCTGCTGTTCCACGATGCCGGACAGTGTATCCTTTACGCTCCGGTTGATCCGGAGTACCTCATCCAACGAGGCCGCCTCATCCAGACCGGGCAGGGTCCCCAGGACGTATTGCAGCTTTTCGCCCTCGGCGTTGAGAATGTGGCTCAAGCTCAACTCCTCGGCGGCGATGGAAGCGATAATTTCGTTAAGACTCCCCTCGCGGCTCAGAGGAGGATCGTTTTGGGGAAATGTGGGCATTGACATAAAGCGTTCCTCCTTAACTCAACCGGACGATTCTCAGGGACGCCCCCACGGGAGCGGGCAGCAGCACCGTACCAAGCGGATTATTGAAGATCTGCAAAGAAATTTCGTCGTTATCGCCCAAACGCAACAGGACCTCGTTGGAAAGCCGGCTCAGGGACAATGTTGCGATCCCCCCCGCAGCGGACACTTCCTTGGGCGTGCCGTTGACCAGCAGCCGGGCACCGGTGGTCAGGGCCTTGTCGGTATTGATGTCATACGCAACCTGATAGACCCCGCCGATCTTCACGGTGAACTTGGTGTTGTCGGGGCTGACGGTGATGTCCTTGGCCTTCACCTGATCGTTTGGCAGAGGCACTAGGCCATTCACAGGGATCGCGGCTGCGCCGGTGTTAGCGGCATAGGCGAAGTCGATGATAGTGGGGCCGGTGGGGCCCGTAGGACCGGTCGGACCCGTAGGGCCATCCGCGCCGATTAGATCCGGTCCGGCAGGGCCTGCTGGCCCTGTCGCGCCGGTGGGACCGGTGGGGCCGGTAGGGCCGGCAGGGCCGGTGGCGCCAGTGGCTCCAGCTGCTCCGGTGGCGCCGGTGGGACCGGCAGGGCCAGTGGCTCCAGTGGCTCCGGCAGCTCCGGCAGGGCCAGTCGCGCCAGTGGGACCGGCAGGGCCCTGCATGGGAGATGCCTCCAGCGCCCCTTGCATTTTGGACTTCAGGAAGAGCTGGTTTTGCACAGCGGTCTTCAGCAGGTTCCGGACGCTCTCGTTAGCGGTCAGCACCTCTTCCACGGTAGCGGCAGGGCCGCTGAGGCCGGGCAGGGTGCCGAGGATATATTGCAGTTTCTCGCCCTCAGCGTTGAGGATGTGACTCAGGCCGAGTTCCTCCATGGCGATGGAGGAGAGAATCTGATTGACTGCGTTTTCCCGCTGGATAGGCGGGTCAATGTTGGGAAAGCTGGGCAGAGACATAAAACAATCTCCTTTCTGGATGAGGGCGCGCGCCAGGAACGCGACGGCGCAACAGCCGGAAAGGCTCTTGACCAGTGCGGCCCTCGGAACAGTTTATGTGTCTGCTAGCTGGCGGGTTCTTTCTGGAACCCCTCTGCTCAATTTGTCATAGACTGGACCCCAAGCTTTTGGAATTTCGATGTATAAGCTGTGTTGAATAAAGAATTTTGAGCGAAAAGCAGATATATACCAATATCATTCCGTTTTTCCAATGCCGGAGGAAATTGGAGATTTAATAGATTTAGAATTGAAATTTACTTTAGATGTTGGGTATAGGCTATTTGATACGCTGGACGATACGGCTATTAAAAAACATGAAAACGGATATACTGTTAAGCTCACATTACCGGAAAATAATTGGCTATACGATTTTCTTATGTCACTTGGAAACAAAGTAACAATAATTCAACCTAAATCTATTCGTCAAACGTTGCTAGCGTGACAGTATATAGTGCTTAATGCTTCGCTGGCTTCCGCTGTCCAGTCCAACCATTTTCGTGATCTCACGAAAGTGGTCATCCAGGGGGAATCCGCTGTTTTGACAGGCCAGCATCGCGCGGTCTATCGCTTTAGAGAAGTTCTCCCAGCGGAGGTCCAGCTCCCGGCCATACCAAAACTTGATACCATCCTCATTTATGTGCTTGACATTCTCAAATTTCTGGTATTCCGGCGCTTTTAGATCGCTTATATCACACTTGCTTCCGCTTATTGATTCAAAAGGCTTGCCAGCATTTTTTGGCAGCCCTCCAGCACATCCCGCCAAGTGGCATCGAAGTCGCCCGTATACCAAGGATCGGCTACATCGCCAGGGCGGTCCGTGAAGTCCAGCAGCGGCTTGATCTTCCCCTCCGGATCGCCGCCGCAGATACGGTTCATGTTGCGGATGTTGGCCCGGTCCATGCCGATCAGGAGGTCGTATTGGGCATAGTCGCCCTTTGTGAGCTGCCGGGCGGTTTTCCCGGCGCAGCTGACCCCATGCTCCGCCAGCTTCCGGCGGGCGGGAGGGTAGACCGGACAGCCGATCTCCTCGATGCTGGTGGCAGCGGAGGCAATTTGGAATTGGTCCTCCAGCCCCGCCTGCTTTACCAGGTCCTTCATGACGAACTCGGCCATCGGGCTCCTGCAAATATTGCCGTGGCAAACAAATAGAATTTTAATCATATCCTGAAACCTCTTGAAAGTATTGATATTCCGGGCTTAGTGGGTGTTTTGCGGCAGTTTCTTCTGTTCATTCTCCTGGCATATCCCGGCATAAAATAGCACAGCTTTGACCCCGAAAGTAGTAGGAACGGTAGTAAATCAAGGGGGTTTATCCCGTTTTACTACTCGCCGCTGGCGGCCCGTTCCAGCTCCGCCTGCGCATCCGCAAAGCCCAAGTGGGTATAGGTGTTCAGCGTGACGCCAATATCTGAATGGACCATGAGGTATTGCAGCGTCTTGGGGTTCATACCGCTCTTTGCCATGTTGGAAGAGAATGTGTGCCTGCAAACGTGCGGGGTGACTTTGGGCATCTGCACTTGGTAGATGCTGTTGTACTTCTGGCAGATGTGCTTGAAATAATGCTCCCAATGAAGCGCTACCATCGGCTTACCATTCTTGTCCAAATACAAAAAGTCGCACCTGCCGACAAGCATCGGCTCGGCTTTGGGCTTCGACCTGTTGGCAATAATGCGCTGAAAGCACTGGTACACATCGTCCATCATGGGGATTTCCCGTGTTCCGCTGGAGGTTTTCGTATCCTCTATGTAGATGGAGCTGTACCCCCTGCCGTCCTGCTGTAACTTGATAAGCCAGCATTTGGCGTCGGACAGCTTCACCCGGTCAATACGCTGCCTGCCGAAGTCCTCTTTTTTGATGATGTTGAGGACAAAGTTATGGTTGGCCTCGGTGTTGTGCCGGACACCAGTTTTCTGGGAGAGGTACTTTTTTATCAAATCCAGTACGGTCATCTCTCCGCCTCGGGGAATAATAGCATCCTCAATATCCCGTTGGATTTGCTTCTCCTTTTCCCTTGAGGAGTGCTGTCCGTGGCTTCCGGCTTCCAACTGTAAACAAACTGAGGCTTGTCGGTGGCGTTGATGTATTTGTACGCATATCGTCCGTCTTTGCGTTGGCTCTCCCCGTTGCGAAGAATACGTTTTTTGCTGTCACGTCGTTTTTCGCTCAAGTCTATGCGCCTTTCCGTGAAAAGAGCCTCGGCACGATATAATCATATTATACCATAGCCGAGGCCCAATTTCCATATCAACCTGACCGCTTTATTTGAACTTTTCGCAAACGAAAACGATTAAATCGACGACAGTTTATCAAAAAACTGCTCAAACCGCTGGCGTTTGATTGGGATTTTCACGCCATTCTGAATGACAAAGCCGGGGTCCGGATTGCTGTTTACCAGCTTTCGCAGTTTTTCTCCAATCCCGAAATAGCGGGAGGCTTCCTCTATGGTGAGGCAGAATTTGTCCTTTGCCCAAATGCCGATCTCCTCGGCCTCCTCGGCCATAGTTCACCAGCCTTTCTTTGAAATGCCCAGGCCCACAGGTGGGAGGAACAGGGAA
>CAPOAR010000150.1:0-4705 GCA_948670295.1 uncultured Oscillospiraceae bacterium | reverse complement strand
TCTAAAATCGGACGGCACCGTGGTCGCGGCGGGTGACAACGATGAGGGCCAATGCGATGTGTCCGGCTGGCGGGACGTCGTGGCGGTGGCGGCGGGGGAATGCCACACCGTGGGCCTGAAAGCGGACGGCACCGTGGTCGCGGTGGGTCGCAACTATGACGGCCGATGCGATGTGTCCGGCTGGAAGCTGTTCAACAGCTTGGATACGCTGGAACAGGAGCGGGAAACGGCCAAGGCCGAGCGCCAGCGGCAGGAGGCGGAAGCGAAGGCCAAAGCCGAGGCGGAACGTCAGGCGAAAATTGACGCGCTGGAGCGCGAAAAGCAGTCCCTGCAAGCGGAACTGGCCAACCTCAAGGGCCTGTTCTCCGGCGGAAAAAGGCGTCAGATCGAGGCCCGGCTGGCCCAGATCGAAGCGGAATTGAAAAAGATTTGACATATAAGAAAACTATCAAGGAGAATACATGTGGTGGATACAGAGAATAAATGGTGCTGGAATCAGTTTGGTGACCTAAGAACTTGTGCTCATTTAGAAGAATATTTACAGGGGCAGGAATATAGGCACGGCGGATATTTTCACTATACCAGATTAGACACTGTAGATAAGATTCTCAGTGGAAAGACTTTTTGGCTGTCCAATGTAGGCGGTTTCAATGATATGTTTGATCAACAGCAGTTTTCAAAGAAGATGCAATTTTTCTTTTCTCTCTGTTTCAGTACGGGGGAAAATGAGAATCTTCCGTTGTGGTATTTATACTCCGGCATAGATGGGCAAGGCGGGCGTATCCGCCTGACCAAATCCGGTGTACAGACCTTAATTAAAAAGGGAACCTATCGTCTTGTCTGTACAGAACATCCAAACGAGTTTATGATTTTGGAACAAGGAAAGACCATGGATGTAGAGTTTCGGGATGTAATCTATGCCCATGAGGCAAAAGGTAAAAATTTGTGTGACCTCAAATACAATACTATGACGAACCATTGGTTTCCCAAAGAAGATTTTATCCAATATAAGGAGAAACATAACGGATTCTGTAAAGGCTTGATTTGGTATTACGAAAAAGAGAGCAGATTGTTAGTGCGCATAAAGGGAGATGCAGAAACGCTTTTACGCAAATGGATGAAGTCCGATATTGCTGAAACTTCACCTTGTCGCGTCGAGTTATCTTTTGACGAGAATTTGATGAAAAAAATGACGGTCACTTTAGCGCCAAATATCAGTCGAGAGAAGATGGGAGAAATGTTAAAAAATAAAACGGGAATACAGGAACTTATCAGCTTGACCTCGGCAGTGCAACCCAGCGGTTATGCAGGCAGCGTTAAATTTGATTTATGCAAAGGATGCCAACAAAACAAGGAGGTGCATACATAATGCCCAAATTCGTAATCGAATGTCCCACCTGCGGCAAGTTTGCCGAGGCCCGCACGGGTTTTTTCGCCCGGAAGAAAATCGACTGCGCCTGTGGCTATACCATCAACGTCCGCACCGACAAGCTGGCGGGCCGGGAGTGCCCCCACTGCGGGAATATGGTGGTGTTCGACCAGTCCAGGGGGGAGCAGGCCAAGTGCCCGGTGTGCGGCGAGCCCATCAACACCCAGGCCGAGCAGACCAAGATGGAGGAGTTCTCCTGCGCCCAGTGCGGCGTGCGGCTGCGCACCAGCAAGGCGGCGGAGGCCTACATCTGCCCAGTGTGCGACTTCGAGAACGACGTGCGGGAGCGGCTGATGTCCGAGAAGATCAAGCACGACGGCCTGGCCAGCGTCATCAAGTATGAGGGGGACAACGAAACCCTGGTGTGGAAACACCCCATTGAGGACTTCAACATGGGTTCCCAGCTCATCGTCCACGAGAGCCAGGAGGCCATCTTCTTCCGGGACGGCCAGGCGCTGGACCTGTTCGGTCCGGGCCGGTACACCCTGGAGACCCAGCAGCTCCCCATCCTGGAAAAGCTCTACCGGCTCCCCACCGACACCGAGGGGACCTTCCACTCCGAGGTTTACTACATCAACAAGGTGGTCCAGATGGCCATCAAGTGGGGGACCCCGGACAAAATCCGGTTCATCGACCCGCTGACCATGACGCCGCTGGAGATCGGGGCCTCCGGCGAGCTGAACCTGGCGGTGAAGGATTCCCGCAAGCTGATTGTAAAGCTGGTGGGTACCACCTCCGGCATCGCCTGGGGCGATCAGGCGGGGTTCACCAAATCCGTCCAGAACGCCTTCCGCCCCCTCATCGCCAACACGGTAAAGGCCAATCTGCCCGCCGTCATCAAGGAAAAGCAGATCGACCTGCTGGAAATCGACGAACGGGTCAACGAAATCTCCGGGGTCCTGCTGGAAAAGCTGCTCCCCGGCTTTGAGGAGTACGGCCTGACTATCCCGCAATTTTATGTGACCCATGTGGTGCTGCCCGAGGACGACCCCAACTTTAAGCGTATCCGGGAACTGCACACCGTCATGCTCCAGAGCCGGGTATACCAGGCGGAGGCCGCAGTGAAAACCGTCCAGGCCCAGAGCGAGGCGACCTACCGCACTGCCCAGGAGGAGAGCAAGGCCGCCATTGCCGCCGCCCAGCGCAAGGCGGAGCTGGAGCGCCAGACCACCCAGACCGAGGTGGCCCGCCGGGAGGCGGAGCGCAAGCTCATCGAGGCCCAGGCGGAGGCCCAGGCCCAGCGGATGGCGGGCCTCACCGAGGCGGAGATTATGCGGGCCAAGGGCTACGACCAGAAGGATGTGCTCCAGTCCGAGGTACAGAAAGCCTACGCCGCCGGACTGGGCCAGATGGGCTCCAACGGCGAGGGCGGCGCGTTGGGGGACATCGCTGGCCTGGGTGTGGCCCTGGGGGCCATGGGCGGCGTGATTGGCATGACCAGGGAGGCCGTGGCCCCCATGTTCGGACAGACGGAACCGCCCGCTGCTGCCGCTCCGGCGGCGGCCGTTCCTGCGGCGGATAGCTGGGACTGTCCCTGCGGACAGAAGGGCATCACCGGCAAATTCTGTCCCGAGTGCGGTTCTCCCAGGCCCGCCCCCGCCGAAACCTGGGACTGTTCCTGCGGCGTGAAGGGACTGACGGGCAAGTTCTGCCCCGAGTGCGGGGCCAAGCGCCCTGAGAAACCCGCTGCCTGGGACTGCGCCTGCGGGGCGAAGGGACTCACCGGAAAGTTTTGCCCGGAGTGCGGGAAAAAGAAAGGGGACTGAGTTGAGATGAAGAAAAACTCTGTCCGCTGGTGGGTCGTTCTGGCCGTGGTGCTGGTGGTCTACAACGTAATCGCCTTTGCCGTGCCGTTCCCGAAAAACGCCGTGTTTTTTGTCAGTTGGAGCTTTACACTACTGGCCCTGGGGGCGCAGGTCTATGTGGTTCGCACCGCCTTTTATCACGGGGAGGGTGCCAGGAGTAAGTTCTACGGTTTCCCCATCGCCAAGATCGGAGTGGTTTATCTCTTCGCTCAGGTCGTGCTGAGCTTGGTATTTATGGCGCTGGGGTTGGCTGTTTCGGTCCCGGTTTGGGTCCCGTTGGTGCTGTATGTGGTGCTGCTGGGTGCATCGGCGGTGGGCCTCATTTCAGCCGAGGTCACACGGGATGAAATCGTGCGGCAGGACACGAAGCTGAAAAAGAATGTCTCCTGTATGCGGGCCTTGCAGTCTAAGGCGATGGCAATGGTGCCGCTGGCAAAGGACGCTTCGGTTCGCGCCGCACTGGAGAAGTTCGCCGAGGAGATACGGTTTAGCGATCCTGTCAGCGGTGCGGCACTGGAGGCCGCCGAGGCAGACTTGTCCGCCTGCGTCGATGATCTCCAGCAGGCGGTGCTGGACAATGATTGGGAGGCGGCGTTGTCGCTAGAAAAACGGGCGGAGATGCTTCTGGCCGAGCGCAACCGGCTGTGCAAATTGGAGAAGCGGGTTGCAGACTGACCATTGGAACACCGCACAAACATTCTATAAAGCCACCTCGCTCCGTTGTATCGATACCCGCTACCGGCCCTCAAATGCGATCAAGGCACTGGCTGGCAGACAGCTTTCCGGCAGGGCAAGGATGTGCCGAATAGTACGTTCCGCGAACACATGGCTGTTCATCGTATCCCATTCCGCCAGCCGGACGATCTCCGCTGTGCCGCTTACAAAATCAAACTGAATTTCGCCCCACTCGCCGTCGCTGTCTACTTGATACTCGTAGACTGCGGCGGCGATTTTCTTTTTTATCCGCTTCACCGATTTCCGCTTGAGCCGGACGGCGTGAAGCGCACCGGCCTCCACCAGCAGGACAGTCAGCTTTTCCACTGCCCGCCGATACGCTCTCTCTGCACCGCTGGCGGTACTGCCTTCAAACATCACCGCCAGTTCCTCAAAGGACTTGCGTTCGGACAGCGGACTGACCCGGCCGCAGACCATGCAGATGGCGTTTCGTTCTTCCAAAAGCCGTTGCTCCCGATAAGTCAGCTTCTCAAAAGCGGCATGAACCGCTTTCGCCCGAACACCGTTCCAGAGGATCGCCGTATAGTCCCAGGAATCGTCCCTCGTTACATCCTCGCCGGTTTCCTCTCCGTCCTCGTCCTGGGCCGTGACATAAAGTGAAACCTGACTGCGGTTAAGTCGGGCCACGGTCAGATATTGCTCCGCTGTTTCCTCGGAGCAGCCCTCTTTTTGGGCATAGTCGCTGACAACCTCGCCCTTGGGCTTGCCCGATTCGTTGTAAAGCCATGTGCGTCCG
>CAPOAR010000149.1:0-5106 GCA_948670295.1 uncultured Oscillospiraceae bacterium | reverse complement strand
AGGCGGCCTTTGAGCAGCACATCAACGCCGACGGCGATTTCGCCCGCGTCTTTGCCACTGACGGAGAGCGGTACTATGCTCGTACCGGTCCCACTGATGTGCAGTTCTACCGTTCCGGCCTCAGCGGTAGCTGTCTTCTGGATCACCCGGACTGGAAAACCTGGGAGAAGCTCTGTAAACTGGGCCCCCTGGTCCAAGAGGATTTCCTTTCCCGGAACCGCCTTTCCACCTACAATGGTTCGCAGCTCTTGGAGCAGCCCTTCACCTATGTTGGGGAGCATGTATACCTTCAATACGCCCCTAGTGTGGATTCTGACGGTAGCCGGAACATTTTCGACACGCTGATTCTATCCCAGCCCGCCACCCAGGGCCGGGGAGGCATCTGGGCCGTAGAACGCTGGCTCAGCGACGGCTACGTCTCTCTCTACTTCCCGGACACCGGGGTACCCGCCGCCGAATACTATTCCAACCTCCAACGCGCGTGTGACGCCGGGAAGCGGCCCGAGCTGCTGACCCCTGAGGGAGCGGCCCAAGCCTTTGTGAGGGACTACTTCGACCAAGAGTCTTCCCCGGAGGATTTCGTGGAATGCGACGCAGACACGGTAGCTTATGCCAAAGCCAATTTACATTTCCGAAAATTGGTCTTGGACCTGATGGACGGGCGGGACGTGGACAATGAGGACCTTTTGAACTGTGCGGCTGTCGTCACCGGGGAAACCTTGGGTATATTGGGCCGCAGCGCATACGCTTCCGAATGGTGGCCCGCCCTGCGGGATGCGCTGGAAGCCGCCGCTATAGGCGACGCCCAGCAGGACCGGGACCGGAATATGCTGGCTTTCTTCCTGACCATTCCAAACATCTACAAGGAAGACTTGGCCAGTATCCTCCAGGCCCAAGCTCTGGCGGACTTTGACGCTTTCACCGCCGCTTTTGAGGAGTTCCCCGAGGAGGACCAGACTTACATCCAGATGAACACCAGCGTCTTCCGTTGAAAAACTTTTTCACTTCTCGAAAATTTTCTCATACCGCCCCTTGCTTTTCTCTCCTGTTTGTATTAGAGTAGAAGTATCAAATACAAAAAAGGAGACTGTCAACATGAAAGTTCTGGAAACCAAGAACGCCCCCGGCGCCATCGGCCCCTATTCCCAGGGTTTTGAAGTGAACGGCTTTATCTACACCTCCGGCCAGATTCCCGTGGACCCCGCCACCGGAGAGGTCCCCGCTGGCATCGCCGCCCAGGCGGAGCAGAGCTGCAAGAATGTGGGCGCCATCCTGGAGGCCGCCGGAGCTGGCTTCGGCAAGGTCTTCAAGACCACCTGCTTCCTGGCCGATATGGGCGACTTCGCCGCCTTTAACGAGGTCTACGCCAAGTTCTTCACCTCTAAGCCCGCCCGTTCCTGCGTGGCCGTGAAGGACCTTCCCAAGGGCGTCCTCTGCGAAATCGAAGCCATTGCCGCGAAGTAATATCCGCGTGATACCGATCCCCTCCGTCGGCGGAGGGGATCGGTTTTTTTGCCCTCCCCCCGGAATGCCTGGCCTCTAGGCCGCATTTTCCGGCCTTCCGCCACGGAGACCTATGACAACTGCGCAGCGGCCCCGGAAGGCCCTTCCCCTGCGGGGCTCTGCGCGGCCCCGGCGGAGGGGGGCCGTGCATCGCGCCCGGGCCTTGGCGCTCTGACAAAATCCTGGTATTAAAGCAGCCTCCCATCCAGGACGTTTATTCCGGGAGGCATCTTTCTGGTGGATAACAGCACCACTCTCCACCCAGCCCCCGCCCCTCCAGGGCATCCCCGGTCAAGCGAATCCTCCGAAGGCGGGCCAGGAACAACATGGCCCCTCTTTCGAAGAACACTTTTTCCTGCTAAGGCCGCACGCCGTTTCCATGCCTCAGAGCCTCCCCACAGTAGTGCGGAAATAGCGGTTACCGTGCCGTGATGGCCAGCGAATTGCCAGCCAGCTGGCCGGATACGGGATGAAACGGCAGAGCAATGCCGAAAACTGCCGAAATTTAGGTTGGAACACTCTGGATTTTTGGGAGGATTGTGGTATAATGAAGTAAAAATAAAGGAGGGATTGCGCCGATGGCTTCTAGCAGTAAGAGACCGCAAGATAGAAATCTCCTAAAACTTTTAACAAGCATAGATGAAGGCCACAAGCCAACGAAAGACGAACTGCGTAAATTGAGCAGAGTTTACGAGGCAGATTTTTCTAATTTGGGGATAACGAAGCTCCCTGAGAGCATAGGAATGCTTTCACAATTATGGCAACTGGATGTGTCTAAGAATCAACTCACAAAGTTACCTGAAAGTATCGGCCTACTTTCCCATCTAAAAGACCTTGACATATATGAAAATGAATTGACAAGCTTGCCGGAAAGTATAGTCCGACTTTCTAACCTTAGATACCTGTCTGCTTTTGGCAACCGACTTGAACATCTCCCTGAGGGTATTACACAGCTTTCCAATCTTATTATTTTATCTGTATCTTATAATCAATTAACTTGTTTGCCTAAAAGCATCTGCAGCCTTTCACAACTTCAACTCCTGTACATCGGAAACAATCCGTTGGAAAACATACCAGAAAGCATCGGAGAACTTTCCTCTCTATACTCTTTGGATATATCGAATCTCGGTTTGGTAGAGATTCCACATTTTATTCAGAAATTATCTGAATTACAATCGTTAGACCTTGAACGCAATCCATTAAGAGTCCTCCCGGATTGGCTGGGAGACATGAGAGCGTTGCGTTCATTGAGCCTATCTTTCCTTCAGTTGACAGAGTTTCCCCGTTCTCTTTTAAAACTAAAAATTCCGTTCCATACAGATTATTCTCAATACATCGAAGAAGACCACCACGGTATTTACATCAAAGGTGTCAACCTCTCCATCCAGCCAGTCAGCCTCTTCGACCAATCCCGGGACGAATCTCCCGGTTTCCAGGAATCCCGTAAACTGATTGAGGACTACTTCAACACCCCCAAGGTCCCCATCCGGGAGGCTAAGGTGATCTTCCTAGGCGACGGGAAGGTGGGCAAAACCTACACGATCCAGCGGCTTCTTCACCAATGCAAACAAGACGAGTACCCCACTAAGGAGACCCACGGCATCCTCATTGAGGACCTGCTCCCTGAGAAGGATGGAAAGACCTATAAAGTCCGGATTTGGGACTTCGGCGGCCAGGATATTATGCATGAGATGCACCGCTGCTTCCTGACGGACCGGACGTGCTACGTGGTAATGGTCGATACCCGGACGGACAAGCAGACCGGGCGGGCCAGGTACTGGCTGCGCACGGTCCAGAGCGTCGCGCCGGAGGCCCCGGTCCTGCTGCTGGTCAACGAAATCAGCGGGGGGAAAAACCTCGACCTGGATTACCCCAGCTTGCGGAAGGAGTTTTCAAACCTGGTGGGGATGGAGATTTGCTCCTCTATGGACGCCGGGGTGGAGGAGTTCCGCCAGAAGGTGGAACACGCCATTTTTGAGCGGGCCCTTGACATGGACAGCTGCAGGATGGAACTTCCGGAGAGCTGGGAAAAGGTCCGCCAGGAACTTCTGAGCCAGCAGAGCAGCCAGGGGCAGGCAAAGGCATACTACATCGACCGGAAAATGTTCCACATGCTCTGCGACCGATATGGCGTACCTCCGGACGACGGCCTCCGGGCATGGCTGCTGACCTGGTTCAACGACCTGGGGGTCTGCTTCAGCTACCACCTGGGAGAAAACGGGCGGGAACAGTCCTCCGATTATAAGATTCTCGACCCTATGTGGCTGACCAGCGCCGTCTATAAGATCATCTGGGAAAAGGAACAGACGGACGACGGCCTAATCTCTCAGAGCGAAATCTACCAGATTCTTGAAAAACCGGGCAGCGACGCCATGAAAAAAGGCGGTATCCCCTGTCTGGAAAACGTGTCCTACAGCCAGGAAGAGTGCGGCTATGTACTGGAAATCATGCGGAAATTCCGCATTTCTTACCCAGCGGACGGCCATACGGAATTCATGCCCACTCTCTGCAAGCCGGACTCCAAGCTGGACCCCACCCCGGAACACTGGGTCCAGCATGCCGCCTACCAGTTCCGCTACACCTTTTTGCCAGAAAACGTCCTCCACCGCCTGATGATCTACTGCTACGCCAATCTGCGCTCCGGCAAACGCTGGCGCAGGGGCTTTTGGCTGGAATGCGAGGCCCAGGGGCTCAGCGCGGTCATCCGCTCCACCGGGCGGGACAGCGAGGAAAATGAGCTGCAAATTGACGTCTACGCGCAAACGGAGGCCTACGAGGCCTGGACCTGGCTCCAGCCCCTCTGCCAGCAGGTCACGAAGATCAACAGCGACCTCTCCCTCAAACCCAAGGCCTTTATCCTGGCGGAAAACGACGAGGAGAAAACGTGGTTCTCGCTGGACAGCCTCTGGCACTGGAAGATGAAGGGCAAAGACACCATGCAGGGAAACTGGAGCGAATTTTCCATACAGTCCCTGATGGACCTCATCTACGGGAAAGATTACCCCGAGGTAGAGCAAAAGCTCCTAAAGGAGTATTTACAGCTCCAGCGGGCCGTTTCCCTGGAGATGTTCCCCCAGGCCGTCACGGCCAAAATCGCGGAATCCGCGAATGTGGACCTGCGGAAGCCCTTCAAAGCGCAGAATCTCCGTGTGGAGCTGGGGGAGGAATCCCTTGCCGCCCTCCGGGAAAATACCCTGGCCCTACAGGACAACACCCTGTCGGTCCAGCAATCCCGCACGCTTTTAGAGGCCTTCCTGAACGGCAGCGTCTCCCTTCCGCCAGAGCTTCTGGAAGCCCTGGCCAAGACCCTCCAGGAAAGCGGCAAACCCTCCCTGGTAGCCGCCGGACAGGAGCTGGGCCGTCGTCCCCTGAAGGAAAAGGCCGGGTTCCTCCGGGGCCTTCTGGGCGACTCCGCAAACCTGGTTACCATAGCCCCCGTCCTGGCCAAGCTGGGGCAGGACTATGGTCCAGCGCTACTGGATTTAATTCAGGGCATCCCCCTGCCCTAACCGGGCACTCCGGAGGTGCGCCCTCTTCCCAAACGGCAGCGGTTCCTCCTCTCAAAGCACGCATAAAAAAGGCGGGGACGCGGCATGCCGCGTC
>CAPOAR010000148.1:0-5236 GCA_948670295.1 uncultured Oscillospiraceae bacterium | reverse complement strand
CATCGGCGGCTACGGCTGCGGCCCCACCTCCATGGCTATCGTGGTGTCCTCCCTGACGGATGAGATCGTGGACCCCATCGCCATGGCCAAGTGGGCCTATGAAAACGGCGGTTGGTGCAAGGGGCAGGGCTCCTACCACTCCCTGATCCCCAACGCGGCCAAAGCCTGGGGCCTGAACGTGGAAGGCTGCAAGGCAAGCGAACCCCAGCGCATTTTGGACGCGCTGAGCCAGGGCAAGCTGGTGGTGGCTATTATGGGCAAGGGCCACTTCACCATCACCGGCCATTTTATCGTCCTCCGGGGCGTGCAGGACGGGAAGATCCTGGTGGCCGACCCGGCCAGTACCTCCCGGAGCCAGAAGGCCTGGGATCTGTCCATCATCCTCAACGAGGCTGGGCACCGGGCCGGGGCCGGAGGACCGTTCTGGCTGATTGGGCCTGGGTAACAGAAACGGGCGTCCCACTATGGGGCGCCCGTTCTACCGTGCCAACTATGCGCGTTCACGTCACGCGTTCCTGATCGAGCAGGGCCACCATAATGTCCCGCGCCTCCTTTATGTAGCCCAGTATTTTGAGTTGTCTTCCCGGCAGTCCAACACGGCATCTAAGTAGACGTTTTTGCCTTCTACACAGAATAACGCCTTATACCGTTTGTAAAACAATGCCTTATGGAACTGGCCCGGAGGCAGATCATATTCCGTTTCCACAGGAAACTGGAACGGGTTGTCCTCCAAGGCATCCAATATTTTTGAGAAGTCTTTGACCAGTTCCTTTGACGCAGGGACGCTCACATTTGCCAGGAAGCGGGTATGCCGTATAAGCATAGCATCCGCCCGCTTGAACACCGTGACAGTATATTTACCCAACGGCCTCTGCCTCTCTGATCACGCGCTCCATATCGGCCAATACATTCCGGGCATTACGGCCTTGGTAACCATTAAGTCGGTCTGTTTGGGCTTCCAGCAATTCATCATACACGGCATTGCGGGGGTGGAGGGAGAGGGTGAGAGGGACGGCCTGCTCCCGCACAATTTGTTTCAAGAACATGGTAAACGCGCCGCTCATCGTCATCCCCAGTTCAGACAGGACTTCCTCAGCCTGAGCTTTTAGCGTAGAATCCATGCGCATACTAAAATTGGTGTCACCTGGCATCAAAAATCACCCATCCTTTCCCCATGATTGTACTACATAGTATATGCAATGTCAATGCGATTAGTTAGGAGATATTTGTATGAGCCCAGAATGCCATCAGCTCTATTTATTATTATCCGCCTGCCAGGGAAACTGGCGTAACAGCGTCCACATTTCCACGGACACCCCCGGTTACCTGCTGTCCGCAGATCGGGACGGCCGACCCATCGTTATGGCCGTGGAACAGTTTCAACAGCTCGCGGGCCAGAACATCGACCCCGCCGAGTGCTGCGGCCAGCTCACGGAGGATGCCTTCAAAGCCCTGTACGCCCAATATCTGCTCTGGACTATGCCGTCGTCGGAGGCAGACCCACTCGCTGCCCTCTGCCAAGGCACATCTACTGCATTTTAAGTTCGCTGCTTCACCCGCCCTGGAGGTCACTCCGGGGCGGATTTTTATTGTTTACAGAAAATTAACAGGGTTAGCGGCCCATAACCGTGGTCGAGAAGTGCGTAATAAAACAGGAACTATTTTCAGGGCCATCCCAAAATCGGTGCACCCCCCAACTGAACAAAGGAGTGATCCCTATGAAACGAGTCAACATCAAATGCCCCTACTGTGGCTCCCGGGCGCTCCTGCGCCCCGCGTCCGTGGTATACGGCTCCAAAGCCGCAGACCCTGCCGCACCCTACTATGTCTGCGCCCGCTATCCGGCCTGCGATTCCTATGTGGCCGCCCACAGGGACACCCGCCTGCCCATGGGCACCCTGGCCGACAGGAAGCTGCGCCGTAAACGTATTGAGGCCCACAAAGCCTTTGACCGGCTGTGGACAAGCGGACTGATGGGCAAGAAGCAGGCGTACCGCTGGCTCCAGGCCAAGCTGGATCTGCCGGAACAGGAGGCCCACATCGGCAGGTTTTCCCTGTTCCGCTGTGAACAGGTCATCCGGCTGTGCGAAGAATATTTCCCGGCCGTAAGCCATGCGGCATAGTGCTGCCGCCTCACGAAAGAAAGGTGATCCCAATGAAATACGATTTTACTCTTACCTCCGCCCAGCAGGCATTGGTGGAGGAGAACCTGCCCCTGATCGACAAGGTACTCGGCCTGTCCATCAGCACAGATGAAACTGTCTGCGGGCTGGGCTACCACGACCTCTACCAGGAGGGGGCCGTGGCCCTGTGCCGGGCGGCGTCCACCTATGACGGTACATCCGCCAAATTTTCTACCTATGCCAAGACCGTAATCCGAAACCATCTGCTCAACTGCTGCAAATCTGTCAACACCCGGCAGAGGAATCTCCCCGCTGTCTCCCTGGATGTGGACTACACCGCAGACGATGGCCCGCCCCCGTTCGCAGAGCCGTACACCCCGGACGGGGTGGATGAACTGCTGGGGCGCCTGGACACCGCCGACTTGCTGGCTGACTGCAAGCGGCGGTACACCGGCGTGGCCCGGCTGGGCGTGGAGGCGCTGGAGTGGAAGGTGAAGGGCCTGAGCGGGGCGGACATCGCCCGGCTCTACGGCGCGAAGCCCAACCAGGTGGGGGCCTGGATCTCCCGGGCGGCACAGAAGATCAGAAAAGATTTTGCCGCGCTCAGATAAAGGACAGACCGTTGACATATAATATATATCGTGGTATATATTATTTAGGAGGTGTTGACGATGGAAACCGCGAAGGTATTTGAGAATGGAAGGAGCCAGGCTGTGCGCCTGCCCAAGAAGTTCCGTTTTGATGCGGACGAAGTAGTTGTGCAGCAGCTTGGGGCGGCCGTCCTTTTGGTGCCCAAGGAGGCCCTGTGGCAGACTTTCATGGAGGGGCTGGACGGATTCACCGGCGATGTCTTTGAAGATGGGCGGGATCAGGGCGTTCAGAAGGAGCGGGAGACACTATGATCTATATGCTGGACACAAATATCTGCATCTACGCCATGAAAAACAAGCCGGAGAAGGTGCTCCGACGACTCCGGGAGGAGCTTGACAATGGGGTATGCATCTCATCGATCACGCTGGCCGAATTGGAGTACGGCATGAAGCACAGCTCAAATCCGGCTAAGAATGAGCAGGCCCTGCTCCGGTTTTTAGTCCCGTTCAGCGTTTTGCCCTTCGGGCCGGCCGCGGCGGCTGAGTATGGGGAGATCCGGGCCTATTTACAGAGCCAGGGAACGCCGATTGGACCCTTGGATATGCTGATCGCGGGCCACGCCAGGGCTGAAAAAATGATCCTGGTGACAAACAACGTCCGGGAGTTTGAACGTGTACCAGGGTTAGAGCTTGAAAACTGGGCCGAATAAGACTTTTGCGTTCCATGTTCTGGACGCCTTTAAGATGCTAAAATCCCGATCATCCTGAATGCAGTCTAAGGATGATCGGGATTTTTTTGCTTTTGGTGTTGAAAAAGGGCCTCCCCATTTGTAAAAGATACTATCAAGGCTTGGAGGCGAGTTTATGAACATCGAAAAGAATAGCACCTACTACACGGCGGTGGGCCAGTTCCGCCGCAAGACAGACGCCGACGGGCGCACCTACCCCGTGATCCTGGTGCGCCGGGAGGAGCATATGGTGGACATCCAGGAGATGGCGGTATGGACGGTTCTCAACTGGCGGTTCCTGCGGCTGGAGCAGATCGAAATGAAATACAGCCAGTTGGCCGGGAACCTGCCCCCCGCCCGGCGGACACTGGAAACCTGCCTGAACCGCCTGGAGGTGCGGGGCCTCATCGCCCGGGGCACAGGCGACACCGATTTCGAGGCGCTGTATGATCTGCTGGGGGAGCTCTATGTGGTCCCCCTCTCGGAGAGCCTTCCCCTGAAGCTGGCCGCTTTCGGCAAGCTGCTGCTGGACGGGGTACCCTTTTCCAAGGCCAGGGAGCTGTTCCGAAAGGACCAGCCCAATGAGCGGGAGGCCCAGGTGCTGGCCCTGTCCCGGCAGGTGCTGCTGTCCACCGCCGAGCTCATCAAATGCGCCGAGGTAGGGGCCGCCGATGTGTCCACGGACGAAAAACTCATTGACGTCCTCATCGACAACGACTACACCACCAGCGACAGCCTCCCCTTTGAAATGCTGGAGGCAAAGCAGCGCACACCCATCACCATGGCGGTAGCCAACCTGTACCTGCGCAAGCAGATCGTCTTTGAGCGGGGATAAAAAATTCTTGGGAGCGTGCAAAAAAATAAATGTGCAGCCACTATTTATTATGTGGACGGCCCAATTGATGACAGGAGGAATCCCCTATAAAGAAACGGTACAGCCAGATCAAGCTACCCGACCCCAATGACCACGACCCCCACCCCCGCCTGCTGGTGGACGGGTACGGCATCCACGCCGGGGACTGTTTTCGGGCCCGGTTCCCAGACGGCTGGCACGACATCACGCTGGAGGTAAGCTGGGAAATCACAGGCCCCGGGTGTTGGTACATCTCCACCCCTGGCTTTGAGGATGTGTGCCCGGTGGGGCTGTTTGTGGAGGCGTAGGGAAATCAGGGGAGACAGGCCGGATTCTCTGTCTCCCCGCTGCGCTGCGGCACAGCGGGCACAAGTTCTTGTATCTTTCAACGCAAAATAATCAACATATTGCGCTTTCTCTATTGACGCCACCAATATCTTGTGGTACAATCCCCTTGTAATTGATTCTATGTGCGTTTCCTCCCCTTGCGGGAGGGCAGGCCCGCCTCAACGGCCTGGGAGCGATAGGTTTTCGCATTGCACACGTTGCAGGATTCGCTGGCCCTGTTGGAAAAACAGCAGGGATGATCTGCGAGGCGTTTCCTGGGTTTGTTCGCAAGAGCCGGTGGATAGAGCTGGCCCCTGTAAGGGGATCGGTCTGCCCTCTGGCTCTTTTCATATACACATCATGGCCCGAACGGGCGGAAAGGAGCGTTATGTCCCAGCTGTACTGCACAGGCCGGGTCACGTCTGAACTGGAGCTGAAGACCAGCGCAAAAAAGGTGCCCTACCTCAACTTTCCCATTGTGGAATACGTGGGGTATGGCAGGAGCGCCCACCCGCAGTATCTCTCAGTGTGGGCCTGGGGCGCCATGGCGCGGCAGCTTGCCGATGCCGGCGTAGGCAAAGGCAGCGTGTTGTGGATATCCGGCTCGCTGGAGCT
>CAPOAR010000147.1:0-5257 GCA_948670295.1 uncultured Oscillospiraceae bacterium | reverse complement strand
CCGGCATTGGTTTGCCGCTTCCGCTTATTGTTAGTTTTTTTGAAGATTGCTATAAACAGTAAAACCTTGTCAATCGCAAGCGGCGGAGAAGCATTTTCTCCGCCGCTCAATTTTTATAAGGAGTGAAATACTATGGCAGTTTTTCGCGTGGAGCGTACCAACAATTACACCGTTATGAGCAATTACCACCTGCGGGATAAGACCATATCCTTCAAGGCCAAGGGCCTGCTGTCCATGATGCTCAGTCTCCCGGAAAATTGGGATTATACACTGGCTGGCCTCGCCCGGATCAGCCTGGAGGGCAAGGACGCCATCCGGGCCGCCGTGGTGGAACTGGAGAAAGCTGGGTATGTCCAGCGCCGCCAGACCACCGACAAGGCCGGGAAGTTTGGAAGCAACGAGTACATTATCCGGGAGTACCCTGCCTCTCACGAGCCGCCCCCGGAAAAGCCGTCATCGGCCCAGCCGTTGCCGGAAAACCCGACAACGGAGAATCCGTCTACGGGTTCCACGCAGACGGGAAATCCAACGCAAATAAATAAAGACCCAGTAAAAAAAGAGAAAAAAATAACTGACTCAGTAAGTACAGAATCTTTTCCTTTCCCTTCATCCCCTCCCACCACCTCCACGCCTGCGGCGGCAGAGCCGCCTGAAGCGAAGGGAAGGAAGGGTCGCAGGAGCAGCGGGATGAGTCAGGGCGAGATGGACGCCTATCGGGGAGTGATCCGGGAGAACATCGGCTATGACGATTTCGTGCGGGAGCGCCCCTATGACGCTGGCCAGCTGGACGAGATGGTGGAGTTAATGGTGGAGGCGGTCTGCTCCAAAAAGAAAAACCTCCGAGTGGCGGGGAACGACTTCCCCCAGGCTGTGGTGAAGTCCCGACTGCTGAAGCTGGACAGCGAACACATCCGCTTCGTGTTCGACTGCCTCCGGGAGAACACCACCCAGGTGCGGAACATGAAGCAGTACCTGCTGGCGGTGCTGTACAACGCCCCGGCCACGATTGAGAATCACTACGCCGCCCAGGTCAACCATGACCTCTACGGCGGTGAGGCGGCATAGGGGACAAAACAGCGCCCTGCCGGTGGCAAGGCGTTGCTCTCATTTCGTTGGGGGCAGGGTGGCGTTCAGCAGATCCCCCGCTCGGACACCCAGAGCGTCCGCAATGTTGTATAGCACTTCCAGGGAAAAGGGACGCACGATGTTGGGGGCCTCGATGGAACTCAGATGGGAACGGCTGATCTTCGCCTTCTCCGCCAGCTTCTCCTGGGACATCCCCTGCATTTTTCGCAGGCTGGCGATCATCAGGCCAAGTTCGATAAACCTGTCCCGATTGCTGAAGTCCACTTCCTTCTTGCTCATCCACGGCATCCCCCTGTGATTAGGATGCCTTTATTATAAAATTTTTGCGCCTCGTTATCCGCTCTTGTTATCGGGCTATTGACTAATATATTGAGCAATCATATAATTAAGAGGGCGCACGTTTATTAGAATCAACCTGAACCGGGTACGCTACCAGGGACCAATTTTGTGAAAGGTCGTATCGATATGATTTATACGGAAAAAGTACGGAAAGAACTGGACGCTATCCTCAAAGCATTTGAGAATTACATTGATGGGCAGAACTATTTTGATATAGTCTACTCCAAGAAAATCGGCTATGTCTGGATTGTGGTTGATGAACCCGGCGCGGCAGGCGCGGAGCAGCTTGACACGCCGGAGGCCATGCTGGACAACCTGTTTAATGACATCATCAACGATGTTGTTGCCCCTCGTTCCACCACCCATCTTAATGAGGCGCACACCATGACGGAGAGCGAAGAAGCCGAGTGCCGCCGCAAAATCACTGCCATTTTGGAAACGATTGAGGGCGGCGGGGCCGAGTACCTGGAATACCTGGACGAGTATATCAAGGACTACCGGGAACGCTACGCCGGGGACGGTGGATCGTGTTAGAAAACTGCTGTGCGTTCACCGGACACCGTCCGCATAAATTTCCCTGGAAGTATAATGCGATAGATAAATACGCTTTATCTTGTTAAAACGCTGTCCAAAAGCCGCACCGAAATCATGGATGCCGCATTTTTCTCCACCGAGTTGAGGATAAAACCGGCCAAGTCGCAGGCGTAGAAATCTCCTATCGTTTCCAGCCCCCGTTCAAGGATACAGCGGTTGAGGGCGGCATAACCTGCGGAGATGTCCCAACGGCCCCGGCAGCAGAGGTACAGATAATTCCCAGCGGGCTTCTCCTTATAATAAGGGAAGTCCGCTTTTTCTTTGATTCGGGTATAGAGGTGGCTGATGGCCCCTGGCCCACCCTGCTCCCCCGGCTGGTGGATGGCCCCCAGCTGGAAGTCGGTCTGTATCCCGTATTGGCTGCACAGCGCCCGACACCGCTCCAGCACAACGATCAATGCTTCATCCTCGCTGGCCTCCGGGGTCATCAGCCCCTCCAATTCCCTAACGGGGAGGGCCAGCAGGTGCTCCCGCTCAAACCAGGCGGTCCGGGGGATCATGTCCGGCCTCGACTCAAACTCCAGGCTGTGCAGGGCGCCGAACAGCACAAAGTCCATGTGCTCCAGCTTCTGCCGCTCCGCTTCCAGGCGGACCCGCTGTTCCCGCAGCAGCTCCAGCGTTTTGGCGGTGTTCTGTCCCTGGAGACAGCGGCGGATCTCCTCCAGGGGTGTGCCCGTCTGGCGGAAGATGGAGATGGCGTAAAAATCGTAGAACTGCTCCACGTCGTAGTAAAAATAGCCGTTGTCCCCCTGATGGGCTGGGAGGAGCAGTCCCACGTCTTTGTAGTGGCGCAGAGTTTCCTTGGTTGTACCGCACAGGGCGGCGAAAGCCCCGGAGGTCAGCCATCCTTTTTTTCTCTCCATAAAAATTTCCTCCAAAAATTAAAAATACCCCTTGACTGCGTGGCGGCCACACGGTTTATGATACCCCCTGTCAGAAATAATTGCAAGTCCACTGGACAACAATATGAGAAAACAGGAGGTTTTTGATATGGATTTTGGATGCAGCAGCTTTACCTGGAGGACAGAGGACGGACGGCACCTTTTGGGACGGACCTACGACCAATTCGGAGACCTGACGGCCAACCGGGTCATCAGTGTTCCACAGGGGATGCCCTGTGTCCCTGGACTTCACGGGGAGGGGGCGGCCTCCGGCGAATACAGTTACACCGGTATGGCGGTGCTTGGCTTCGGGGAGCCTATTCTGGTGGACGGGGTCAACTCCGCTGGCTTGATGGGGGCCTTGCTCCATTTCCCGGAGTATGTGGTCTATGAGGAAAGTGCCGGCCCGGGCAGAACCGCCGTCCATCCGGGCCGTCTGCTGGCCTGGCTGTTCAGTCGGTGCGCCAGCGTGGAGGAGGCCGTGGAGGCTTTGAAGGGAATTGCTTTGGTGGACGAGCCTATCCAGGGAAAGCCCCTGCCCGCTCACTATATCCTCAGCGACCGGGCCAGCGAGGCCGTCATCATCGAGCCGGAGGAGGGCGGCCTGTTCATCCACCGGGAGACCATCGGCGTGCTGACCAACAGCCCGGACTACCGCTGGCAGCGAACCAACCTCCGCAACTTCGTGGGGGTTACCAATCTACCCAAAGCCCCCCAGACTATCGCGGGACATGAAATTCGGGAGTTTGGGGAGCGCCTGGGCGGCGGTTCCGGCCTTCCGGGGGACTATTCCTCTCCCTCCCGCTTTGTCCGTCTGGCCTTCATGAAGGAGTTTGCCGTTCCCGGAAAAGACGAACTGGACGGGGTATCCCGGATGTTCCGGGCCTTCGCCCCGGTGGACATTCCCGAGGGACTGGCAAAAGCTGACCCCAATTACGACGTGTACGAGCAGACCCTGTGTACCAGCGTCATGTGCGCCGAGAGCGGCGTGTACTACTTTGCCCCCGCCCAGAACCGGCGCATTTCCGCCGTCCGGCTCCCGGCACAGGGAACAGAAGTACAGTATTTTGACCTGGGGGACGGCCAGGACATCGACTGGAGGAATTAGGACATGGACAAACTGGACTCTTACCACCTGCCGGTCACAGGCAGGAATATCCTGCGCTTTGCCTTCCCCACCATCGTCATGACGGTGTTCAACACCTTCTACACCATGGTGGATGGGCTGTTCGTCTCCAACCTGATCGGTATGGAGGCCCTGTCGGCTATCAACCTCACCGCCCCGGCCATCGCCCTGATCACGGCCATCTCCGGGATGCTGGCTACCGGCGGCAGCGCCGTGGTCATGAAGAAGATGGGGGAGCACAAGGAACAGGAGGCCCGGCAGGACTTCACCCTCCTCATTCTCACCAACGCAGTAGTGGGCGCGGTGATGATGCTGCTGGGCTATACCCTGATGGATACCCTGCTGGGGACTATGGGCCTCTCTCCGGCGGTGTTCGGCTACTGCCACACCTATTTGAGCAACTATCTGCTGTTCACCATTCCTATCTTGCTCATGTATAACTTTTCCCTCTACCTGATTGCCGCCGACAAGTCCACCCTATCCCTGATCTGTACCGTGGCGGGGGGCGTGACCAACATCATTCTGGACTATGTTCTGATTGCTCTGTTCGACATGGGCATTCAGGGGGCAGCTATTGCCACCGGACTGGGGTACTCCATCACCGCCGTGGTAGGCTTTCTGGTGTTCCGAAAGAAGGACAGCCTGCTCCATTTTGAAAAGCCGGTATTCCGGGGCGGGGTGCTGTTCCACGCCTCCACCAACGGTATGTCGGAGCTGGCGACATCCTTGGTGTCCGGCATTACCACGCTGCTGTTCAACCTGGCGATGCTGAAATATGTGGGCGAGGACGGCGTGGCAGCCATCACCATCATCATGTATGTACTTATGTTCGTCAGCGCCCTGTTCATCGGCTACTCCTACGGCGTGGCTCCTATGATCTCTTACTACCACGGGGAGCAGAACCACGAGAAGCTGAAAAAACTGGTGGGATTCAGCGTCAAATTCATCGTTGGGGCATCCGTCCTCTGTACGGTTATTTCCATTCTGGCGACCATTCCACTGGTGGGCATCTTCACCCGGCTGGACAGCCCAGTGTATAAGCTGGCGGTGACGGGCAATCGTCTGTGCTCCATCGCTCTGCTGTTCGTGGGGCTGAATGTCTTTGCCAGCGGTATGTTTACCGCCCTGTCCAACGGGGTGGTATCCGCCGTGCTGGCCTTCTCCCGGTCCTTCCTGTTTACGGTTGCCAGTATCCAGATCATGCCCGTCCTGCTGGGGGGCGTCACCGGCG
>CAPOAR010000146.1:0-5270 GCA_948670295.1 uncultured Oscillospiraceae bacterium | reverse complement strand
GCAAGGCAAAAAATCGCAGGAATACTTTGTGTATTTCAAGATTTTTTAACGCAGCCTGGCGGCAGTTTGGCCCGCAAGGATGTGTGCTGGGGTCTGTTGGTTCAGCTTCTCAGTTCTTTACCGGGCCCGCGCCAACGTCAACCCCACCACGCACTCCGCCCCCGCCCGGCGCAGGGCGGCGGCGCACTCCGACAGGGTCGCGCCGCTGGTGGCCACGTCGTCCACAAGCGCCACCCGCTTCCCCGTCAGATCCAGCCCCGGCACGGCGGCATAGGCCCCGCGGACATTGGCTTGTCTGGCCCCGTCCTCCCCCGCCTGGGATTGGACAGCGGTGGCGCGCACTTTTTCCAGGACGCCCTCCACCGGCGTCCCTGTCAGCTCCCCCACCCGGCGGGCCAGCAGCTCCGCCTGATCGTATCCCCGCCTCCTTTTGCGCTCCGGGTGGAGGGGCGCCCAGGTGACCAGGTCCACCCGCCCCGTCCAGCGGTCCTGAAGGCACTGGGCCATGAGCTGGCCGAACAGCCGGGCGCAACCCCGTCCGCCTTTGAATTTGAAGCGGCGCACCCCGTCCCGCACGCCGTCCCGATACCAGAGGGGCGACAGGCACGCGGCGCACCCCTCCACCTCTTTGCCCTCATCCGCCCCGGTCCAGGGCAGGTCCTCCTGGCAGCAGACGCACCAGCCTTCCTCGCCCCGCTCCAGAATCCGCCCGCAGAAGGGGCACTTGGGCGGGTAGAGGAGCTCCAGCAAAAGGGACAGCGGCCTCATTGCTCCTGCTCCAGCAGGTCAATGGGGCCGTGCTCCTTTTCAAACTGCCGGACATACTGGTTCACCAGATACAGGATCTGCCCACTCATGGAGCGGCCCTCGTAGGCCGCTGCGGACTGGAATTTGTCATGAAGCTGCCGGTTCATCCGAATGCTCAGGTACGCTTTGTCATTCATGGGTCTGCCCTCCTTTTATGTAGAACTACCATATCCCATTCAACTTATTCTTAGTTCATTTCTAGTTATTCTTATGTCACAAAATTTTTTCTCCTCCTGGCAGCCCTCCGGCGGCCTCCGAATTATGACAAAAAAGGCTGTACTTTTCTCAATTGGTATGGTATACTACTTGGCACGGTTCCTCCCCGGAAAAAGCGCTGGGCCGCTGGGATCAGCGCCGTCAGGGCAGCGCCCCGCCGTATGCAGGCAGGCGCGGCACGGGTTGAGGCGAACCGTTTGATCCGGCTTGCTGCGCCATGCAAGGCGCTTTTAATTTGTTTACATTTTTTACAGAAAAGGAGTTATTATGACAGAAAAACTGAAAATTATTTCCCTTGGCGGTCTCAATGAGATCGGCAAAAACCTCACCGTCTACGAGTACGGCAACGACATCATCCTGGTGGACGTGGGCATGGGCTTCCCGGACAACGACATGTACGGCATCGACGTGGTCATACCCGATTTCACCTACCTGATCCAGAACCGGGACCGCATCCGGGCCATCTTCATCACCCATGGCCATGAGGATCACATCGGGGCCATCCCCTACCTCATGCGGGACGTGAACGCCCCCATCTACGCCACCAGGATGTCGGCCGGCCTCATTAAGCTGAAGCTGGACGAGCACCGGCTGAGCGACAAGGTGAAGCTCATCACCTGCGAGTCGGGGGAGACGGTCAAGGCGGGCCGGTTCAGCGTGGAGTTCATCCACATCAACCACTCCATCGCCGACGCGGTGGCCTTCGCCATCCGCACCCCCATCGGGGTGTGCCTCCACACCGGCGACTTCAAGATCGACCCCACCCCCATCCAGGGGGGCATGGCCGACCTGACCCGCCTGGGCGAGCTGGGCAACGAGGGCGTGCTGGCCATGCTGTGCGACTCCACCAACGTGGAGCGCCCCGGCTTCACTAAGAGCGAGCGCAGCGTGGGGGCGTCCTTTGACGCACTGTTCCGTGGCTGTGAGCAGCGCATCATCGTCACCACCTTCGCCTCCAACATCGACCGAATCCAGCAGATCA
Source organism: uncultured Oscillospiraceae bacterium (assembly GCA_948670295.1). Lineage (GTDB taxonomy): Bacteria > Bacillota > Clostridia > Oscillospirales > Oscillospiraceae > Enterenecus. The sequence continues at coordinate 3,265 of CAPOAR010000146.1, read as the reverse complement.
TCAACGTAGCTGCCAAGTATGGCCGGAAGGTTGCGGTCACCGGCCGGAGCATGGAAAACGCCATGCGGGTGTCCACCGAGCTGGGCTATATGCACATACCCGCCGGCACGGTGGTGGACGTAGCCCACATCAAAACGCTGCCCCCCTCCAAGGTGTGCATCATCACCACCGGCAGCCAGGGGGAGACCATGTCCGCCCTCACCCGGATGGCTTTCAACACCCACCGGCAGGTGGACATACAGCCCGGCGACCGGGTCATCATCTCCGCCTCCGCCATCCCCGGGAACGAGGACTCCATCGGCAACGTCATTAACGAGCTCTACCGCCGGGAGGCCGAGGTGGTCAATGAGCGGGAGCTGCCCCTTCACGTGTCCGGCCATGCCTGCCAGGAGGAGCTGAAAATCATCCACGCCCTGGTACGGCCCAAGTTCTTTATCCCCGTCCATGGGGAGCAGCGCCACCTCAAGACCCACGCCCGGCTTGCCCGGGAGATGGGTATGGACCCCAGAAATATTGTCATCAGCGACGTGGGCCGGATCATCGAGCTCACCCAGAGCGGCGTCAAGCTGGGCGGCGCAGTGCCTGCGGGCAAGGTCTTTGTGGACGGCTACGGCGTGGGCGACGTGGGCGCGGTGGTCCTGCGGGACCGCCAGCACCTGGCCCAGGACGGCATGGTGGTGGTTGTGGTGTCCATGTCCGGGGAGGACGGCGCGGTGATCTCCGGGCCGGACATCATCACCCGGGGCTTCGTGTACGTCAAGGAGTCGGAGGAGCTGATGGACGAGCTGCGCCAGGTGGCGGTGGACGCGCTGGACACCTGCGAGCAGCGCCGGGTGCGGGATTGGTCGTCCATCAAGTCGGAGATGAAGGGCGCCCTGTCCGGGTATCTATACAAAAAGACAAAACGCAATCCTATGATACTGCCTGTTATCATGGAGGTTTGAAAAGCCGCCCAATTGTCTACCTAATATAGAAAAGGTACTGCTGAAAATTGTTTCAGCAGTACCTTTTTGCTATTTCAGGTATTCTCCAAGCTGTTCCTTTATCAGATCCATAACATCCGATTGAAGCTCCCTCAAACGCTGGAGCTTATCCTCATCGTCTTCTTCCGTTTCATCATCCTCTTCATCTTCTGCATCTTCGCCGATATGAATCAGTTCATTCATCTCTTCAAAGCAGCTTGCGATCCCTGAATCAGAAGCGGCATTCTCTAGATTTTCCTCAAATTTTTTCTGCTCCTTCTCAGACAGAGTAGACAATGCCTCCTCCAATTCTTCACTACCGCCCATATCTGCCCAGGACATCCCAACTCCAGCTTCATTTTCTATGCATTTTGCATGATATTGCGAAGATACAAACCGATACAGGGTATCGTCGTCGAGAAACTGTTTGCCCATTGGGCCTTCCTCCTTTATGATTAGGTGGCTCAGGCGGTTCCCCACAGATTGCGTGGGGAACCGCCTGCTTTTCTATTTGGATTCAAAACATCACGGCCTGGAACAGAGCTTCTCAGATCTGCGCCTGCCCGGCCGTCCCTCCAAACGCCTGAATCGCCTTGTCGTTGGCGGTCCGGCGCTGCTCCTGGGCCTCCGCCAGCAGCATATCCTTCACCTTCATCAGCCGGGTGGTGGTGGAGCGGTCGTTCTCATCCAGCTTCATGGTGATATATCGGATATTCTCCTGCGTCTCGGGAATGACCACGTACTCCAGCGCGTTGACGCGCCGCCGGGTCTTTTCGATCTCCTCCGCCATGAGCTGGGCGGCCTTCTCCGTCTGGGCCAGCTTGAGCATGTTCTGGAACACCTCGCCCAGGGCGGCCACCGCCCCGTCCAGCTCGCCGCTGGTGGCGGCAAAGCCGTAGGGGAAGATATCGCCGGTGTCCTCGGTGCGGGTCTGGTAGTGGTAGACCGGCACGTTCACCGACATGATGTTCTGGAAGGTCATGGTCAGCTCCACCGACTGCTTGGGGTACATCAGCGCCTGCTCCATGGCCTGGGCGCTCATCAGCGCGGAGGCCACGGTAAACGAGCCGTGAACCCGCAGCAGATCCTGCTCCACCTGGGAGCGGAGGGCGCGCAGCTCCCGCACAGTGTCCAAAAACTGCTTCATCAGCTCATCGCGCTTGTCCTTGAGCAGCTTGTGGCCCCGCTGGGCGGTTTTCAGCTTGCCCTTGAGCCGGGTGAGCTCCATTCGGGTGGGGTTTACCACGGTGTTTGCCATGTTTACCCCTCCTTACTGGTCCTTTTTCGGCAAATACTTATCAATATACTCTTGCTTGATGCGCTTCAGCTCCGCAGTGGGCAGGATGGACAGCAGCTCCCAGCCCAGGTTCAGCGTCTCCTCGATGGACCGGTTCTCCTCATAGCCCTGGTTGACGTAGCGCCGCTCGAACTCGTCGGCAAACTTGGCGTACAGCAGGTCCGTGGGGGTCAGCGCCGCCTCGCCCAGAATGGACATCAGCTCCTTGTTGTCCTTGCCGGTGGAGTAGGCCGCGAAGAGCTGGTTCATGGTGTTGGCGTGGTCCTCCCGGGTCTTGCCCACGCCGATGCCCTTGTCCTTCAGACGGGACAGGGAGGGCAGCACGTCCACGGGGGGGTTGATGCCCTGGCGGTACAGCGACCGGGACAGGATGATCTGCCCCTCGGTGATGTAGCCGGTCAGGTCGGGGATGGGGTGGGTCTTGTCGTCCTCGGGCATGGTCAGGATGGGGATCATCGTGATAGACCCCGCCTTGCCCAGCTGGCGGCCGGCGCGCTCGTAAATGGTGGCCAGGTTGGTGTAGAGGTAGCCGGGGAAGCCGCGGCGGCCCGGCACCTCTTTCTTGGCGGCGGACACCTCGCGCAGGGCTTCAGCGTAGTTGGTGATGTCGGTGAGGATGACCAGCACGTGCATATCCTTCTCAAAGGCCAGATACTCGGCGGCGGTGAGGGCCATGCGGGGGGTGGCGATACGCTCCACGGCGGGGTCGTCGGCCAAGTTGGTGAACAGCACGGTGCGGTCGATGGCGCCGGTGCGCTTGAACTCCTGCACGAAGAACTCGGACTCCTCGAAGGTGATGCCGATGGCGGCGAACACCACGGCGAAGTTGGCGCTCTCGTCCCCCAGCACCTTGGCCTGACGGGCGATCTGGGCGGCCAGGTTGGCGTGGGGCAGGCCGGAGCCGGAGAAGATGGGCAGCTTCTGGCCGCGCACCAGGGTGTTCAGGCCGTCGATGGTGGAGATGCCCGTCTGGATAAACTCGTTGGGGTAGTCCCGGGCGGCGGGG
>CAPOAR010000145.1:0-5276 GCA_948670295.1 uncultured Oscillospiraceae bacterium | reverse complement strand
TATGAGCGTGAGCAGGAGGAATTGGACGCCGCGATCAAGCATGAGCAGGCGGAACTTGATGCGTTCAACGCCGACACGGACCGGGCCGGGCAGTTTTTGGATTTGGTCAAGCGGTACACCGATTTCTCGGTGCTGACCACGCCGATGATTTTTGAGTTTGTGGACAAGATCGTCGTCCATGCGCCGGACAGGTCCAGCGGCGAACGGATGCAGGAGGTTGACATTTACCTGAAGTTCATCGGCAAGTTTGATGTGCCTATCCCGGAGCCTACGCCGGAGGAACTGGCAGAACAGGAGCGGTTGCGGAAGAAACGGGAAAAGCAGAGGGAATACTCCCGGCGCTCCCGTGAAAAGAAGAAACGGGCGGCGGCCCAAAGTTGAATATGTCATGCCAGAGGGCGGTTTGCGTCAAGCAGACCGCCCTTTTTGTGTCCTAAATTTCAATCCATGTGAAATCAGCGAACAAAACAGCGTCAGAATTGCGATTTTTCATGGAAACACGCAACGCTGGACAGCGAACACGGTACGTTGTCCTCTGCTGGTTTTCACGGTTTCGCATGGCTTCACGCTGAACGCTGAAATCCGATGTGCGCTCCTGTGACCTGGGCATTGTGAACAGCTTGCCCAGGCCGCTGGGAGCGTTTTCAAATTCTACGCCGGATGGCGAATACGATTATCGAAGGAGATACGATTATGAATATCAGGAACGAAATCAAAGCCTACATTGTCCGGGAGGGCTTCACCATGAGCGAGCTGGTGGAAAAGCTGGCGGAGCAATACGGGTGGAGTTCCAGCGTCCCCAATCTCTCCGACAAACTGCGCCGGGAATCCCTGCGCTACAAGGAGGCGGTGGAGTTGGCTGACGCTCTCGGCTAGTGCTGGCTGGGGGCAAGTACCTCACCGAGGACAACTGGGTCTCCCCCGGCTACCCCGGCTGTGACATGCTCTTCTTCTGGGTGGAGGGGGAGGAACGGATCTTCCTCCGACATGACATGATTAACGACATGTCCTCCGACAGCAAGGCGTTTGGGGACTATCTGGCCCAGATACTGGGGTTGAGCAAAGCAGGCACAGATACACAGTAAGTCCCCCAAAAAAGAGTGCGAGGGTGAGCAGTTTTACCCTCGCACTCCCTTTTGGTCTACTGTCAGTTCCAATAGCTCTAACAGGAATTATAGGTGAAAGCAGTTTTTGCAACAATGGAGCACGAATCTCAAATTCCCCCTTGACAACATCTTTAGAAATATCCCTTTGACGAACAGCTCCTAATCTACGCCCAGCGCCCAGACGCCACCGCCTGCGCCAGCATGGAGCTGTGGAACAACGCCATGCGGCGCTGGGTGAAGCCCCGTTCCAAGGGCATTGCCCTCATCCGCAAGGACAGGCGGGGCAGGCCCTCGCTGGAATACGTCTTTGACGTGGCGGACACCCGCCCGGTACAGGGGTCCAAAACGCCCTATTTATGGGAAATGCGGGAGGACCATCACTCCACTGTGCTGGAGGCGCTGGAACGGCGGTACGGCCCCGCCGAGGACGGGGACATCGGGGAACAGCTCATGGAGCTGGCGGCGCGGGCGGTGAACGAGATCTATCGGGATCATTTGACTGATCTAGCCTACGATGTGCGGCACAGTCTATTGGAGCAATTGGACGAACTCAATCTGGAAGTCCGATTTCGGGACGTGCTCACCGCCAGCGTCCAGTATGCCGTTCTCACCCGCTGCGGCCTGGACCCCAGCGAGTTCATGGAGGACAGCGATTTGACGGGAATCACCGAGTTTTCTACACCCGCTGTTCTCCACCACCTGGGCAGCGCCGCCAGCCGGGTTTCCATGGACCTCCTGAACGAAATCGGCAGGGCGGTCAAGACCTGGGACCGGGGACAGGCGAAAACGAGCAAGAAAAATTTGGAAAATCCTCTTGCAATTTCTCGGGAGATGGGGTATACTGAGGATGCAAAAGAATTTAGCAATGTAAATCGCGAAAGCAAAGAAAGGAGCGGTCAAGATGAAGGAGCTGACTTACAAGCGGGCGGGCGATTACCTGATCCCGGACCTGGTGATGGATGGGGAGGGCGAGATAGAGGAGCTGCCCCTGGGCAAGTACGGGATGCTGCGGCAGACCTTCCTGATGGACCATCATCCGGGGACGTACACCTCCATGCTGCTGACCGGGCGGCTGGAGCCCCATCTGCGGGAGATCGACAGTCAGGCGAGGGAGCAGGTGGATCGGATGGTGGCCGACTTGAAAGCGCGGAACAGCGTGAACGAGGCCATGAAAGCGCGGGATCAGATGGGCTGGGTGCAAGCGGTGAACAGCTTCACGCAGCAGGCGGAGGAGATCGTGCTGACGGAGATCGTCTACAAGTAAACCAAGCGGCTGAACAGACGGCGGGCGGACAGCCCGCCGTTTCCGCGTCTGCGGACGATGTGAAAGCGCAGACGAAAGGCCCTGACCTCTCCCAATTCCATCTGTTCCCCCCGGTGGAAGAACAGGTGGAACGCATTGTCCAGATCCAGGCGGAGGAGCGGCAGGCCCAGAGGCAGATGTCCATTCCCGCCGAACAGGTGCCGGAGTCGGTCATTGGGCGGGCCCTGACCTGCGGCGGCAACGGCCAGCACAGCATTGAGCGCGTCGTAGCGTTTTTCCAGAAGGGCCCCACCGGGTCCGCCGCCGCTTCCTTCATGGGGAGGGAGTTTGGCGAGGGAGGCAAAGGCGTGTCCATCGGCGGGCAGGATTATGCCCTGTGGTTCAGCCAGGAGGGATTTCGCATTGCCCAGGGACGCTCGGCGTTCGGCCCCGGCAGTACGCTGGTCGCCTGGGTGAACGCCGCCGTCCTGGTGTCCAAGCTCCTGCGGAACGGGCAGTATGCCGCCCAGGAGAAGATCGACGGGGCTGAGGGCAACGAGTACCGGGAACTGGCGGAAAAGCTGTGGCACCTCCGTCAGGATTTCAGCGACAGTGCCAGAGAGCGAAACTTCCTGCCCACGGTTTCCCAGCACTTTTTGGGAAAGGGCTTCCCAGACGATACACAGGAGATATCAGCCGGGGACGGTGCTGGAGCCCTCCATGGGCATCGGCAACTTTTTTGGCCTTCTGCCGGAGTCTCTGGCCGGGGCCAAGCTGTACGGCGTGGAGCTGGACAGCCTCACCGGGCGCATCGCCCGCCAGCTTTATCAGAAGGCCGACATCACCGTGGGCGGCTTTGAAACAACCAATCAGCGGGACTTCTACGATCTGGCCGTGGGCAACGTGCCCTTCGGACAGTACCATATCAACGACCCCGCCTATAACAGGCTGGGCTTCAACATCCACAACTACTTTTTCGCCAAGGCGCTGGACCAGGTGCGTCCCGGCGGCATTGTGGCCTTTGTCACCAGCCGCTACACCATGGACGCCAAGGATTCCACCGTGCGCAAATATCTGGCGGAGCGGGCCGACCTGCTGGGAGCCATTCGCCTGCCCAGCAACGCTTTTAAGGCCAACGCCGGGACGGAAGTGGTGTCCGACATCATCTTTTTGCAAAAGAGGGATCGACCCGCCGTGGAGTTGCCCAGTTGGGTTGGGGTTGGCGAAAATGACGACGGATTTAAGATCAACCATTACTTTTTAGAGCACCCGGACATGGTGCTGGGCACCCCCACCTCGGACAGCACTCAGTATGGCAGACAGGACTACACCGTGGCCCCCATTGAGGGGGCCGATCTCTCCCAGCAGCTTGCCGGGGCCATCCAGAACCTCGCCCTACCCGACCGGGAGCTGTTGGAGCTGGGCGCGGCGGATGAGCAGACCGGCGAGACGCTGGAATCCATTCCCGCTGACCCGTCCGTGCGCAATTTCAGCTACACGCTTTATGACGGCAAGCTCTATTTCCGCGAGAATTCCCGCATGACGCGGGTGGAAATGGGCAAGGTGCCTGCCGAGCGCGTCAAGGGCATGATCGCCATTCGGGACAGTGCCCGGAGGCTCATCGACCTCCAACTGCAAAACACCGGGGACGATGAAGTGAAGGCGGAACAGGCAAAGCTCAACCGGCTCTATGACCAATTCACCAAAAAATACGGGCTGCTGAACAGCCTGGGCAACAAGCTGGCCTTTGAACAGGATTCCGCCTATCCTCTGCTGTGTTCGCTGGAGGTGCTGGACGATGAGGGTATGCTCATGAGCGACCCGGTGAAGCCTCTTGATTTGGGCGAGTACCGGGGTTTCCCCATGCAGCTCCATTGCGACGGCTCCAAGTTCAAGGTGACGATGAAACAGCATTTGACCTATACGGCGGAGCTGTCCGACGACCCGGTGGGCAATGTGACCCGTATCAACAACGCTTTGGAGGCGATGGCCGAAAACCTGAAGCGGAACGAGATCCGACTGACCCGGTTGGAAAGCGAACTGAAAAACGCCCAGGAGGAGGCTGAGCGTCCCTTCCCCAAGGAGGAGGAGCTGCGGCAGAAATCCGCCCGACTGACCCAGCTTAACCGGGAACTGGAAAAGCCCCGCGGCAAAGAGGCTAACCAGCATCAAAACAACGGCGACAGATCGAATTCGGAGAGCGGCGAGGCACCTGGGCGGGAGAATCCCGTCTCCCTGCCTACCCAGGGCAATAAACCGTCCATCCGGGAGGCTATCCGTGCCTTTACCCCACCCGCCCCGGTGTCCTCCAGCACGGAAAAGGGCCAGCGTGAGGAGGCGGCGCTGTGAGGTATTGCGAGGGCCGGACGGTTGGATTATATACAAAGGTACTCCGCTTTGTGGGGGCCTCTGTCTGATTTGCTGAAACAGCTTTCCGCGCTGGTGGAGCTGTGACCTGCTGGGGAGCGGTGCTGTGCCGCTCCCCGGCTTTTTTCGTACTTCGGGACATTTTGTCCCAAAGTCCCAACGAGAGGAGGTGCTACCACGGCCACGACCTACATCCGGCCCTACAAGCAGGCGGCGGGACTGAGTGCCGTCCAGACGATGGAGGAGCGTTTTGCCTACGGGCTCAACCCCCAAAAGCTGGGGGCCGTGTCCTCCCACCTTTGCGACCCGGCCACAGCCGCCGCCGAGTTTCTGCTGGTGAAAAGCGAATACCAGGCGGCCACCGCCCGGCCCGTGGAGCGCGGGGCTCTGTTCTTCCAGATACGGCAGGCGTTCCCGCCCGGCGAGGTGACGGCGGAGGAGGCAAACAAGCTGGGCTTTGAAACGGCGATGCGCTGGACGAAAGGCAAGTACCAGTTTTTCGTCTGCACCCATACCGACAAGGGCCACATTCACAATCACATCTATTTCAATTCCACGGC
>CAPOAR010000144.1:0-5277 GCA_948670295.1 uncultured Oscillospiraceae bacterium | reverse complement strand
CCTCGTCGCACAGTCCGCTTGCAACAAGATTTTTGCAGATATGCTGCGACAAGAAAGATTCTACGACGCTCTTGGGGCACTCCGAAGTGTTTAGCATTCCAGGTGACCCAAGCCACGCAGGATCTTTCTCCCAGCACGGCCCCAGCATATTCCCAGCGTCCGCCCGGAGGTTCAGCCACATGAAGGTGTGGTTCTTCAATGTGGAGGAACGCCTCGAGGACCGCTTGGAAATCGCTGCCGCGGGGTGATCCGCTGCTATAGGAGCCGGGCACGTTTTCCCACACGGCGATTCTGGGCCGAACAGCGATACCTGTCCTTCCACGTTTTTTGTCCGCCTCCCTCATCTCTGAAATGACTCGTATTTGTTCCATAAAGAGCCCGGAACGGGCCCCAGCCAACCCGGTGCGTGTGGGGGAAGCTATCGAGAGGTCCTGGCACGGTGAGCCCCCGCAGATAATGTCCACCGGAGGCAGTTTGGCCCCATCCAGTTTGGTGACATCCCCCACATGGGTCATGCCGGGGAAGTGCTTTTGGGTTACCCGGATAGGGAACGGTTCAATTTCGCTGGCCCAGACGGGGGTGATTCCATTGCGCACCGCCGCCAGGGGGAAACCGCCGATCCCGTCAAATAAACTTCCCATGGTCAGCATGGGGCTTCCATTGTGGGAACAGGGGGATGATCCTGCTCCTTCACAGGATGATCTCCGCCAGGCACCAGATCCCTGTCCCGGATTTCCCAGAGCATATGCCCGATTTCCCCGCTGTGGTCATAGCCGGTGATCTCGGCCTCCCAGCAGCCACGCATTTCCTCCAGGGGGTTGTCAAATTGAAGAAGGTATGCCATGCTTTCCTCCGTACAGGCTTGTACCAATTCCTCCCTGAGCTGTTGGGCGGCGGTGATTTCCGGGGCCAGCGCGATCAGTTCATCGGCAGTCCTGCCACGAAGCTGGGCCAGGTAGTCCCTGTAGTTCCGATCCAGCCGTTTCTGTAATATTTCAGACTGTTTTATCATAGCCTGCTTCTCCCTTCTGCTTATTTGCTCACCGCCGAGGCGATGACCTTGGTGGTGCTCACCGCCATCTGGGCGGTGTGGACGGCGGAGGTGAGGCTGGCGCGGGTGGAGGTATCCAGCCCGAAGGCTCCGGCGATCCGGGGCACCTCCCCCGCGGACAGCATCAGGCCCAGACCCAGCAGGGCCTTGTCCTTGAACACCATCAGCCCCGCCACCAGGATGGTGGCCTGCAAAAAGGCGGTGAGGCACAGGCCGATGATCTGCTTGCACCAGTGGGTGAAGCCGTCGCTGTAGCCCCGGGGGACGCTGAACATATACAGCGCGCCCACCGCGATCTGGATGAGCAGGATGCCGCCCCGCTTCAGGTTGGCGAAGAATACCTTCAGCACCGCGTAGGCCATGAGAATGACGCAGAACAGCATCATAATGGGGTTGAAGCTGGACCCGCCGAAAATGAAATCCACCCCCGAGGCAATGAGGCCGTCTGTGGTGGTGAGCTTGGTGATGATACTCGCCCCCACATCCCCGATGCTGGTACCCAGCCCGGTGATTCCCGTGGTAATGCTGGCCTGGAGGGAAACGGACAGCGCGTAGAGCCGGACGGGGACGGTGGAGAACAGGCTGACGGCCATAAAGCCCTTGAGGCAGTTGATGGCGGTGTGCCGGATATTGCCCCGGCCTGACGAATACTCAATCCCGAACTCGAAGCAGGACACCACCAGGCTGACGGCGAACAGCGCCCAGCCCAGCTGATTGAAAAAGGACACCAGGGCCTGCACCCAGGGCAGGTCGAAGAGCTCCACCCCCATGTTGCCCATGAGGGCAAAAAATGCCCCCAGAAAACCCACCGCCTGGCTGTACGCCCAGTCCAGCAGCTCGTCCAGGACGGTGGACGCGACAAAGTCCCAAATAAAAATGACAGATCACCTCTTTTATGATATAATGGCCGAATCCGGTTTCATGTGCCGGGTCCGGCCTGCAGCTTCATCTGCTCGTATTCCACTTCCGTGGCGCCAATTCGGGCCAAGGCCATCTCCTGGTACTCCGGGTTGAGCTCTATGCCGGGGAGGCCGAAATAGGGCGGCGAGGTCACACAGCAGGGGACGTTTTCCGGTTCCAGCGTCTGGAGCTGTTCCGCCGCGTCGCCCAGCAGAATCGTTTCTATTTTGATCACTTTCTTTATGTTTGAAGTCTGAGATAGGGTGAGTCCATGACCAACGGTGAGTTCAAAACCCAATACCACGTCCGGCTCAACCCCCAGCAGGAGGCGGCGGTGCGGCAGGTGCAGGGCCCGGTCCTGCTCCTGGCGGTGCCGGGGAGCGGCAAGACCACGGTGCTGGTTACCCGCCTGGGCTATATGATCTACTGCAAAAACATCCGCCCGGAGAATATCCTCACTGTTACATACACCGTGGCCGCCACAAAGGATATGAAGGCCCGGTTTGTCCGCTTTTTCGGGGAGGATCACGCGGATAAGCTCACCTTCCGCACAATCAACGGCCTGTGTGCGGTGGCGATCCGCTATTACGCAGGGAAAAAGGGCACGGAGCCCTTCGCCCTGACGGACGATGAGAGCCGCCTGAATGTTGTGATCCGGGAGCTGCTGTCCAAGGGCGGGGGCGGCTACCCTCCGGATCAACTGGTCAACGAGGCCCGCACCCACATTACTTACTGCAAAAACATGATGTTCAGCGACGAGGACGTGGAGGCCCACCAGGTGGACGGTATGGATTTTCCGGCGGTCTATAAGGGCTATCAGGCGTTCCTGCTCAAAAACCGCCTCATGGACTTCGACGATCAGATGGTGTTCACCTACCGCATTTTCCGGCAGTACCCGGATATCCTCGCCCATTTCCAGCGCCGATGGCCTTTTCTCTGTGTTGACGAGGCCCAGGACACCTCCAAAATCCAGCACGCCATTCTGCATCTGCTGGCGGCAAAATCCCGTAACCTTTTTATGGTGGGGGACGAGGATCAGAGCATCTACGGCTTCCGGGCGGCGTGGCCCCAGGCCCTGCTGGAGTTTGAGCAGGTCTGGCCGGGGGCCAAGGTGCTGATGATGGAGACCAACTACCGCTCCACCAAATCCATCGTGGCGGCGGCGGACGCTTTCATCCAGCGCAACGAGAGCCGCCGCCCCAAGCATATGCGTACGGACAATCCCCAGGGCATACCCGTGAAAATGGTGCCGCTGGCGGACTACAACCGGCAGTACAACTACCTGTTGAAGGTGGCCCGGAACTGCAAGGAGCAGACTGCTGTTCTCTATCGCAACAATGACAGCGCCCTGCCCCTCATCGACCTGCTGGAGCGGGAGGGGGTGCCCTATGCCTGCCGCCAGCGGGAGGGGTTCTTCTTCACCAGCCCCATCGTGCGGGATATCACCGATATGCTGGAGTTCGCCTTCGATGACGCCAACTGGGAGAAATTCCTCCGGTTTTACTACAAATTGGATTTGAAGATCAAAAAGCCTGTCCTGGCGGGGATGCTCCGGGGGATGGCCGAGGACGAGTCGGTATTTGACCGCCTGCTGGCCGACGAGGGGCTGGAGCCCTGGCAGTATGGGAAGCTCCGGGCGCTCCAGACCCACTACTCGAAGTTCCCCCAGCTCACCAGCTTCGCCGCTATTCAGCGGTTGGTGAAGTTTATGGGCTACGGGGACTACCTGCGAGAACAGAAGATGGACACATCCAAGCTGGACGTACTGCTGTCCCTGGCCAACCAGACCCCGGTGACGGGCGAATTTCTCCTGCGGCTGCGGGAGCTGAAGGACACCATTGAGGGCCTGGAGTCCGACCCGTCCTGTCCCTTCGTGCTGTCCACCATCCACGCCAGCAAGGGGCTGGAGTATGACCGGGTGATCCTCATTGACGTGGTGGACGGCACGTTCCCCTCCGACCCGTTCCCTCACGATGAGGAGGGGCGGAGGTTGCTGGAGGAGGAGAGGCGGCTGTTCTACGTGGGGGCCACCCGGGCCAAAAAGCAGCTGGAGTTTTTGTGCTACGAGAGCCGGTTCGGGGAGCCCATGGCAGCTGGCCGGACCTTCATCGACCAGCTTATGGGGAAGGAAGTCACCGTTTTAGAATCCCAGCCCACGCCCCAGTTCGACCCTCAGCCCAAGCCGAAGAAGGCCAGGGCGAAGCGTCCCGCCTACCAGGACGGCCCCACCCCGGCCCAGCTGGCAAAACAGCAAGAGGACTTCATGGCCGGGGCCGAGGTGGTCCACAAGCAGTTTGGAAAAGGCGAGATATTGGGCCGTCTGGGCAGTGTGGCACTCATCGCCTTCGAGGACATCGACGAGGTGAAACGCATCGAGCTGACCACCTGCCTCAAAAAAGGGCTGCTCCGGCTGGCGGGGCAGTGAACGGCGTCAGATGCCGATGATGGTCCAGATGTAGGTGGGGGCCAGCAGGACGAACACCAGACAGGCGAACAGGATGGCGGGACCGGCCCATTCGAACTGGCCGTGCTTTCGATAGTCGAAGTAGGCCATCCCCAGTTTGCCGAAGAACGCGATGGCCAGGATCATGTCCAGGGCGGGGAATACCACGTTGTTGACCACGGTCTTGATCTGGCCGGAGGCGTCCTTCCAGGTGTTTTCCACCACGTCGGCCACGCCTGAGCCGCCTGAGGCGAAGGCGGGGACACAGCACAGAGCGGCCACCATGGCCGCAAAAAACAGGATCCGAACGATTTTTTTACAATTCATTTTGATTCCTCCTTGTTATTCAAAAAGTTATTTCTGAGTTTGGTTCCTGGCGCGGCTCATCCTGTAAAACTTCCCGCAGCTTTGGAAAGACCGGGTCAGGCGCTTCCAGCTTTCCTTCGATCATCAAATTGAGGATGGTTTCAGCGCTGCTTCCTTTTCGCACCTCCTCCGCAGCACGCTCCATTTCATAGGGGTACAGCACGCAGTTGTTCAGACCAAGTTCGCACACCCGCACGGCGCTTTCCTGACCGAACTGTTCACTCAGCTTGACGAAGCCCGCCAGCATGGTGTCGTACCAACGGCTGAGAGCGGCGGGTCCCTCCTCCTCAACAAAGTCCACGTACTGCCCCATATCCACACAATCCTGGACAAAATCGGCCCACTTGGAGATGGCGGCTTCCTCCGCCTCCGGGAGCAGCAGCGCCATGCTTTTTTGGAAGGTATCCTGATCCAACAGAGCACCTTCCGCCAGACTCTGCCGCAAATGTTTCAATTCGTTTACATACATGGGATCGTTTCCTCCAATGCGGGGCGGGCCGTCCCTCGGGACGGCCCG
>CAPOAR010000143.1:0-5293 GCA_948670295.1 uncultured Oscillospiraceae bacterium | reverse complement strand
CGTGACAGCGCAGAAGCGCGGAAAAGCGGACAGTGAGGGAGCTTGGAGCGGAGCGAGGGCGAGGGGAGGCCCGCGAAGCGGGGCGGACACCAGCCCGAGGCGGAGTGAAAGCGAGCGAGCGGTTTGGCCGCTTTGCAGCGTGACAGCGCAGAAGCGCGGAAAAGCGGACAGTGAGGGAGCTTGGAGCGGAGCGGTGAGGAGAGGGAGTGAACAGCGTGATCCTTTCACCCATGCGGTTTAAAAATTTCGTGTGGCCCCATAACCCAAGGGTGTATTCCATCACCTTTGAGCGGAAAATGGCGGTGCACAAGATCCCCTTCGGCAGGCACAGGCTGCAAAGCCTGGGACAGACCAGGCGGGTGCTCAAGGGCCAGGGGGAGTTCGCCGGGGAGGGCGCCTACGACACCTTTAAGAAGCTGGCCAGCGTGTTCTACGAGGAGACGCCGGGGGTGCTGGTCCACCCGGTCTGGATGACCACCACGGCATGGTTTGCCGCGCTGGAGCTGCGCCAGGAGCCCCGGCGGGACTATGTGGCGTACTCCTTTGAGTTCTGGGAGACGGTGGAGGGGGACGGGGAGGATGGGCTGTCCGTCCCGGACGGCGCGCAGGGCGCCGGGGCCGGGGAGGACCCCCGGAGCCGGTGGCATACCGTGGCAAAGGGGGATACCCTGTGGGAGATCGCCCGGCGGTATGGGGTGGAGCTGGGGCGGATCGTGGAGCTCAACCCGGATATCCGAAACCCCAGCCTGATTTATGTGGGACAGAGGGTGAGAATCTCATGATAAAGTGCTGGGTGGGGCTGGGCGGCGGCGGTGAGCTGGCGCTGCCCACCGCGGTGAGCTGGAAGTTCTGCTATGGCACCGGCACCCCCTGCGACAGCTTCTTTGTGCGCTGCCTGTGGAAGCGGGGGCAGGAGAGGATGCTCTCCGCCGCCTGCCGCTTCTTCGCGCAGTGGGAGGGGGAGCGGGTGTTCACCGGGGTGGTGGATGAGTTCGCGGTGATCTGCGGGAGGGACGGGCTGTACCTGGAGCTGTCCGGCCGGGGGATGGCCGCGCTGCTGCTGGACAACGAGGCCATGCCCGCCGAATACCAGCGGTGCACCCGGGCGGACATTGTGGCCGGGCATGTGGCCCCCTACGGCCTGGAGGCGGCGGGGGGCGAGGGGCTGCCCGCCGTCAGCGGCTTCAGCGTGGCCAGCGGGGAGAGCGAGTGGAGCGTGGTGCGGCGGTACGCCTGCTACTACGGCGGGGTGACGCCCAGGTTTGACCGCCAGGGACAGCTGGTGCTGGACCCGCCCGGGGACGGGCGGGAGCTGCCCATCCGGGAACAGGACGGGGTGACCGGCTGGGAGTACCGGGAGGAGCGCCATGGGGTGCTCAGCCAG
The DNA here is from genome assembly GCA_948670295.1 of uncultured Oscillospiraceae bacterium. Taxonomy (GTDB): domain Bacteria; phylum Bacillota; class Clostridia; order Oscillospirales; family Oscillospiraceae; genus Enterenecus. Next base: position 3,909 of record CAPOAR010000143.1, on the reverse strand, counting down.
GTGGCGGTGCGGCGGCGGACCACCTGGGGCACCCAATGGGTGTCCGACCCGGCGTTTTTGGCCCAGGGGGGCAGGGCGAGGCGGGTGGTCACCGTCCCCAACACCACGGGGACCGCCGCCATGCGCTACACCGCCGACTACCAGCTGCGGGCCGCCCGCCGGGAACGGGTGCGGATGAGGCTCACCGCCGCCGGGGCGTTCCTGGCCTGGCCGGGGGAGCTGGTGCGGGTGGAGCTGAAGGATTTCGGCGCCAACGGCCGGTACCGGGTGGCCCAGGCCGAGGTGTGCTGCGGGAGCGGCGGGCTGAGCACCACGCTGGTGCTGGGGGAGCCGGACAGTATGATCTAGGAGGCGGTTTTATGTGGATGAGCGGACAGCATAAGCGGCCCGCCGATGAGGGAGAGGGACAGACCGGCATCGTCACCATGAGCGGGGGCGAGACGGCGGTGCTGCTGGACAGGGAGCGGCGGGGGTTGCAGGTGTACAGCCCCGCAGGCTACTGCTGGACCCCCAAAGTGGGACAGCGGGTGCTGGTCATCCAGGGCAGGGGGGAGATCCCCTGCGTGGTGGGGGCGCGGCAGGACGGCGGCATGCCCGACAAGGTGGGCGTCGCCGCCAAACAGCTGACGCTGGATGGAGAACGGGTGAACATCGCCGGGCGCAGGGGCGCCGGGCTCCAGGGAGAACGGGTGGATCTGGACGGAGAGGTGTATGTCAACGGCGAGAAGCTGGAGGAGCTGATCGCCCGGATTCTGATGGGACTGCTGGGAGGCGGATGAGATGAGCCTGCTGCTGAAAAACAGGGATTACGCTGCCGACGGCAGCGGCGGGGTGGCTGTGGTCCGGGACGGGGAGGCGCTGATGGGGGAGGTGCTCTTCCGGCTCACCGCCCGGCGGGGGAGCTTCCCCTTCCTGCCCCGGCTGGGCAGCCGGATGGACCAGCTGCGCCGGGCAAAGCCCTCCGACTGGGAGAGCCTGGCATTGCAGTACGCCGTGGAGGCGCTGGAGGGGCTGGACGGCGTGAGCGTCGCCGGAATCCGGGTGAGCCGGGAGCAGGACGGACTTTGGGCGGCGGCGGAGCTGCTGTGGCAGGGAGAACGGCTGACGGTGACGGCGCGGTTGGAGGAGTGAGATTGTGACCACATTGGAGGAGATCTATCAGGGGCTGGCGGCGCAGTTCCAGGCCCAGACCGGCCAGACCGCCGGGGGGAACAGCGAGCTGGCGGTGCGCTTTTACGCGGTGGCCGCCCAGCTGTACAGCCTGTACGTCCAGGCGGAGTGGACGCGGCGGCAGTGCTTCCCCCAGACGGCCCAGGGGGAGGAGCTGGACAAGCACGCCGCGCTGCGGGGCATTTCCCGGCGAAAGGCCGTCCCGGCGGCGGGGACGGTGCGGTTCTATGTGGACCAGGCGGGGGAGACGGCCACCCAGGTGCCCCAGGGGACGGTCTGCATGACCGCAGGCGGGGTGCGCTTTGTGACGGACGAGGACGCGGAGGTGGCCCCGGGGGAGATGTTCTGCGAGGCGGGCGTGAGCGCGGCGCAGGCGGGGGCGGCGGGCAACGTGGGACAGGGCGCGGTGGTGTACATGGCGCTGCCGCCCCCGGGCATCGTGGCCTGCGCCAACCCGCAGCCCCTGGCCGGCGGCAGGGACCGGGAGGGGGACGAGGCGCTGCGGGAGCGGGTGCTGGCCTCCTTCACGCGGCTGGCCAACGGCGCCAACAACGCCTTCTACCACCAGGCGGCCATGGCCTTCGACGGGGTGGCGGCGGTGACGGTGCTGCCCCGGAACAGGGGGGTGGGCACGGTGGATTTGGTGCCCGCCGCCCAGGCGGGGGCCCCGGGGGAGGAGCTGCTGGAGGCCATGCAGAGCTATTTTGACCGGGTGCGGGAGATCGCCGTGGACGTGAAGGTGATGGCGCCCACGCTGGAGACGGTGGACGTGTGGGTAAAGCTGTGGGTGCAGGAGGGCCGGGATTACCAGGCGGTGGCCGCGGCGGTGCGGCAGCGGCTGGAGCTGTGGTTCAGCGGGGAGCGGCTGGGCCGGCCCCTGCTCCGGGCTCAGCTCATCTCCCTGATCTACGGCGTGGACGGGGTGGCCAACTGCCGGCTGGCGGCGCCGGAGGCGGATATGGCGCTGGACAGCGTGACGCTGCCGGTGCTGGGGGAGCTGACCATCGAAGACGGGGAGGAGGCGCGCCCATGACGGAGAACAATGAGCAGCGGCTGGCGGAGCTGCTGCGGCCGCTGGGGGTGTACGACCTGCGGCCGGGGACCATCAACCGGGGGGAGCTGGCGGCCTATGGCCGGGCGCTGGACGGGGTGGAGGAGGAGCTGGATCACACCGCCCGGGAGATGAGCCTGACCACGGCCGGGGACTTCGGGCTGGAGCGGATCGAGGCGCTGCTGCCCTACCGCCCGGTGTGCCGGACCGCCCGGCAGCGGCGGGAGGCCCTGGCCGCGCTGCTGCGCATCAGCGGGGACAGCTTTACCCCGGAGGCCGTTAACGACACCCTGCTGGGCTGCGGCCTCAACGTCCGGGCGGAGGAGACGGGCAGGCCGGGCTATGTGAATGTGCGCTTTCCCAATGTGGCGGGCATCCCCGAGGGCTTTGACCGGCTGCGGGCCATGATCGAGGAGATCCTGCCCAGCCACCTGGACATTACCTATGTGTTCTGGTACAACACCTGGGCCATGATGGCCGCCCGCCACCCCACCTGGGGGGACGGGGCGGAGACGGGGCGGAGCTGGTACGGGCTGGCCACCGAAAACGACGGGTTTGAGGACGGGGAACGCTGAGGGACACGCCGGCCCCGCCTCAGCGGGGCCGGCAAAAAAATTTTAAAAATCTCACAAAAAGGGGTTGACAAACCGCCGCGCTTATCGTACAATACAGACAGAAAGGAAAAGGTGAGTCCAATGTACTAACGTAGAACGCACCACTCTTTTCGCGATTGGGAAACGCAAAGTGAAACGAAGCCTCGGCTCGTTCCAAACACGCTTGAGTAAGCGAGGGAAGCCAGATCAAGTCTGAAGCTCACCATTGTTTGAGGAAACAGGGAGACAGCCGTTTCAAGCGAAACCCCAACGCAGAATATCCGATAGGTCGGAAGAAAGTGAAGGTAGAGGCCCTTGGACAATCAAACCCAGAAGTAAGCCCCCAGCCGCGGTTTTAGGACGGCTGGGGGCTTGGTGTGTTTGGGAACAGACGCCGCTTTTCCGGGCGGTGTTGTTCTAGGGCGGGAACTGGTGCGGAAAAGGGGAATTTAGAATGTTTCATGAGATCACGATTTACGAGGCGAAGATTGAGAAGCAGGACGAAATAGAGGCTTTGATGAAGGAGGTTGCCGAATTTTACCGCGGGCAGCCCGGGGTAGTGGAGGTAACCTACGTCAAGCGGACGCACCGGCAGGCGGATTTTAACGCGGTCAGGGAGGGAAAGCCGCCCATCCGCCTGACAAGGTGGGCGGGGAAGGTCACCTATATGCTGCATTGGGTGCTGGAGGACGGGGAGGCCCACGCCCGTGTGTCCAGACTTGGGCTGGAGCGGTTTTATAAGCGGTGGAACCGTTGCCTGATCACAATGCCTAAAATCCTGCTGGGGGAGGAGATCGGATAGGGGGAATTGGCGCGTGGACAATACGCCGGAGGGCGCGTTTCGAAAAAGCTTATGAAAAATTAAGGCATTCTGAGGGGAAAAGGGCTTGCAAAATCAAGAATTGTCGGGTATGATTAGTGAGTATACCTGTAATGGGTTTTTGGGGATGATTACACAGGGCGCTTTTGGGGCAGACTTCCCACAGATGGGGCCCGGCGCAGTATCTATACACAGGAGTGAAAACTATGTTTGCAAGAGATATCGGCATTGATTTGGGCACCGCCAGCGTGCTGGTCTATATCAAGGACAAGGGT
>CAPOAR010000142.1:0-5364 GCA_948670295.1 uncultured Oscillospiraceae bacterium | reverse complement strand
CCCCTTTTAGAGCCTATATTCCGACAGGGAGGGAGCGCTGTGGACCCACGGCCCATGACGGTGGCGGGCTACGCCCGGGTATCCACCGAAAACCAGCTGGAAAACTACTCCATTGAGGAGCAGACCGGGCGGCTGCGGGCGTTCTGCGCCGCCAAGGGCTGGACCCTGGGGGAGCTGTACGTGGACGGCGGCTACTCCGGCGGCAATACCGACCGACCGGCCCTGCGGCGGATGCTCTCCCATATCCGGCGGGGCGGCGTGGACGCCGTGGTGGTGTGCAAGCTGGACCGGCTCTCCCGCTCCCAGAAGGACACCCTGACCCTCATTGAGGACGAGCTGCTGGCCCATGGCGCCGATTTTGTGTCTATCAGCGAGAATTTTGACACCTCCACCCCCTTTGGCCGGGCCATGATCGGCATTCTGTCCGTCTTTGCCCAGCTGGAGAAGGACCAGATCACCGAGCGCTTCACCATGGGCCGCATCGGCCGCAGCCGGGCGGGGTACTACCACGGCGGCTCCCGTCCCCCCACCGGGTACGACTACCGGGACGGGCTCTTACAGGTGAACCCGTACCAGGCCATCCAGGTGCGGGAGGCCTTCGCCCTGTTCCTGTCGGGGAAATCCGTCAACGCCGTCAGCCGGGAGCTGTCCGCCCGCTACGCCGGCAGCTGGACCCCCGCCAAGGTGCTGGGCGTGCTGAAAAACACCGTCTACACCGGCAAGGTCCACTTCCGCCGGCAGGATTACGACGGCCTCCACCAGCCCCTGGTCAGCCAGGAGGACTTCCAGGCCGCCGCCCGGCTGCTGGGGCCCGGCTCCCCCAGGGAGGCGGCCAAGACCGCCCCCCAGCGCTCCCCCTTCCGGGCGGGGTATTTTTTGAGCGGACTGGTCTGGTGCGCCCGGTGCGGCGCGCGCTACAGTGCGGTTCACGGCTGCTACCGCTGCTATTCCCGCTCCAAGTGCTCCCCCAAGCTCGTTCGGGACCCGGACTGTAAAAACCGCAGCTGGCCCATCGGCCAGCTGGACGCCCTGGTTCTGGGGGAGCTGGAGCGCCTGCTCACGCCGGAGCTGCTGGCGGATGTCCTCCGCCCGGAAGGGGAGGCGGCAGCCCCGGACTGGGCCGGTCCCGCCGCCCTTGAAAAACGGCTGGACGAGCTAGATCTCCAGACCGGCAGGCTCATCCAGCTCTACCAGGTGGGCTCCCTGCCCAGGGAGGAGGTGGAGCGCCGGGCCGCCGCGCTGCGGGCCGAGCGGAACCGGCTCCGGGCACAGCTGGACGCGCCGCCCCCCGCCCCGCCCCCGGAGGGGCCGGACAGCGCCGCCCGGCGCTTCTGGGCGGGCTGGGCCGCCGGGGAGGCAGACAGCCGCCGGGCGCTGGCCGCCTCCCTGGTGGAGCGGGTGGAGGTGGACGGGGAGGCGGTGAGCATCTATTGGCGGGTGTAGCGCAAACTCATATCCGCCATCCACATGGTCAGGCACTGCTTGCCGCAGGCCCGGCATTTCTGAAACGCGTGGTCCATGACAAAGGCAACCCGGGGCAGGTAGCCCAGGTCCTCCAGCAGGGTGAACAGGGGGAAAAAGATGGCCATGGGGGGCAGCATCACCGCCACCACCCAGGCGGTCACCCGGTACACCCCGTCCAGCAGGATGCCGGACAGCCACGCCGGGGCCGGGGCCAGCCACGCCGCCAGTGCCTCCCCCACCCGGGCAAACAGGGCGGTGAGCAGGGCCGACGGGCCGTTGGCCCCCGCCACCGTCAGCCACACCACCAGCCCGAACAGCAGCAGCATCAACGGGATGCCGGTGGATTTGGAGGTGAGCAGGCGGTCCAGCCGCCGCTGGCGGCGCAGGCGGTCCGCCCGCTCCTCCCGCACCACCTGGGCGGCGTACCGCTCCGCCAGGGTGACCCGCTCCCTGGGCTCCCGCCGGGAGGCGGCGGGGGCGTCCGCCTCCACCAGCCGGGCAATGGCCCTCTTGAGCTCCTCCAGCCCCTCCTGCCGCCCGGCAGAGGTGCCCACCACAGGCGTCCCCAGGCGCTGGGACAGGGCGGGCAGGTCCACCTCCACCCCCAGCCGTTTGGCCTCGTCCAGCAGGTTGACGCACACCAGCACCTTCCCCGTCAGCTCCAGCACCTGGAGCACCAGAATCAGGTTCCGCTCCAGGCAGGTGGCGTCGCACACCACCACCACAGCGTCCGCCTGGCCGCTCTCAATGTAGTCCCGGGCCACCGCCTCCTCCTGGGAGTGGGCGGCCAAGGAATAGGTCCCGGGCAGGTCGATCAGCTGGTACTCCCGCCCCTCAAAGATGTACTCTCCCCGGGCGGTGGCCACCGTCTTCCCCGCCCAGTTCCCCGTATGCTGCCGGAGCTTGGTCAAAGCGTTGAACAGGGTGGACTTCCCCACATTGGGGTTGCCCGCCAGCGCCACCCGCTTCATGTGGCCACCGCCCCGGCAGCCACCTCCTGAACCCGCCGCTCCAGGGCCACGCCGTCGGCGTCCGCCCGGCGCAGGGCGATGAGCGCCCCCCGGATCAGATAGGCGCAGGGGTCCCCGGCGGGGCTGCGCAGCACACAGGTTACCCGGGTGCCCCGCACCAGCCCCAGGTCGGTGAGCCGCCGGTCCATGGCCGGTCCCGCGCTCACCTCAGTCACATAGGCGCTCTCCCCCTCCCGGAGGGTGGACAAACGCAGCGCTTCATACATAATAGACAGCTCCTTTCCCGCGCGGGCCGCCTTGCGGACGGTCCGCAAGCTATCCTATGGCGGGAAGAGGCGAATTGTGAAAACAGCAAAGCCCCCGCCGCCGGCGGGGGCTTTGCTCAGTCATTGTGTATGTGAATATGGTTATTGATGTGGTTGGCGCAGTAGCAATAATACCCGTCGCACTTGGAACAGTAGCGGAACTCCATATTGGGGTCGTCCTGGTCGGTGAGGCCGCATACCGCGCACTTGTGCAGGTAGCCGCCGGTCTCCCTGGCCTTCTTCTGGGCCTGCCGCTGGGCCTTCTTGAAGTTGATGACCTGGGGGTCCGCCCGGCGGCGGGCAAAGCCCAGCTTCATGGACCAGAAGGGCCAGGTGAAGATGAAGTAGTTGATAAAGCTGGGCAGGGCCAGCAGGATCACAAACGGGCCGCTCTCCACCCCCTCCAGCAGGATAAGGGCCACGTCCAGCAGGGCCAGCCACTTCATTTTGATGGGGAGCACGAACATGAACAGCACCTGCATCTCGCTGTACATGGTGGCGATGACCAGGAAGAAGGACAGGTGGATGTAATAGATGCTGGCAGCGCCCAGAAGCAGGCCGCCCGCAATGGACAGCGCCGTCCCGCACAGGTAGAACAGGCTGAACTTGACCGTCCCCCACTCCCGCTCCAGCATCTGGCCCGTCCAATAGACCACATAGCAGCCCAGCAGCAGGTAAAAGGGATTGCTGCTGCTGGGGATCAAAACGAAGGTGAACAGCCGCCAGACCTGCCCCCGAAAAATCAGGGCGCGGTGGAAGAACAGGAGGTTGGCCAGCGCACCCCGGAAAAACAGGTCCAGGATACCCACGGCCGCCTGGCCGATGGCAATATACATGGCCAGGTTGGATATGCCCAACCGGGGATGCTTGGCGCAGAAACGGTCAATCGGACCGTAATGGTCGTTGCGGTACATCATGGACAAGTCTCCTTTTCGCTCGTTGACACCATTCTACCCCATTCGGACTGGAAAATAATCAATAAACTGTGAATCATTTGCTGTAGAGCTCCACAATATGGCGCAGCACCTCCACCACCGCGTCCATCTCCTCCACGCAGGCCAGCTCCAGCGGGCCGTGGAAATTGTAGCCGCCGGTGCCCAGGTTAGGACAGGGCAGGCCCATATAGGACAGCCGCGCCCCGTCGGTGCCCCCCCGGATGGGCTCCACCGCCGGGGTGAGCCCCGCCAGCTCCGCCGCCCGCTTGGCATTGTCCACCAGATGCATACAGTCCGTGAGCTTCTCCTTCATGTTGTAGTAGCTGTCCTTCAGGGTGAGCTCCACCCTGGCGGTGGGGTGGGCCGCCCCCACCTGGGCGGCGGAGCGCTCCATCAGCGCCTTTTTCTCCTCAAACTTGGCCCGGTCGTGGTCCCGGATGATATACTCCATGTGGGCCGAGGCGGTGGTGCCCGTCAAGGCGTCCAGGTGAAAGAAGCCCTCGTACCCATCCGTCTTGCCGGGGACGGCCGACCGGGGCAGCAGGGCGTTGAGCTCCTGGGCGATGAGCAGGGCGTTTTCCATCACGCCCTTGGCGGCGCCCGGGTGGACGGACACGCCGGTGATATCCACCTTGGCGCTGGCGGCGTTGAAGTTCTCGTACTCGATGGACCCCGCCGCGGAGCCGTCTACCGTGTAGGCGTACCGGGCCCCGAAGGCCGCCACGTCGAAGTGGTCGGGGCCCTCGCCGATCTCCTCGTCGGGGGTGAAGGCGATACACAGCCGCCCGTGGGGCAGGTTTTCGTCGATGACCCGCTGACACAGGGTCATGATCTCCGCCACCCCCGCCTTATCGTCCGCCCCCAGCAGGGTGGAACCGTCGGCGGTGATGAGGGTTTTGCCCTTCAGCCCCGCCAGGAAGGGAAAGTCCGCCGCCTTGATCACCCGGCCCCCCTGGGGCAGGGCGATGTCGCCGCCGTCGTACTTCTCATGGAGGATGGGCTTTACATTCTCCCCGGAGAAGGCGGGAGCGGTATCCATGTGGGCCAGCAGGCCCAGGGCGGGGGCGCCCTCGCAGCCGGGGGAGGCGGGCAGCCAGGCCGTGACGATACAGTGCTCGTTGACGCTGGGGTTTTCCAGCCCCAGCCCCTTCAGCTCGTCCACCAGCGCCCGGGCCAGGTCCCACTGGCCCGGGGTGGAGGGGGTGACCCCCGTTTCCTCCGAGGATGCGGTGTGGATTTGAACATACTTCAGCAGTCTTTCGTAGGCTCTCATATGGCAAAAAACTTCCTTTCGTTTTGAGGAGCTGTACCAATAGCCTCAGCACCCAGCTTTACGGCCAAAATTGCCGCCGGCTGCGTTAAACAATCTTGAAATATATAAAGTATTCCCGCGATTTTTCGCCTTGCCACCGGCAATTTCGGCTCGCGAATCTGATATACTTCGGCTATTCGTACAGCTTCTGAGTTCACAGCATAACCGGGTTTGTGGTCCACTCCAGCCCGCACCGCCCCGGCTCCCGGCGGCACAGCTGGTAGAAGTCGGTACAGCGGGCCTCCAGCTCCAGCAGGGGCTCCCCCCTGCCGTGGGCGGGCTTGGTGAGGACAGGCAGGGCCGCCCGGCCCTTCATCTCCCGCAGCAGGGCCCGGCCCCCTTCGTTGGCCCCCAGCACCCGGAGGTAGGGCGGGTAG
>CAPOAR010000141.1:0-5380 GCA_948670295.1 uncultured Oscillospiraceae bacterium | reverse complement strand
TGATTTCCCCGAAATTTCCTCTTATTTTCCTCTTGACTTCATACCATTAGACTCCGCGACATCATTGGCGCCGTTCGGATAGCCAAACCGCGGGTGCTTGTCCCCGTAGGCGGCGCAATTGGGGCGCACCACCGCGTTCCCACAGTGCAGATGCGTAATGAACGGGCGCAGGGTCTGGATCACAAACCGGGTTGATTCGTGTGTCGTCGGGATGTGGCTGAGGTCCACCATCAAACCAAAATTGGAGTTGGTCGTGCGGACATCCGCCGCAAAGCGGGCTGCATAGGGCGCCGGACCGATCAAGGCGCATTTGTCCATGTCATAGTCAAAGACCTCCAGCTCGATCTCCATATCTTTCTCTCCGGCATAGCCGCAAACAGCCCGGACCGTTTTCAACAGCTGGATGTAGGCAAGATCCTTGGTCTCTTCCCGCCACCTCCCTGCCATAATGGCCACGCGCTTCGCCCCAAGCTCCTGCGCCTCATCCACACAGCACTTCAGCAGGTCCTCCGCAGCCGCGCGGTGCGTTTCGTCAACCGCGTTGGGGTTCAGCCCCGTGGCTAAAAGCCGCGGCTGCGCCCCGTATCCTACTGTGAGATGGGACTGCGCCAGCAGCCCCTTCACTTCCTTGCGCACCCGGGGATCTTCAATATGTGTGACCTCAACCGCATCAAAATACTCGTCCTCCGCAATTTTACGCACGGCGGACAGTACCTCCGTGTGGGGATAGCTCATCCACTGAATGGTACTGATCTGAAAATACTTATGGATTGATTCTTTCATAAATTCACATCCCTTTTATACGCCTAGGTATGCCTTCTTTACATCTTCATTATTGAGCAGGTCATCTCCCGTCCCGGAAAGCAAAACCCTGCCATTTGCGATCACGTATCCGCGATCCGCGATGGAAAGCGCCATGGATGCATTCTGCTCGATCAGCAGCACGGTTTTTCCCATGGCCCGGATCTTTAAAATCAGCTCAAATATCTCCTCTACAATGATCGGCGCCAGGCCCAGCGACGGCTCATCCAGCATAACCATTTGGGGGTTCATCATCAGCCCCCGGGCGACGGCCAGCATTTGCTGTTCGCCTCCCGAGAGGCTTCCGCCAACCTGGCTGCGCCGCTCCGACAGCCGGGGGAACAGGGCAAACTGTGTGTCCACCAGCTCCGTGATCTGCGCCTTTGTCAGCTTCTTGTTCCCCAGTGTCCCCATCAACAGATTCTCATAGACTGTCAGGGAGGGGAATATGCGCCGGCCCTCCGGGACGTGGGCAAGCCCTAAATGCACTACCTTTTCCGGTGATAAATTGGTAATATCCGTTCCGGCAAATTCAATTCTGCCCCCGTCTTTGGCGGTCAGGGATGAGATCGCCATCAGCGTTGTGGTCTTGCCTGCGCCATTGCTCCCAATCAGCGTATCAATCCTGCTTCGAACATGCAAATGTCGCCATGTACTGCATTGAGACGGGTTCCCCTCTCCGCGGCAAAGCGTTTCTCCCGGATGAAATCGACTTTTTTGATTCCTGCATCCCTGAAGAAAGCAGGAGCTGCATCCTTCGGATCGAGCGTTTCGCTGACGAACTGCTTCCAGCGGCGCTGCGCTTTGAAGAGTTTGAGCAAACGCTCCGTGAGCGGCTGGCCCAGCAGGTCCGCGCCCAGCACGCCGTCGCGCTCAAGTCGGCCATTGCCTACTATGCTGGTCTGAACCTCCAGATCCCCGCGTGGGAGGATGCCAAGGCAGCCTATGAAAAGCTGCTGGGGGGCGCCCATACAAAAGCCGATGAGCACGTATTTTATACACATACCCTGATGCTGGGGTGCGAGGTGGCAGCTGAGTGCCAGATCCCCCTGCAAATCCATACTGGGCCCGGCAACAGCATTTATTTTGACCACAGGAGCTTTAACCCCGCCCTGCTCACAGAATTTCTCCGGGACAAGCGCGTATTTAATCGGATTACCGTCATACTGCTCCACGCAGGGCACCCCTATGAGGAGGAGACTGGTTTTCTTGTCTCACAGTATCCAAATGTATATACGGATCTCTCCCAGACGTTTCTTTTCTCATCACTGATGGCAAAGGAAAAGATCCGTGCGCTGTTTGAGTATGCTCCATTGGACAAGATCATGTACGGCTCGGACGGTGTGCTGTTCCCGGAGATGTACTGGTATGCGCCGCGAAGGTTTCGGGAGCTGCTTGCCGATGTGCTGGCCGCCTTAAAAGAGGAGCACTTCATGAGCGCCACCCGTGCAAAAGCTGTTGCGAAGGCAATCGCCTATGACAACGCGCTGGCCTGCTATACAAAGCTACAGGATATGCTCTGAGGAAACCACCAATATATGGTTTTCATATACTTATGACCGCAGATAAGAAAGGAGAAACAACAATGCAAATGACAAGCAAAGAACGCCTGATGGCTGCAATCAAGCGCGAGGATGTGGACCAGATCCCCTTTGGCATGTGGTACCACCTCCCCCACGCCGACCAGGATCCCGTCCTGCTGGCCGAAACGCAGGTGCGCCTTGCCCAGAACCTGGAGCTTGACTTTATCAAGCTGATGCCCTTCGGGAACTTCCAGGCCTCGGACTTCGGGTTGAGCTGCGACTACTTCTGCACCCCTAATGACATGGTTTTCGAGCGAAAGTTCGCCATTGAGGATGTAAAGGAGTGGGGCGAGCTGAAGGAACTGCCGGGTTCTTTCGGCAACCACGGAAAGACGCTGATGATCGCTCAGCAAGTCAAAAAGCATCTGAAGAAAAAGGAGATGCCCATTCCTTTTGTTCAGACCATCTTCAGCCCCCTCACCATCGCGAAGAAGCTGGCCGGCCCGCGGGTGTTTACCGACCTGCGTGAGCATCCTGAGTACGTGCATCATGCGCTGGATGTCATGACCAAGACCTGTATTAACTTTGTGAAAGAGAACCTTGACGTAGGGGTTGCCGGCTTCTTCTTCGCCACGCAATGCTCTACATACGATTTCCTGACCGAGGAAGAATACATTATGTTCGGCCGTGCCTATGATCTGAAGGTAATCGACGCGTTCAAGGATCAGACCTGGTTCAACATCATGCACATTCACGGCGATAACACCATGTACAAATTGATGGCTGATTATCCGCTGCAATGCGTCAACTGGCATGACCGCTGGGCCAAGCCCAACCTTGCCGAAGCGCGCGAGCTTACCGACCGCTGCCTGATGGGCGGCATCAATGAAAAATGGCTGAAGGACGCTACCATCCCCCAGGTCCATCAGCATTTGAAGCAGGCAGTTGACATGGCCGGGCGCAATGGTCTCATCCTTACCCCGGGCTGTGTCGCGGCAACCAATACGCCGATGAAGAACTATATCGCATGCCGGGATGCGGTCAAAAAACTTTAAACAATTAAGAGGATATTGCTGAAAAGGCGGCCGATTCAAAGCATCGGCCGCCTTTTTCTATAAAATTCACCTCAAAATAATCCCGCCGGTTATGCGGATAGAATCACCCTTTTCCGCCCCTGGCCTTGCAAATCAGCTGCGTCATGGTGCCCATAGGGCAGTAAACGCACCAACTGCGGGGCTTGAACAAAACCATCGTGACCAGCCCCAGTATGGTGGAAGTCAGCATCACGCTGTAGAACCCGAACGCGAACTGCGCAACGCCAGGATGCAGCAGCGTCCCGTGATACGCCCAATGCCATGGCAGCTTAAAGGTCCACAGCAGCGTCACCGCCTGCCGCAGATCCTGCACACCGGCAAAAACCAGATAGGTATTCCACAGCATCTGGAAGAACATGATGAAAAAGAAAATCAGAAAACCGTAGCGAAACCACTTGCTCCTCATCCACTTGGGAATATCCTTTTTCCGGGACAGGCCAAAGCGCCCACCCAGCAGGCCAAATACCTTTCCCCGGCCACAGTAATGGTTGCAGTAGCCTTTTGTACCCCTGACAGCGGAAATGATCAGCGGGATAAAAAAGAACAGCAGGCCCAGCCACGCAAACAGGATATTGAAAAACCCCAGCGCCAAATAGGTCAGCTCCACTATCCACAGGTAATCATACCAGCGCTTTTTCACGGCTGCACCTCCTGAAGTTCAATGACAGAGGCAGGACACTCCCGTTCGCATCGGCCGCAGCCTACACACACTTCCCCATTGACCACCGCCCGGATCCCACGCCATACCTCAATGGCGGACACAGGGCATACCTTCGCACAGCAGCCGCAGGCAACGCAGGCGCCGGCATCTACAACAGCCCGCCGCTTTTTTCTCGTCCCCATACCATGACCTCCCAAACTTGATGAGCGGATTATATCAAGCCAGCCCGGCAAACACCGTGATAAAATCACGCTCCGGAATGTGGCAACCCCCATCTATCCCTCGGGCCCCAGATCCGGCTCGTCCCAAAGGACAATGGTTTTTCCTGTCCGCCCCTCCGTCTCAAACAGGATAATCTCATTCTCCCCCATCCGCAGCCAAGGGGCAGGCAGATAAAGCCGTCTTTGGGGCCCCTTATCCCAGAACCGTCCCAGCGCCCTGCCGTTGACAAAAACCGTCCCCTTTCCCCAGCCGGACAGGTCCAGAAAGGTGTCGGCGGGATACTTCACCTCCAGCGCAAAACGGTAGAACACCGGGGATGCGGCCTCCCCGTCAGAAAAGACCAGGCTGTTCAAATTATCCAGCGGCAGGGCGCCTCCCGTTCCACTGCCCGGCCCAGCTTCTCCATCCATGAGAACAGGTCCGCCCTGCCCCGGCAGCGCAGCTCCCCATAGGCCCGCCGCGGCAAGGGAACGGGCAGCGCCCCTGTGCTGCCCGGATTAAACCGCTCCAGCACCCGCTGGATGGCAAAATACTTCTGCGTTGGCCGCCCGTCCTCCGACAAGGGCGCATCATAGTCGTAAGAAGTCACATCGGGGGTGAGTCGTCCATAATCATTGGCCCCATTCATCCATCCAAAGCTGGTTCCCCCGTGAAACATGTAGAAATTGACGCTTCCCTGCCTCAATATGTACGCCAAGTCACCCGCGACCCCCTCCGAGCCGGTGCGGTGATGGAGCTCATCCCCCCAGGCGTCAAACCAACCCACCCATTCTCCATCCTCCTTCAACGCAGCGCTTCCCCGTTCACAAACTTGCCCCCGAACACCGTCTTCAGCAGGATCTCTATGTCGAACAGCACGCTCCAGTGCTCGATGTAGTACACGTCATGCTCCACCCGCGCCTTGATCGACGTGTCGCCCCGCAGGCCGTTCACCTGCGCCCAGCCCGTGATCCCGGGCCGGACCTGGTGCTTCACCATGTACAGCGGCACGTCCTCCTTGAACTTCTCCACATAGTACGGGATCTCCGGCCGCGGGCCCACCAGGCTCATGTCGCCCTTCAGCACGTTGAAGAACTGCG
>CAPOAR010000140.1:0-5395 GCA_948670295.1 uncultured Oscillospiraceae bacterium | reverse complement strand
GAAATGAGGGTCATGGGTACTGAGGGAACTTTCTCCCTGAGCTCAATTTTGAGCCGAGCTGCTCCATAGGAAAATGGAGCAGGTCAATCCAAATCTGGATGGACCTCGCTTGACAACTCTGTCAAATGAGGTGGGTCCAAATCTGGACCGATTAATCGGCGCAAATCCACGCCCGTCAAAAATGGCGGCAGCTTGGGGTCTCCCCAAAATTGGGGATATCCTCAAAATTTAGGAGATTGCCCGCCAAATTCGGCGAACAAAGAGCGAACAAAGAGAACTCCCCCATTTGGGGGAGCAAACAAAGAACCGGGGACCACTCCCCGGTTCCTGCCTTAGTATCGGTTGTAAATCTGGCCACGGTTCCCGGCGTCCACCACACATACCACAAGACGCCCATTATCCACGGTGTAGATGATGCGGTAAGAGCCGACCCGCAGTCGGTACATGCCCCGGCTTTTCTTGCCCTGGAGCCGCTTTATGTCACCCTTATGGGGTAGCTCTTGAATAGCCTTTAATACCCGTTCCTTTTCGGGCTGGGCAAGTCGCATAATAAACCTTTCGGCGGGCTTTTCAATGACGATGGTGTACTTCACAAATCGACACCTTCCCTTTTTGCGAGTTCCTCAAGGGTTATCGTGCTATGCTTATCCGGGCTGGTATCGTTTAGATAATCCTCCACCAGCCTCTCACAGTATAGATCGTCTTCCATTTCATCATCAAACAGCATACCGCGAAGGAACAGCAAAAGGTTACCCACCTTGTACTCCGGCAGTTTGTCAATGATCTGCTTTGCAAGTTCCCGTTCACTCATTGGTTTTGCCTCCCTTCATCTTCCTGCTTAGTTTATCCCTCTGGGCCTGAGTTTCAACCGCCCTACCAACGAATACCGGCAGCGTCTCCCCGCTGGCCTCTGCGGCCTCTCTGGCGACTTTTAGAGTGTCAGAGGGTAAGAACACCGCCCCCGCCTCTAAAAGCGCTGTAGGGGCCTCTGTGGGGCCGCTGGAGGCATCGCGGCCCATTTGGCTATCAATGGCCCGGTTTATGAAGCCGTTAACGCTTTCCCCCTGCGCGGCGGCGTGGGCCTGGATAACGTCTTTGCGGCCTTTGGGCATGGTAAGGTTTACACGGTCATAATTTGCAGCCATGTATTTATTAACCGCTTTTTGTTGCGCTTTTGATGCTGGCATGGTCATTTCTCCTTTCCGGGGGGAGCCCTGGCGTTAAATGCTCCTTCCCCTAGTATAGCTATATTTTACCACGAAAATCTATCTATGTAAATAGACAATATCAACAAAAATATCTGAGCAGATATATGCTTCGTCAATAGATATATCTGCGCAGATATGCTATTGTAATCATGTCAGGAGGAACAAGAGAGCTGCGACGGACGGGCCAGGGACGATCTGGATATTCCCTCTATAATCTCTCTTGTGGGCGGGACTGGTCATGACAAGGGCCGGGGCCGTTCCGGAAGGTGCCTACTACAGCTGCCCACCCTCACTTGATAAAAAAATCAAACGAAGGAGATATCACAATGAGCGTTGACATGATGGACCGGAAGGTGAAGGAGCTGCGGGAGCTCAAGCGGATGCAGGAGGAACTCGCAACGGAGATCGAGGCAATCCAAGACGAGCTCAAAGCCCATATGGACACCCACGGCATGGACACTTTGTTGGGCTTTGACTGGCGCATCACCTGGAAGCCCGTCACCAGCAACCGCCTGGACAGCACGGCCTTGAAAAAGGAGCTGCCGGACATCGCCGCCCGCTTCATGAAGCAGACCACCGCCCGCCGGTTCGTGCTGGCATGAGAAAGGTCCCTTGCATCAACGCCGACCAAAGCACGATGCAGGGGACCCGGAACCAAGACCATGAGGGGGTCCTGATGCTTACAGTGTACCACGGCCCCCTCCCGATTGCAAGGAGGAAAGTTATTTTGATATTCCCGACTAAAAGCACCAAAAGGGAACGGCGTGTAATCTCTAACGCTATGTGGCCTATCTTCACGGGCTTGGAGCAAGCGCAAACGCTGCTGAACACTTGCCTTGAAGAACACTTCGAGAGCTTCCCGCAAAAGGCGATTACAGAGAGTGAGGCCGCATGGCTGGCCGATATGCTCCATATCGTCAATACTTCCCTGGAGGACGCCATAGCCTCTTTCAAGCTCACTGTGGGATGGAGACACGGTGTGGAGTGGTTGGAGAAGTCTACGGAGGGACACCGGCAGGTCATGGACCTTGACGCCATTGCCAATGAAATCAGTGATATATACCGTAGCCTCCCCGTGGAATACCGGGGGGCCATAGCGGACGAACTAAAGCGTAACCACAGTCTGGACGATGAAGCCGCCATAAAAGAGGACCGGGCTTTGCTGGAGAAAGTAAAGGCCCTCTATTTGAAAGGGGCGGACCAATGAAAATCAGGCTTGAACGTGGAGACACGGCTTTCGAAGCAGAACGGGACCCGATGCCGCCGGAGCGTTTCCGGGCCGTGTGTGTCGTCCTGCTGGCGATCCTGTACAGGGCGGCGGTTATCGTAGTTATAGCCCTAATCGGGTTTGCAGGTTTCCTTATCCTGATTCCGGTTACTTTGGCATTCGCCGGGGCCGTGTATTGGGTGTCAGGGGATACTTAGTATAAGGCAGAGGGCCGGGGGAGTATTCCCCTGGCCCCATACCAGTTTGAAAGGGGTTATTTCATGGCAAATATTAAGAGAATCGAGGGAAAAACCGGAGTAAGCTATAAGATCACCGTTGCAAAAGGCCGGGATAGCAATGGGAAACAGATTCGTCATTACACCACCTGGACGCCGCCCCAGGGCATGGGAGAGAAGCGGGCGGAGAAGGAAGTCCAAAAGATAGCCCTACAGTATGAAACTCAAATAGAGCAGGGTTTCCAACTGGACAACCGTCAAACCTTCCTGGAGTATGCCCGCTATGTAATCAGCTTAAAAGAGCAGGGCGGAGCCAAGCACAACACCATTCTTGAATACCGTCACCTTCTTTCCCGGCTTGAGCCCACGCTGGGGCGCATGAAGCTGACGGAAATCCGCCCCCAGCATTTGAGCAGGTTATACAAGGACCTGCAAGCCCCTAACGTGCGCACAGGAGAGGTCAAGGCCAGAGGCAAGGGGAATCTTGCCGGAAAGCTGAAAAAGCTGGGAATGAGCCGTGCGGCTCTCTCCAAAGCGGCGGGAGTGGCCCCTGTTACAGTTACCCACGCTTGCCGGGGGGAGGCTATCAACGGCAAAAAGGCGGAGGCCATCGCCGCCGTCCTTGACGCAGACGTGAAGGATTATTTTGAGCTCCGCAAAGAAAGTCAGGCGCTTTCCGGGAAGACCGTTCTTGAATACCACCGCTTTGTCCATACAGTATTAGCCCAGGCGGAGCGAGAGATGTTGGTCCCCTACAACGCCGCCGCAAAGATCACGCCTCCGGCGGTCACTCGAAAGGAACCGGAGTATTTCCAGCCGGAGCAGATCGCCGATATTTTGACCGCCTTAGAGGGTGAGCCGGAAAAGTGGCGGGTACTTACACACTTGCTGATCGTGACGGGATGCCGCCGTGGAGAGGTGGCCGGTCTGAAATGGTCTAAGGTGGACCTGGAGAATGGACGGCTTGAGATTAGCGCAAATCTCTGCTACTCCAAAGAGCGGGGGATTTACGAGACTACCACCAAAACCGGGAATGTCCGCTTTGTCAACATCCCGGCGGAGACGGTGGCGCTGCTGAAAAAATACAGAGCGTCCCAGGCGGCGCTCCG
Organism: uncultured Oscillospiraceae bacterium; assembly: GCA_948670295.1. GTDB lineage: Bacteria > Bacillota > Clostridia > Oscillospirales > Oscillospiraceae > Enterenecus. The sequence goes on along the minus strand of CAPOAR010000140.1, from coordinate 1,635 downwards.
TCTTGCCAATGGGGACCGCTGGCAGGATACCGGGTATCTGTTTACCCAGGACGACGGACGGCCCATGAACCCCACCAGCATCACGGCATGGCTGAATAAGTTCTCCAAGCGGCGGGGGCTTCCCCATATCCACCCGCACAGCTTCCGGCATAGCGTGGCAAGCATTTTGATTTCTGCCGGGACCGACCTTGTAACCGTTGCCGGGCAGCTTGGTCACACGCAAACGAGCACCACCGCCGATATCTATGCCCACGTCGTCGAAAAGACGAAGGCCCAGGCCACGGAGTGTATAGCGGATATCATGCTAAGGGGAAAGAGAGCATAGAGAAGGGGCGGCGGGACCGCCCCTTTTTCCCATGTGTACGCTAAATGTGCGCCAAGAAGAAAATAAGCATTTGCAAACGGGCCTAAAAAGTAAATAAAAACCGCCGAAATCTTACGAAATCGACGGTTTATGTGGTCCGAGTGGCGGGATTTGAACCCACGGCCTCATGGTCCCGAACCATGCGCGCTACCAACTGCGCTACACCCGGATATCGAAGAGTGTCAGCCGTTTTCCATGGACGGCCTCCACCCGACCTGATCATTATAAGGAATTTTCCCCGGAATGTCAATCTCTATTTTTCCTGTTTTACCCACAACCTCAATTTTTCCACTTCCCGCTATGGATTTTCTAAAAAATTTATGATACAATAACTCATCTTCCGCCGGGGCGGGAGCGCAACAGACTATGGGGCCGGAGACGCTGCCGGACCTGGAAGGAGCCCTCTATGATCAAAATTACCACCGACAGCACCTGCGACCTGCCGGAGCGGCTGCTGGAACAGTACGATATCACCGTTTTCCCCCTGGGCATCGTCAAAGCCGGGAAGCTCTACCACGACGGCGTGGACATCCGCACAGCGGACATTGCCGCCCACGTGGACGCTGGAGGGGAAATCACCACCACCAACGCCGTCAATGCGGCGGACTATGAGGACGCCTTCCGGACGCTGGCGGAGAAGTACGACGCGGTCATTCACCTTAACATCGGCAGCGGATTTTCCTGCTGCCACCAGAACGCCAAGCTGGCGGCGGAAGAGGTGCCCGAGGTCTACGTGGTGGATTCCGGGAACCTGACCGTGGGCCATGGCATGATGGTACTTGCCGCCGCCGGGGCCGCCCAGGCGGGAAAATCCGTCACAGAGATTCTGGACCTGCTGGAGGGCATGGTTTCCCGCCTGGAGACCAGCTTCGTTCTGGACCGGCTGGACTACATGAAAAAGGGCGGGCGCTGTTCCGCCGTTACCGCTCTAGGGGCGAACCTCTTGAAGCTCCATCCCTGCGTGGAGGTCATCGACGGCAAAATGTCTGTGACCAAGAAGTACCGGGGAAGTATTGCCAAGGTGGTAGCGGACTACGTCCGGGAACGGATCCGGGACCGGACTGACCTGGATTTTAGCCGCGTGTTCCTGGTGGACACCTGTCCGGGAGACGGGCTGGCGGGCATTGCCCGGGAGGTGCTCCAGGAGGATGGCCGCTTCGGCGAGATTCTGGAGGCCAAGGCGGGCTGTACCATCTTCTGCCACTGCGGGCCGGACACCCTGGGGCTGGTTTTGCTGAGGAAATAACGGAACTAGGGAACGGCGGGCCTCC
>CAPOAR010000139.1:0-5448 GCA_948670295.1 uncultured Oscillospiraceae bacterium | reverse complement strand
TCCGCTCCATCCGCGCTGCTCACAACGGCTCAGCCCATCAGCGAGCACACCAGCTCGGTATAGGCGGCGGGGTCCTCGATGGGCAGGCCCGCGATGAGCAGGGCCTGGTGGTAGAGCACCTGGACGTATTTGGCGGCGCGTTCCCTGTCGTCCCCGTCCAGGGCGGCCTTCAGCGCCGCGAAGGGGGCGGCGGCGGGGTTGAGCTCCAGCACGCGCTCGGCCTTCATGGGGCCCATGGGGGAGGACGCCTCCAGCTTGGAGAAGTACTTCTCCATCTCCAGGCTCATGGGGCCGTCCGCCGTCATGCACACCGGGGCGGTTTTGAGGATCTTGGACACCCGGGCCTCCTTGATCTTGTCCCCTAAGGTCTCCTTCACAAAGTCCAGCACCGGCTTGGCGTCCTGGGCCTGCTTTTCCTGCTCCGCCTTCTCCTCGTCGGTCTCGGGCAGGGCGTCCGGGTCGGACACCGATTTCAGCGCCTTGCCCGACACCTCCCGCAGGGCCTGCATCACAAACTCGTCCACCTCTTCGGTGAGGTACAAAATCTCCCAGCCCTTGTCGGCGATGCGCTCCACCTGGGGCAGGCGGGCGGCCTGCTCGCGGGTATCGGCGCACACGTAGTAGATGAACTCCTGGCCCTCGCCCATGCGCTCCACGTACTCGGCCAGGGAGGCCGGCCTGCCCTCCTTGGAGGTGGTGAACAGCAGCAGGTCCTGGAGCAGCTCCTTCTTGGCGCCGTAGCCCTCGGTGACGCTGTACTTGAGCTGGCGGCCGAAGGCGGCCCAGAACTTCTCGTACTTCTCCCGGTCGTCCTTCATCAGCTTGACCAGCTCGTTCTTGATCTTCTTCTCCAGGGCGGCGGCGATGATCTTCAGCTGGCGGTCATGCTGGAGCAGCTCCCGGGAGATGTTCAGCGAGAAGTCGGGGGAATCCACAACGCCCTTTACAAAGCGGAAGCAGTCGGGCAGCAGGTCGGCGCACTTGTCCATGATGAGCACGCCGGAGGAGTAGAGCTGGAGGCCCTTCTCATACTCCCGGGTGTAGAAGTCGTAGGGGGTGGCGGAGGGGATGAAGAGCAGGGCCTTGAAGGTCACGGCGCCCTCGGAGGAGGTGGTGACGGTGGCCAGGGGGGGCTGCCAGTCGCCGAACTTCTCGCGGTAGAAGCTGTCGTACTCCTCCTGCTCCACCTTGGAGCGGGGGCGCTGCCACAGGGGCACCATGGAGTTAATGGTCTTTTCCTCCACCACCGTCTCCCACTCGGGCTTGTAGTCGTCCGGGGCATCCTCCGGCTTCTCCTTCTGCCGGTAGTCCTCCACCTCCATGCGGATGGGGTGGCGGATATAGTCGGAGTACTTTTTAATTAAAGTTTGCAGGCGGCCGGTCTCCAGATACTCGCTGTAGCGCTCGTCCTCGGTGTCCTGCTTCAGGCGCATGATCACGTCGGTGCCGGGCTCGTCCTTTTCGCATTCGGTGATGGTGTAGCCGTCCGCGCCGGAGGATTTCCAGCAGTGGGCGGTATCCTCCCCGTGGCGGCGGGTGATCACCGTCACCTCGTCGGCCACCATGAAGGCGGAGTAGAAGCCCACGCCAAACTGCCCGATGATGTCCGCGGCGCCTTCCTTCTCCATGCCCTCCTTGAATTGCAGCGAGCCGCTCTTGGCGATGGTGCCCAGGTTCTGCTCCAGCTCCTGGGCGCTCATGCCCACGCCGTTGTCCGACACCGTCAGCGTGCGCCCCTCCTGGTCCGGGGTGACGGTGATGCGCATATCCCCCCGCTTGAGCTTTACCGTGTCGTCCGTCAGCGACAGGTAGGCCAGCTTGTCGATGGCGTCGCTGGCGTTGGAGATGATCTCCCGCAGGAAAATCTCCTTGTGGGTGTAGATGGAGTTGATCATCAGGTCCATCAGACGCTTGGACTCCGCCTTGAACTGCTTTTTTGCCATGTCTTTCGCACCTCGTTATATCAAAATTTTTGAAAACAATGTTTTAGCACTCCATAAGACCGAGTGCTAACGGTATGATAATACATTGGTTTGGATTTTGCAAGGGGTATCGCAGAAAATTCACAATTTTCCCGGAATATCTGTGGGGAGGCGGGGCAGAATATGGCTGGATGAGAGAATGCGGGGGGAGAGAAGGAAAAGGATGAAAGTTTTGGTTGCCTTTACTTACAGGGAGTGGTATAATGGATCGGTGGGAAATGGGCTCCCTGGCAAGGCTTTGGTCGAGCGGTTTCCCCTTATACAGATTTTTTAGAGGGAGCTGCCCCTCTTTTCCCATTAAACCGGTATTGCCGGGAGTCAGAGGTGCTGATTTGAAAAAATACGTGATTCACGGCGGGCGCCCGCTGTATGGCAAGGTTGAGGTCAGCGGCGCGAAGAACGCCGCCGTTGGTATTATTCCCGCCGCCCTGCTGGTGGAGGGCCCCTGCCGCATTGAAAATATTCCCGCCATCAGCGATGTGGACCTGCTTTTGGATATCCTGCGGGACCTGGGGGCCCGCGTGCGCCTGATCAACCGCACCACCGTGGAAGTGGACTGCACCGACGCCCGGCGCCAGGCCGTGCCCTATGACGCGGGGCGCAAGCTCCGGGCCAGCTATTACCTGATGGGCGCCATGCTGGGCCGGTTCGGCCAGGCCGAGGTGCCCCTGCCCGGCGGGTGCGACTTCGGCAGCCGGCCCATCGACCAGCATCTAAAGGGCTTCGCCGCCCTGGGGGCGGAGGTCAAGGTGGAAAAGGGCTATATGTGCGCCGAGGCGGACGGCGGGCGGATGAAGGGCAGCCAGATTTACCTGGACGTGGCCAGCGTGGGGGCCACCATGAACCTGATGCTGGCCGCCGTGCTGGCAAAGGGCACCACCGTCATTGAAAATACCGCCAGGGAGCCCCATATCGTGGATTTGGCCAACTTCCTCAACTCCATGGGGGCGGATATCACCGGCGCGGGCACCGATATGATTAAAATCCGAGGTGTGGACAAGCTGCGGGGCGGGGAGTACTCCATCATCCCCGACCAGATCGAGGCGGGCACCTACATGGCCGCCGTCACCGCCGCCGGGGGCGAGGTGCGCGTGTGCAACGTCATCCCCAAGCATATGGAGTGCATCACCGCCAAGCTGGTGGAGATGGGCGCCGAGGTGGAGGAGGAGGGGGATTCCCTCATTGTCCGCCGCCATGGGCCCCTCCAGCGCACCAACGTGAAGACCATGTTCTATCCCGGCTTCCCCACCGATATGCACCCCCAGATCGCCGCCGTGCTGTGCCTGGCCAACGGCACCAGCGTCATCACCGAGGGCGTGTGGGACAACCGCTACCGCTATACCGAGGAGTTCCGCCGCCTGGGGGCAAAAATCCAGGTGGACGGCAAGATTGCCATCATTGAGGGCGTGGAAAAGCTCACCGGCGCGCCCATGGAGGCCTGCGACCTGCGGGCCGGGGCGGGGATGATTATCGCCGGGCTGGCCGCCCAGGGCACCAGCGAGATCTCCAACGTGAAGCATATCGAGCGGGGCTACGAGGATATCATCGGCAAGCTCTCCCGCATCGGGGCGGATATCCGGGTGGTGGAGGTGCCCGACCCGGAGCGTGGGAAGGTATCTGCCGCAGGATAATGGCGCAGGCCGCGGCGGACGGAACGGGGGCGCGGGGCCGCAATGCCCTCCGCAGGCCGGCCCGGGCCGGTGGACAGCCGCGCAGCGTGGACATGGGCACAATATGGTTATTTTTGCCGGAAAGGACGGTATCCTTTCCGGCTTGTTCGTGGAATTGAGAGAATGGGGTGGTGCGTTATGCTGAGGGTGGCCACGCTGGCCAGCGGGTCGTCGGGAAACTGCGCGGTGGTCAGCGACGGACGGGTACATATCCTGATCGACGCGGGTATCTCCACCCGGCGTATCGCCCAGGGGCTGAAGGCGCTGGGGGTGGAGCTGCGGCATGTGTCCGGCGTGCTCATCACCCACGAGCACATCGACCATGTGGCCGCCCTGCCGGTGCTGTGCCGGCAGACCCAGGCGGCGCTGTACACCGCGGAGGAGACGGCCTGCCAGCTGTGCGGGCGGTGGGACGGGCTGACCGAGCGCTTCCGGGTGTTCGAGCCGGGGCAGCGCTTTGCCCTGGGCGGGCTGGAGGTGGGCGCTTTCGCCACCAGCCACGACTGCGCCTGCCCGGTGGGGTACTGGGTGACGGACGGAAAACGAAAGCTGGTACTTTGTACCGACACCGGGGTCATCACCCCCCAGGCCCGGGAGGGGGTGCGGGGGGCCCACACCCTCATCGGGGAGTTCAACTACGACCCGGAGATGCTCCGAAGGGGGCCCTACCCCCTCCACCTGCAAAACCGCATCCGGGGCGCGCGGGGGCACCTGTCCAACGAGATGGGCGGGGAGCTGGCCGCCTGGGCGGGGTCCCAGGGGGCCGGACGGGTGGTGCTGGCTCACCTGTCCCAGGAGAACAACCGGCCTGAGCTGGCCCTGGCGGCGGCCCGAAGGGCCCTGGGAGAGCTGGGGCTGGGGGAGAACGACGTGGAGCTGATCGCCGCGCCCAGGAATGAGGCGACGGGGTGGCTGGAAGTATAGCGCGGAGCGGCCGGGAGCAGGCGGCTAAAACACGCAGCGGAGTGGACGGCTTGGCGGCCCAAAGGGCCGGCAAACGGCGCGCGCAGTCGAAGTGGTTTAGACGCCGTGGCGGAGGGCGCGCAGCGTGAATTGAAGTATAGCGCGGAGCGGCCGGGAGCAGGCGGCTAAAGTGCGCGGCCGCCGCGGACAAGAGAGGAGGAGCTCGCTTTGGTGGATATCACCTTGATCTGCGTGGGCAAGCTGAAGGAGAAGTTCTACCAGGAGGCCGCGGCGGAATATGCCAAGCGGCTGAAGGGGTACTGCAAGCTGAGCATTGTGGAGCTGGCGGAGCAGAGGCTGTCGAAAAATCCGTCGCTGGGGGAGATCCAGGGGGCGCTGGAAAAGGAGGGGGACGCCATCCGCTCCAAAATCCCCCCCAACTCCAGCGTCATCGCCCTGGCCGTCGAGGGGACTATGCGCTCCAGCGAGGAGCTGGCCGCCATGGTCTCCGCCTGGAGCCACAACGCCGCCAAGCATCTGGTGTTCGTCATCGGCGGGTCCTACGGGCTGCACCCCTCCGTCAAGGCCGGGGCCTGGGCCGCCCTGTCCATGTCGCCCATGACCTTCCCCCACCACCTGGCAAGGGTGATGCTGCTGGAACAGATTTACCGGGCGTTTAAGATTCAGGAGGGGGCGGATTACCATAAGTAGCCGGGGGTTGGAGAATGGGACGAATTGGGCCGTGGCAGGGGCGGGGGCCTTGATTGTCACTGGTTCCGTGGTGCTTTTTGCGGTTTTTATGCTGATTCCGTGGGATTTTGGGAGCTATTTTGTGTGTATGCTGCTGCCCATTGGATACATGATGATGTGCGGCGGCTTCTGCGCGGAGTGCG
>CAPOAR010000138.1:0-5494 GCA_948670295.1 uncultured Oscillospiraceae bacterium | reverse complement strand
GGTGTGCAGCCGGGGCGAAATCGTGACATTCCTCTACCGGGCCTACAATTAAAAAGCCTTTTGCCCCCGCCGTTCAAATGAGAATGGCGGGGGCACTTTTTGTAATTAAAGCGGCTGTATGCGGTTGACGGGACAGGGTGGCCCGCCACGGGTGGAGCATGGGCGGTTTTCGTTCCCCTGGCATAAGGCGGGGCCAGCGGTTTGGTACGCTATCGCAATTCTCCGAATTGCTGACGCTTTCATGCCCTGCGGGGCATAGGTTAAAAACGCTTTGAATATATGCTATTTTAGCATTGACAAAAGTGCCTATTTGTGCTAAAATAGACTACAGAAAGGGGGCCAGATTATGAATGAAATCGGCCAGCGTATGCGGGAGTTACGGGAGACTGCCCGCTTGTCACAAATGGAAATTGCCAAACTGTGTGGAACGAATCAAACCACCATTGCCAGAATGGAAGCAGGTAAAACGGCCCCTTCCGTGAAAATCCTTGTATGGTGGGCTGACTATTTCAATGTCTCAATGGATTATCTGACGTGCCGCACGGACCAGCCCCAAGGGAAGCTATACGAATACAGGCCCCAGCCAACTGCCACCAGCGAGGGCATGAAAGAATTTATTGAAATGTGTTTTGACCCGGCTTCTCCCTTCAACGCCAAGTTGAAAGAAACCTTGATTAAGATGATGGAGGAATCGAAACAATGAGCGTCAACGCTGTGATCTATGCCCGGTTCTCGTCAGACCGTCAGCGGGAAGAATCCATAGAGGGCCAGCTGCGGGAGTGCCGGGAGTATGCCAGCAAAAACGGAATCCGGGTCATTGATAGCTACATTGACCGGGCGTTGTCCGCTTCCAAGGACACAGACAAACGGCTGGACTTCCAACGAATGATAAGGGACAGCGGCAAGCACCTGTTTGATACGGTTCTCGTCTGGAAGCTGGACAGGTTCGCCCGGAACCGCTATGACAGTGCACACTACAAGAATATTCTGAAAAAGAACGGCGTCCGGGTGGTGTCCGCCACAGAGCATATCACCGAGGGGCCGGAAGGGATTATCCTGGAATCCATGCTGGAAGGTATGGCCGAATATTATTCCGCAGAGTTGGCCGAGAAGATACGCCGGGGGCAGAAAGATAACGCTTTGAAATGCAACAATAACGGCGGGCCTCCCCCGTTCGGGTATTTCCTGGCTGACCACCATTTGCAAATTGACCCGGCTACCGCTCCCGTAGTGCTGGAAATCTTCAAGCGGTACGCCGAAGGGGAAACCCTGGGGGAGATTATAGAGGACTTGAACAGGCGCGGCATCAAGACCCGGAAGGGGAACGAGTTCAAATATTCCAGCTTCAACAAGCTCTTGCAAAACCGGGCCTATAAGGTATTTGAGGTGGAGCTGTCCTCACAGGGCGGCTCGTGGGCGGAGCTTACCCTCCCCGCCGAGCCCTATGTCCTTCTGGACACGCTGGAAAAGCTGCGGCTGGAGCCCGGCGAGACGCCCAGATGGGAGCTTTTCGGCGCGGATGACGACATATTCCAGCACCTGGATCAGGACAATGGTTCCCTGCCTGAACTGAATGCCCTGGCTCAGCGGTTCGCGCAGCTGGACGGAGCGGAGATAACTGCTTTCGAGGGCCTGGCGGCGATGGAGCGTATGCCGGTGGGCCAACCCGTCCCTCTGCCCCGGCTGATCGACCTGGCCTACAGCACGGACTGCTGCCACCTCGTGGAAGGAGTGGTGACCGATGCCCAACTGGGCCGGTTCTGCGCGGAAAACGGGTTTGTGCCGGAAACCAAGGGTCTGTCTGACGCGGCTTTTGAGCTGCTGGACTTTGAGCGGATCGGCAGGCAGTTCCGGGAGGCCGAGGGCGGTGTGTTCACCCGGGGCGGCTATGTCCAGCGGCGGGAGGAGCTGAAGCAGGTGTATGGCACCCTGGACCTGACGCCGAGAAAGCCGGACTATGCCATGCTGGCGGAGCTGCCGGACGGCAGCCGGGCAGAACTGCCCGCGCCGCTGGGCAGGAGCGTTGAGGACAGCCCCGCCCAGTGCGTGGACTGCGCCGCTCCCGCCCTCAACGGCCTGACCGGAAATCTGGGCACCCTGGACTGCCTGGCCCGCCGCATGGCGGAGATGGAGGCGGACGGTGAGCTGCCCAAGTACAAGGCCCTCCTGGGAACCGCCCGCTGTGACGACATGGTCCAGGCCCTGTCCCTGGCGGATCGGCTGGATCAGTACACCCTCTCCCCCAAGCTTCTGGAGCCGGAGGACGCGGCCATGGAGTGCCTGAACACCATGCTGTCGGAGGACGACGCGGAGCTTATCGCCCAATATTTAGACCTGCGCCGGTATGGGGAAGCGGTGGTGGAACAGGATGGCGGGACGATCACCGCCTACGGTCTGATCCAGCGCACTGACAGCGGGCCCGCCCAAGGGATGGAGCATGAGCATACGTGCAATGAAATGGAGATGATGTGAAATTGAATGAGTTTGACTACCTGGCCCAGCTCCCCGGCGAGGAGCGGGAACAGGACTGGATCAGGAAGCGGCTGGGGACGCTGAGTGTGCGGGAGGGCTATGCCCTAACCGCCGCAGTGATGGGCAGCCCGCCCGAAAACGCTGTCCAGGCCATCAACCGGCTCCAGTCTTTGGATGAGTACATGGTGTGCATAGACGCGGGCAGCTACGAGGCGCTGGGCAGGCGGTATCTGCTCAACGACACCAGGATGCCGGTGGACGCCCTGGCCTTCGCGGACTTGGAAGCGGTGGGGCGGCAGTATGAGGACAAACATCCCGGCTTGTTCATCGGGAGCTATTACGTTCAGTACCCGGATGCGTTCCCTGAGCAGGTCTACCGGTCCGGCCTGGCCCTGCCCGCTGATGAGGGCTGGAGCGTCAAGGTGAAGCTGGCCTCCCCCACTGTGCCCGAGGGGGTGTGGCTGCGGCTGCCGGGGTTGGATGAGTACGGCGATGAGAGCTCCACAGAGGAGGCGCTGGCCCTGCGGGAGCTGCGGGTCCGGCGCTGGGACGAGTGCGCCCTGGTGGACGCCCAGTGCGTCCTGCCCGAAGCAGGCGATTTGGTGGCCCAGTACGGCGATAACATCGCGGACTTGATCTACGATGGTGTCCAGTTGGGCTTTGTGTTGGACGAGAAGGGCCAGGGATCCTCGCGCTTCATGCAGCGGTACACCTCCGCGCTGGTGCTGGAGGGCTGCCATGACCTGAGACTGGCGCTGGACGTCAGTCAAAACCTCAACTGCTACGACTGGATGCAGCGCGCCGATCTGGAGGCGTCCGGCATGGCGCTCCTGATGGATAAGGGCGTGTCCGAGGAGCTGATCCGGGCCAGCGGCATCGACCTGGCGGGCTACAAGGCCCACCTGCTGGAACAGGAGGGCTACACGCCTACCCCGGACGGCTGGGGCTACATCCGGCGCAGCGCCAATGAGTTCTGCTATCAATTCAGCACCCCCGCCCAGCCCCAGGAGGAGCCTGGGATGGCGATGCAATAAATATCACACAGGGGCCGTTTTCCCGGAGGGAATAATGGCCCCTGTTTTTTATGCCCTTTTTTCGGGAAAACGCCCCCGAAAAAGGAGGAAATCATGAAAGAAGAACTGCTGCTCGAATACCTCAAGACCGTGTGCCCCGGGCGGGGCCGCATCCAGAAAAGTGCCCAGCTGGAGCGGGCTCTCCAGATCAGCGGCAACGAGCTTCGCCGCCTGGTCCACCGGCTGCGGAAACGGGGCGTCCCCATTGCCAGCAGCCGGGACGGCTATTTCTACGCCGTGGCTGCGGGAGAGGTCTACACCACCATCCGGCAGCTCAGGCAGATGGCCTGTGGGCTGGAAAAGGCCATCGCCGGACTGGAGGGCTCGCTGGACGAGTTCGGCCCCGGGGGTGGTGATCCCTGAAAAGCTTCATCCCCTGGGTGGGCGGCAAGGGGAAGCTGCTGTGGCTGATCAACCGCCTGGCCCCCGCCCAGTATGCCCGGTTCGTGGATGTGTTCGGCGGCAGCGGCACCGTCACCCTGGGCCACCCCCTGCGCCGGGGCTGCGCTGAAGTCTACAACGACTTCAACAGCAACCTTACCAACCTGTTCTGCTGTGTGAAGGAGCGCCCCATGGCCCTGCTCCGGGAACTGGGGTTCCTGCCGCTCAATTCCCGGGACGATTTCAACGTGCTGTACAGGTTCTTCTCCCGCCAGGAGTTCACCGACGACTACCTGGAGGAAGAACTGGAGCTGACCCAGATTTTTTTGGAACCGCCCCAGGAGGAAATGATCCGCCGCCTGATGCTGGAGCGCACACCCCGGGGCGACCTGCGCCGGGCGGCGGACTACTTCAAGCTGGTGCGGTACAGCTTCAGCGGCGGGGCCAACGCCTTCGCGGGCCGTCCCTGCGACCTGCGCCGCTTCTTTTACCTGGTCTGGGAGTGCTCCCGCAGACTGAAGGATGTGGTGGTGGAGAACAAGGATTTCGGGGAGCTCATCGCCCAGTACGACCGGGCGGACACCTTTTTCTACTGCGACCCGCCTTACTTCAACGCCGAGTGCTACGAGGTGGCCTTCCCCAAGACCGACCATATCCGGCTCCACGACACGCTGGCGCAGTGCAAGGGGCTGGTGATGGTATCCTACAACTACTGCCCCTTCATCTGCGATCTGTACCGGGATTTTTATATCTTCCACACCACGCGGCCCAACAGTATGTCCCAGACAGCGGGCAGCGAGTACGAGGAGGTGGTGATGACCAACTACGACCCCCGCGCCCTGGGTGCCGACCGGGGCTGGCAGCTCGACCTGTTCCAGCGCGGCGAGGACAGGGGCGGCGGGGGAACATACCGGCTGATCCATGAACCAACAAAAAAACAAGAGGAGGAACACGAACATGAAGAATCATAAGCGGAACAAGGATTTTGCGCTCCCCGGTGAGGTGGCGGAGATCTGCGGCTTCAAGCCCGGCGAAACCCTGGGCTTCCGGGTGGAGAAGGGCTTGCTGGTAGCGGCCCCCGCCAGCATGACCGCGCTGCAGGCGGCCCGCGCCATCGACGCCCTGACCTGCCTCGCGGCGGAGTTTTTGGGCAAGCTGAAGGACGCCTGCGGCCCCTGCGAGGGCTGCCCGGACGGGTGTCCCTATGAGGGGGTGTACGGGCCGGAGGCGGAGCTGTCCGGGGAGATCCGGGCGGAGATGGGTATACCGAAGGGGAACAAGCTCCATGTGGAGGTCTGTGATGGAGTGGCCCACGTCACTGACGGCGGGCAGCGGCACGATATCACCGACGTGCCCCCGGCGGTGCGGCGGATGCTGGAGGACATAGGGGCGTGCGCGGGCAGCCTGGATGAGCTGATGATGCTGGATGGCGAGGTGGTCTGCCATGGCTAAACTTTACCCCTATTCCAGACAGGAGGCCAAGCGGGAGGGTGAGCTGGACAGGTGGAAGGAAAGCCACCGGGCCAACATCTCCTGCGCCAGAAACCTCAGCGGCCTCATCGACACCC
>CAPOAR010000137.1:0-5601 GCA_948670295.1 uncultured Oscillospiraceae bacterium | reverse complement strand
CTCGCACTCTTTGGAGAAGAGGGGGTGCTTGTAGAAGGGATTGATCCGGGGATGGGGGGACTGCTCGATGTATTGGTAGCCCCAGTCCGCCACCTTCCGCACGTAATCCTTAATGGGCATCTGCTTGGCTAAGACATCTACGTCAAACGCGATTTTCATTGGGCGCGCTCCTTTCTGTCCGTTTCACCGGGCCCGTGGGGTCCGGCGCTGTTTTGCCCTGCTGCTGGAAAAAGGTTTTTTCAATAGCCAGGAGAGGGGAAAACCGTTTCGTTTTCCCCTCTCCGCGTGATGATTGTTTCAGGTTTGCCGTTGGAACTACCTGGCTGAAAATTACTCGTAATCCGCCACGTTGGAGGAGTCGATCCAGGTGTTGTCGGTGACCAGGACGTTGGTCTCCAGGGTGCCGCCGCTCAGCAGGGTGACCGCGGCCTCAACGCCGTTGGCGGCCATGGCGCCGCCGTTCTGGGACACGGTGCCCGTGATCCGTCCGTCTTTGATCGCCTCAAAGCCGTCGGGGGTTCCGTCAACTCCGGAGATGATGATCCCGCTGTTGGCTCCGGCGGCGTTTCCGGCGCCCACGGCCATGCCGTCGTTTTCGCAGACGATGGCATCCAGGTCATAGGCGGACAGCCAGCTCTCCACGGTGGCCTGCGCCTGGGCGGTATCCCACGCGCAGTCGGCGGGGGAGACAACCTGGACGATGTCGGGGTATTTCGCCAGGATGGTCTCATAGCCCTCCATGCGCTGCAGGCCGCCAGCGTCCGCGGAGGGGCCCGTCAGGATGGCGATGTTGCCCTTGCCGCCCAGCAGGTCGGCAACCTGCTGCATCTCGGTCTCGCCCGCCTTGACATTGTTTCCGTAGGAGACGGCGGAGATTCCGGCGCTCTCCCAGTCGGTGCAGGCGGAGATGATATTGATGACCACCACGCCGGCATCCGCCGCGTTCTTGGCGGCGTCCCGCAGCCCGTCGGGATCGACGGGCTCAAACAGGATGGCCTGGTAACCCTCGGACACGCACTGTTCGATCTGGCTGATCTGGGTGGCGGCGTCCTGGTCGGCGCTCAGGATTTTCAGCTCAACGCCCAGTTCTGCGGCCTTGGCCTCGGCGGCCTCGGTGACAGCGATCTGGAACGCGTTGGTCTGGTGCTGCTGGATCATCGCGATTTTATAGGCACCGCCTGCGGAGTCAGAGCCAGCGCCGCTGTCCCCTCCGGCAGGGGCGGGAGCAGCGGGGGCGTCGGTCTTGCCGCCGCAGCCCGTGGTGAGGGCCAGCGCCATGACGCAGGCCAGGAGCGTTGCGAGAAACTTCTTCTTGTTCATGTGTGTTTCCTCCTTAAAAACTTATATGTAAGAGACGGCGGACAGAGCGTCCGGCAATTCTCTTGACACCCGTCAATTCTTTTTGCCCTTGCCCTTGATATCCAGCAGCACCGCCAGGACGATGATGGCACCCTTGACAATTTTCTGCCAGTGGGAAGAGACCCCCATGATGTCCAGGCCGTTGGCGATGACCGTGATGAGCAGGCAGCCCACCACAACGCCCCAGGACTTGCCCACGCCGCCAGACATGGACACGCCGCCCACCACACAGGCCGTAATGGCGTCCATCTCATAGCTCTCCGCCGCGTTGGGCTGGCCAATGGTGACCCGGGAGGTCATCAGGAAGCCGCTCAGCCCGGCCAGAAGGCCCGCGATTGCGAAGGTGGAGATGCGGATCTTTGTGGTGTTGATGCCGGATACCCGGGCCGCCAGCAGGTTGCCGCCGCAGGCATAGACCCGGCGGCCGTACACGGTCTTTGCCAGCACGAAGGAGCAGATCAGGATGATGACCACAAGGAAGACCGCCAGCATGGGGACGCCGAGGACCGACGAGGCGGCGATAGCCTTGTATTCCGCGCTGATCCCGATGACCGGCTTGCCGTTGGAGATCAGCAGCGCCAGGCCGCGGACGGCGGTCATGGTGCCAAGGGTCATGATAAAGGGAGGCAGGTCGCCCACGGCCACGCCTACGCCGTTTACCACGCCCACGGCCAGGCCCGCCAGCATGGCCACCAGCAGGGGGACGATCAGGGGATACTGGCCCTGGCCCAGCATAGCCGCCAGGACGCCGGTAAACGCCACCGTGGAGCCCACGGACATATCAAATCCGCCGGCGATAATCACGAACATCATGCCGAACGCCAGGATGCCGTTGATGGACGCCTGCTTGAGGATGTTGACCAAGTTGCCGGGCTGAATGAAACTGGGCTTTAAGCAGGTCAGCACGACCACCAGCGCGATAAAGATGACGAAGATGAAATATTCGCTGATGAGCGCCTTTGTACGTTTTGTGTCTTTCATGGTTTCCCCTTCCTTTACACCTTGATCGCGGAGGCCAGCGCCATGATCCGCTCCTGGGAGAATTCTCCGCGCTGGACCTCACCGGAATAATTGCCCTCGCACATGACGGCGATCCGGTCACAGATTCCCATCAGCTCGGGAATCTCCGACGAAATCATGATAACGGCCTTCCCCTGCCGTACGAGCTGGCCCAGCAGCAGATAGATATCCCTCTTGGCCGCCACATCGATTCCCCGTGTCGGCTCATCCAGGATGATGATATCCGGCTCGTTCAGCAGCCATTTCGCGATAACCACCTTCTGCTGGTTGCCGCCGGACAGGTTGCCCACGATCTGGTTGCCGGAAGGCGTTTTGATATTCAGCTTTTCAATGTACTCCTGGGAGGCGCTGAGCGCCTTGCTCCTGTTATACAGGCCGTGGCTCAGCAGCTTTTTGATGGCCACCATGGCGATATTGTCGTTGACAGAGCCGCTCAGGTTCAATCCGGTGACTTTGCGGTCCTCGGTGATGAGGGCCACGCCCTCCTTGATGATGTCCCGGGGAGAGGAGACCTTCACCTTTTTGCCCTTTACGTAGATTTCGCCGCCGGAGAGGGGCTGCATGCCAAAGATTCCCTCCACCAGCTCGCTCCGCCCGGCGCCCACCAGGCCGCCGATACCCAGGATTTCCCCCCGGCAGACGGAGAGGCTGACGTTTTTCACCTTCTGGTCGGCGCGGACGATGTTTTTTGCCTCGAAAATCACCTCGCCTATGTCAGCGTCCAGCTTTGGGTACACATCCGTGATCTCCCGGCCGACCATCATCTTGATCAGCTTGGTCTCATCCAAATTCGCCGTATCGTCTGTGCCGATGTACTGCCCGTCGCGGTAAACGCTGACCCGGTCGCAGATGGAGAATATCTCTGCCATGCGGTGGGAGATATAGATGATGGCTACGCCCTTTTCCGTGAGCCTGCGGATGTGCTGGAACAGCAGTTCCACCTCGCGCTCGGTGATGGCGGCGGTGGGTTCGTCCATGACAATGACCTTTGCGTTGACGGAGATCGCCTTGATAATCTCAATCAGCTGGCACTGCGCCACGGTGAGGTTTCGCAGCGTCTCCCTAGGCGAGACGTGCAGCCCGCACTCCTCAATGAGCTTCTGGGCCGCCTCGATCTCCGCCTTCTTGTCCACCAGGCCGTTTTTCCGAAGTTCGCGTCCCACAAAGATATTTTCATAAACGGCCATATCCAGGATGGGGTTCAGTTCCTGGTGGATCATGGCGATTCCCGTATCCATGGCCTCCTTGGGGTTTGCCGCATGATAGGGCTTTCCGTCAAACAAAATTTCGCCGCCGGGGTCTTTGGTGTAAATGCCCATCAGGATCTTCATCAGGGTGGACTTTCCCGCGCCGTTTTCTCCCATTAACGCATGGACCTCTCCCGGCTTTACCCGCAGCTGCACATGGTCAAGCGCCGCTACGCCCGGAAAGGTTTTGCTGATATCTTTCATTTCCAGCACATATTCCACGCATTTCTCCCTCCTCACGCATGATTTTGAAACACATTTTAGCGGATTCCCTCCCGTTGCAAAACGTCCTTTTTTCACATGATGGGGGAGGATTTTCGGGAATTTCAGAAAAACGTCATTTTGCCCGAAAATAGAAATATTTTTTGGCGCAATTGTATAAAGCAATTGGCTGGGCCGCCGCCAGGGGCCGGGCGGGAGGGCTGTGTCCTGTGCCTATAGGCAGCGGGGCTGGGCTAGTTTCTTTCCTGTTCCTGGCCGCTGGGAAATTCCAAAGGCGGCCATCATCTTAGGCCCAGGGAAGGGAGACTGAATAGAAGTATTTGGAAAATTGGAAAATACCGCCGTGAACGGCAGATGCCCGCAGTGGCTGCAGGCTGGTGCCCGTTGGTAGAGGAACCGTGGTTTGCGGGGCGAAAGAGGAAAAAGGCCAGTGCTCTTCCTAGACGGACGTTCCCAAGGGCATGTGCCTGGGCCAATGTTCAGAGGGATGTTTTGGGTGCCATGGCCGCATAGCAGCCGTTCTTGCCCTGCTGCATTCCTCACTGTTCTTTGACAGCCTCAGTGAGGGTTATGCCTCCAGTTTCCTAAAAAAACCTCTACTAACCGCAACCGCAATAGTGGGTTCATGGTTGCCGAAATCTCATATTCATCAAGTTGGTCTTTATTCTTTGCGGTGGTTTTACGGTCTCTCTTGATTTTGCAATAAACATAAATACTACAATTTTAACTGAAAGTATACGCTTCCGAGCGAAGTATTTTTGTTCCCCGGCTGGTTCACCGTCGTCGCAATTCCTGTAAGGCTGGACAAATGGTGTAATACCTAATTCAAGGCGGCGGTTTGCTCGGGCAATTGATTTATTTCAATTTGGAACTGAAGGTCCGCGCCGGATGCCGCTCCGGCCCGGCATAGGGCCCGCTCAATCTGACGCTGGGACGCGGGAAGATACAGGTATTCCGGTTTTTCCTCCGGTGCCTGCTTGGACGGCGCCTCCAGAACCAGCGGGTATGCGTCATGTAAGTACGGAGGGAAATGTTTCCCGTCGTAAAGCTGCTCCATTCGCATCCCATTGTCATAAACGATGCTGAAGGGCGTGATGGTCCCCGCGCCGCTTTGGATGAGCTGGAGGGCTTCCTTCCGGACATCCAGGAGTTTGGATTCCTCGCTGGCAGAATGCCGCCGTTGAGATTCATGCGGTGGTCGCGGCCCGCCTGTTCCAGGCCGTTGAAATTGGCGATAACCCTGGCTCGCTGGCAGCAGAACGTCAGGTTGATGGGATCCTTGATACCGCATAGGTTTAGGTGATAGGCCATAGCCTGGAATTGGCTGGTTTCTTCCGCGCAAAAGCCCGCCAGCCGCTTCGCTAAATAGTCCAGCTGGTCCACGTTGACCATGGTATTCTTGAGAAGAGCCAGCGGCTTGTGAGGGCTTTCCGCCTCATCCACCATGGAGTCACGATTTATGGAAAAGCCCCATTCGATTGCCTGGAGCATCTCAATGGTCTGGTCGTATTCATCCAGCGGGATGGGGAAGGGGATGGTGATTTGACCGTATTCCGGGTGCGAGGGGTTATGCAGTACCGCCTTGATCACATGGCTCATTTGCGCTCCTTTCCGCTCCTCCGCGCGGGAGGAGCTGGTTTTTCTTTGCGGCAAACCTTGAGTTCGCCGCTGTCACAGCGCCTGGACGGGTCCATCATCATCCGTTCCAGACCAGCGAAAGGAGTATCCGCCATAAAATATTTCATCGTAGTTC
>CAPOAR010000136.1:0-5792 GCA_948670295.1 uncultured Oscillospiraceae bacterium | reverse complement strand
GCCACACGCATACCACCCTGGAACAGCCCATCCGAGTGGGGAATACCTGGATTGTGTCCGCCGGGGAGTATTCGAAAAACCTGGGTGTGGTGTCCCTGGAGTACAGGCCCAGCGGCGGGACGGCCCTTACCGGATACCAGCTCATCCCCATTGACGGCTCCCTGCCGGAGGATGCCAAGGTTGCCGCTTGGGTGGAGCGCGCCAAAAAGGAGGTGGAAGCAGAGTACCTCTCCCGCTTCGGCCTGGGCTTTGACCAGGTCCTGGTCCACAATCCCTACCGTTTTGACACCGTGGAGGATTTGTATGGCGCCCGCCATGAATCCACCTACGGTAACCTCCTGTCCGACGCCTACAAGTGGGCGGCGGAGGAGGCTTCCGGGGAGCGGGTGGACCTGGCCCTTACGGCGTCAGGTGTTGTCCGGGAGAGCCTCCCCGTGGGGGAGGTCACCGTGTCCGATGTGTTCAACGCCGCCTCGCTGGGCATTGGGGCGGACGGGATTCCGGGCTATCCCCTGGTGGCGGTGTACCTCACCGGGGCGGATGTGAAACGGGCTCTGGAGGTGGACGCCTCCGTGTCGGAGCTCATGCCCGCCGCCCGGCTCTACTGGTCGGGGGTGGCGGGAGCCTATAACACAAACCGGGTGTTTTTCAACCGGGTGTACCGGGCCTCCCTCCTTCGGGACGGCGTGGAATCCGAGGTGGAGGACAAGGGGCTGTACCAGGTGGTCACAGGGCTGTACTGCGGGCAGATGCTGGGAGCGGCGGAGCGGTCCTCCTTCGGCCTGATCTCCATCACGCCCCGGGACGCCTCCGGCGTTCCCATCAGCATGGAGGACCTGGAGGACTATATCGTCCGGGACGCGCAGGGGGACGAGGTGAAGGAGTGGTACGCCGTCGCCTCCTATCTCCAGGCCATGGGGAGCCGGATAGACGCCCGGTACGCCGCCCCCGACGGGCGCAAGCAGGTGCGCTGTGGCTGGAATCCGGTGGAGCTGGTGCAAAACCCCAATGGGTTTACCATCGCTGCGGCTGCCGGGCTGGCATTGACGGCGCTGGCCGTGGTTCTGCTTACGCGGGCGGCGGTGCGCCGCTTCCGCCGCAGGCGGTGAGGCGGCCTGCTGGAACGGCGAAAAAACGATACTCCCTGCCTGAACGCGGGCGGGAGTATCGTTTTTTTCGAAAATAGCGTCCCGCGCAGGTGGAAATTCCGCGTGAGACAAGGGCGGGCGGCTGTGTGCAAAACGCCGCGCACGCTGGAATCACGGTGCGTAGGGAAACAATTTAAGGTTTAGCGGGGAGGCGGGAAAAATCGAAATTTATGGATACATCAGGGTCAGCACAAGGGACCAGAACGAGGCCCGGCAGAGAATCGCGCTGCGGGAGCTGGAGGTTCCCGAGAAAAATATTTTCATGGACAAGCAGTCTGGAAAGGACTTTCAGCGTCCGCAGTACATGCGCCTGGTCAAGAGAATGAGGCCGGAGGACCTGCTCTACATCAAGAGCATCGACCGCCTGGGGCGCAACTATGAGGAAATCCTGGACCAGTGGCGCATGCTCACCAAGGAGAAGGGGATCGACATTGCCGTGCTGGAATGCCGCTGCTGGATACCCGCCGGGGGAGGGATTTGATGGGGACCTTCCTCAGCGATATTGTCCTGCAGGTGCTGTCCTTCGTGGCGGAGAACGAGCGGGCAAATATCCGCCAGTGGGAAATATTGTTATGAGGAACTACGATTTTTCTATGATGTCTCAATCTATCGCTCACAGCCAGCACCTCTGGTCCTTCCTGGACATGGTCCTGGCAGGTTGGGGTGCTATCCTGCTGGACGGCTATCTTTTGCGCCAGCCCATTTTATCGGGAGAGGATAACGGTGATGCTGCGGTGACGGTACTGGGCATGATTACAGGTAGCCATGGCCCTCGGCTTTGGCCTGGCAGGGATCCAGACAGTGTGGCGGAGGGTATGTACCAGGTAGGTGGTATTGGAACAGCGGGCATGCTTGCGGTAGGAATCGGCTTTGCTGTCTTTCTTGCGCTGAACCTGCTTCATCTTCGTGGAAAGGAGGCAGCATGATGATTGACGCAAGGAGATTGTCCTGCCCGATGCCTGTTGTAATGCTACAGAAAGTGATTGCAAAGGATCACTTTCCCGCCGCGCTGGAAATCCTGGTGGATGCCCGGACAGCGGTGGAGAACGTTACCCGCTACACTCAATCCCAGGGTTATCAGGTAAAGCTGGAGACCCAAGAAACAGATTTTAAGCTGACATTGGCAAAGGGGACTCGACCGAATGGAGGTACGGTAATGTTTTGAAGTTCTTGAAGGAAGACGTTCTTGCGCCTTTGCTGGGAATAACTTGCGTAGTTCAAATGGCACGGACGATGGGAAGGGCTATATTACAATACCTTGTAACGTGTTCAGTTGAGATTACCTAAAAACCAATTTTATCAATTTATGAGACGGTCACTGATTTTGCATGGCAGCCCCTTATCGCTAGTTGAGAATGATTTGTTTCGTGATAATGAGGGAATATTACTTTCTGTGGATTTCCTCTATCTTTTCGGCATTTGAAAGCCCGCGAGAGCATGATTTAGATAATCATTGAAGGGCTTCATCCGGTGGAAGACATCCGCCGCTCTGGACAGGAACTGTTCACTATCCGCAAAGTCTTCATCCTGAACCGGGTACTCCAGATACCAGCTCTTGCATTTCAGATACCCGGCCTGGGGATGTTCTTTTTCATATCCGGCCGGGACGTTTTTCAGCGCCGTACCCTGAACCGTGAAATATTCCTGAAACGCCGGGGCCGTGATGACCGCTTCCCACTCGCCGCCGTGCTCCGAGATATAGTCCCGCACCATTTTGGTGGCGTCCTTGAACATATTGGCAAACAGGCCGCCGCCTAGGAAGGACTGGCCGCCCGGTTTCACCATCAGATAGTAGCCCACGGGAATGGGCAGCTTGCCCATGGATGAGATATGCGCCCGGAAGGCGGGATTGTAGGGGGACTTGTCGCGGCTGAACCGGGTGTCCCGCACTAGTTTGAAGGTCAGCTCCTTGGGCGCGTGGCCGAGGACACCGCTGTCGAATTCTCCAATCCGGAAGATCAAAGATTGGATCAGCTCTTCGAACTGCGCGTTGGCCGCCTGATACTCGGCCTTATGGGCATGATACCACTCCCGGTTGTTGTTGGTGCTCAGGCTGGACAGGTAGTCCAAAATCATCTGCGTATTCATGGTTCCGTCTCCTTACGTTTCCGAAATGGTGGAAAAGGCCGGGCCGTTCAGAAAGTCCCGGAGCATCTTTTTCAGCCGCTCCGGGGACTGGTATGTCCGGCAGAAGGAAAACTGCTGGGAATAGCCGTCCATCTCCTCCATGGCCGCCGTCACCTCCACAGCGGTATCGCTGGGCTTGGCGGCAGTAAAATCTAGATGATCGGGAGCGATGCGGTGGTTCTGGATCGCGTAGTTGACCCGGCCGGTACAATGGCAGACACCTTGTCCATATTCACCGCAGTATTCCGAGAGGAAATCCGCCATCTTCTTCCGCACCCGGGAAAGCCGCTGGCGGTAAGCTCCCGGGGTGATACCCAGAATGTCCCCGGCGATACGGCTGTCCACCCGGAACATGGTTCCCAGTATAAAGATGCAGCGGCTTTCCGGGTCCAGGCATTGGAGCATGACGTTTGTGCAGGACAGCTTCAGCTCCTTGGCCAGGATTGCCCGCTCCACATTCTGGGTCAGGTCGGGCACGTCTTGGATCTTCCCGTTGCGGATATCGTTCCCGTAGAACTCAAAGCTCAGGGGGAACTGGGCGAACATGTGCTTTTTGTAGTCCTTGAGGTGGTTTGCCGCAATGCGGAATACCCAGGTTGTGAAAGCGCTTTCCCCCTTGAAGGAGGATAAGTGTGTCATGACTTTCAGCAAAATGTCCTGGGATGCGTCCTCCGCGTCATGGAAGGTACCCAACATCCGCAGGGAGAGGTTGAATACCAGATCCTGCACCCCTGCCAGCACCGTCTCCAGCGCGGCCTTGTCTCCGGCGGTGGCTTTTCCGATTAACGCAGACAGCTCTTGGTTTGTTTTTGTATCCATAAAAATACCTCCTATAGGGTTAGACCGGGATGGGGCGGGTTTGTGACAAGAGGGCCGGACTATTTTTCGCGGGTGCTTCTATGGTTGACAGTATACAGTATAGGGGAAGCGCTGGAGTTTCGCAACAACATAAACGGTGTGCAGACAAGATCCATACTCAACACATTGCAATCGTTTGCTCCTCATGATCGTCTGGCTTATGGCCCATAGCAATCTTCTTTTCCTGAATCTTTCGCCGGAGCTTGCTGTCCACAAAATTGCTCCCAGGAAGAACCGGGAGAGGCTGCTCCTGAAAAATCCGGCTCATATGATGCAGGAGCCGGGCGGCGCTGGCCGTCAGGGACGCCCCCCGGAAGTCATCCAAGTTGCGCATATTCATTACCCTGCTCTGCCGACAGCGTGAACCAATGGAGGGCGGCGTCCTGGTTTTGAGGAGCCGCTTTTTCCAGAAGGTATAGCTTTCCGAGGACGTATTGAGCGAACTGGTTTCCCTGTTTCGCGGAGGCGGTAAGCCAGTAGAGGGCACGCTTCACATCTTTTGGGACGCCACCGCCGGAGAGCAGGAGCTTTCCCAATTGATACTGCGCCAATGAATTGCCCAGTTCAGCGGTTTTATGAAACCAGAGGCAGGCGGAGGGGATGCTCCCGTTTTTTAGATGGAGCTTTCCAAGGCCGAACATGGGCATACTCATGGCCTTGCTCTGCCGCTTCGGAGAACCAGATCACAGCCAGAGTATCGGTTTGCGCCGCCGTCCCGCCGTCCCGGTATAGCTTGCCAAGGGCGTACTGCGCATAGGACAGGCCGGTCTCCGCTGATTTTGTGAGCCATTCAGCTGCCGCCTCGTAGTTTTGTGCCGTGACGGTTCCGAGGCGAACATTTGGCCAATCCGGTATTCTGCATAGCGGTTTGGCCGCGTCTGCTCCACAGTCTGAAAGGCGGCAAGGGCTTGGGCGTACCCTGCCTGGGCCCGCCCTGGGTCAATGGCCTTGCCAATACCGTCCGCAAACATCCGGCCCAGGTTGAACATGGCAAGCGCGTTGCTGGACTGAGCTTCCGCCAGCATGAGCGTATAGGCTTTATCGGAATCTGGAGGTGTGTTCCGCTTGCCATGCAGAAGCGACCGGGCTTCTTTGTAACGAGTGCTCCATACTATGCGGGGCGGCATTTCAAATACGGGTTCGTCGGAATCTGCTTCCGGCGGCTTATTTTCTGAAGGAGGCGAATCTGGTAATGGGCCTTCCGTTTCAGCGTCATCTGACGGTGAGAAGGAAGCGGCTTCGTATTCCAGCCGAATGGCCTCCCCAATTACAAGATTTTTGATTCTCTTAAATTCTTGCTGCCGGGAGAGGCCGACGCGCTTCGGCATATCGTCCCGGTAGGTCCGCAGGACCTCCTCCCGCAGTTGGTACCAGAAGCCGTAAGCGGCGGCAACGCGCGGGTCCTTTTCCACCTCATCCACGATTTTGTCCACAAGATTCTTCAGCGGCTTTTGCAGATATCCGTACTGCTTTTTGCCTTTGGCGATTTTGAGCCGGTCCGCCAGTTCCAGCATCAGCTGTTCAATGCGGGGGGGGCCAGCGTACCCTCCCGCATTTGGCGGATGAGCGCAGTCAGGGTTTCCCCTGCCTCATGGATCAGATCATCCCGGCGTTGTCGTAACCCAGACGGGCGGTGTCCTCCCGGCGCAGAGAAATGAT
>CAPOAR010000135.1:0-5977 GCA_948670295.1 uncultured Oscillospiraceae bacterium | reverse complement strand
TAGGGCAGTCTGCTAAATGTTCTCTACAGGTTTCTTAATTTCAGGCGTAAATCAACTTATTATAGATAACTTCCTCCGCCCGGTTTCGGGCGCTGTTCATTTGCCTGACCCATTCCATTTGATTATCCGCTTTAAACTGCTCGGTGATACTGTCCTGTGCCGCCATCTGTTTTACAAGCTGAGAAAACATAGCTTCTGCTTGTTCGTCAACTTCGGACAGGTGGTCGTTCAATTTGCCAGATAGTAGCAAAGCCGTATAAAGGGCCTGACGGTGTTCTTTCAGATATGGGGCGATACCCCTTGAGGGAAATTGGGGTTGCCGGGGACCAACTTCATGCCGAGTACGTCCTCAAGGCGCAGGATAAGCCTGTCCACCTCCCCCTCCGTGCGCTTCAGAACCGTCAGCTGCAGGGCTTCATACCGGCCCGCATAGCCCATGGTCACGAATTCGGCCCGCGCCCGCAGATCTCCGCCCAAATCCCCCAGGCAGGCCCGGCCCACAAACGTGGGATTTTGGATGATCTCCCCGTCGCCAAACAGCCTGCGGAGCTCCGCTTCAAAGAAATTGCTCACCGTTTCACCTCCTTTCGCTTCTGTTTTTCAACCCCCTCCGGCTGGCGGGGGCGCAGCTCATCCCGGCCAGCTCCACGCACCACTGTGCGTGTTTTTCCGTCCAGAATGAAGCTGTCTGGGGTGCTGTTACACACCTCCTCGCCGCTGAGTACCACGGCGCTGCCCAGAAGATGCACATCTCCAATCACTTTTCCGTACACACAGCAGCGGCCGGACAGCCTGGGGGCCCGCTCCGGGTTTTCCGGTGCGGCCAGGATCATGCTTACTCCCGAAGCCCTGGCATCGCCCCACATCGTCGCACCCCGGAGATATGCCTCATCCTCAGCTCTGGCGCTGCCGAACAGCGTGGAGCAGTGGGAGGCGTAGGCGTGGCCACAGATGACGGCCCTCCCCCGCAGGGTGGAGCCCCTGTCCACGACGCTGTCCCCAGCGGCGATGGCATCGTCGTAGACCCAAGCGTCGTCCCCCGGCTCGAAGGACAGATTTCCCTCATACTCCACAAAGCCGCCCAGATCCCCAGCTTTCACATCCTTGCCCACATCCCGCAGGGCCCGGATGCGATGGAGGAAAGGGTATTCCTCGTGGGCGATGCCGGTGATCTCAAATTTTTGATTCGTCATGTTTCTCCACCCCTTTGGTTGCAATCACGCCGTCCCTGCGGTAAAATGGGCAGGTAAGGCACAGTGTATGGTTGGGCAGCTCATAGTGCCTGCCCGTGCACAGACACGCCCGGTTTTCGCAGCCCCCGGTCACACGCCAGGGAGCGCTTTCCCGCTTCAGGCTGTGGGCACAGGTCCGATAATTGTGAGAATAATTTGGCTTCACCGGCTCATCTCCCTGTGGGCGGATTTTTATAAGATGTGAGGATCACCACCGCAGGTGCTCCTCCGCGCCGCAGCGGCGGCAGGTCAGGGTGCTGGTCCCGTTCTCCGGGTCGGCGTGTTCCTTCCACAGATGGCCTTTGGCCTCGCATATCATCAGGGTTTCCATGCACTTCCGGACCTCGCCGACCTCACCAATTCGAAGCACCTCGTAAGGCGGCACAGGCAGACCATGTTCCCGGTAACAGTTGGCCATGGCCTGCAGCTCCGCCTCGAACGCTGCGGTGCTTGTGTAGTCAGCCACACGCCGCTCCAGCTCCGTCCGGTCGATTTGAATATCTGCGCTGATTTTTCATCCCCCTTTCGCACGGAAGGGGCGCTGCCCTCATGGGTAGCGCCCCCTGTTCACAGTTCACTTTTCTCCGCCGCCCGGTCCACTGACCTCGATCCATTCGTCGAAGTCCAGGATGTCGGCCAGCAGCAGGGCCAGTTCATGGATCTTGGCCCGGTCCTGGGCGTCGTCCAGCCGGACCGCCGTCTCGAACAGGCCCCAGACCAGCTCGGCGGTCATCCCGCCGTCGTATGCCTCCAGAAGCTGGTCGTCCGGCAAAGCGGCCTTGCCGCTGCCGTCGCCCACCAGCCGCCGCTGGCGCTGGATGAGAGCCAGGCTATTGTCCAGCAGCTCCTGGGGCAGTCCCCAGGCTTTGGCGATCAGGGCTGCGCCCGTTTCCGGGAGGGCTGCGTCCCCGGGCTTGTCCGTGGTGCCCAAGGCCAGCAGGTTGACCGCCTCGGTGGTGATCTGCCGGAGCAGCTTTTCCGGCGCGGGGTGGCGTTCGTATTTCGTCATTTTTGTTCGTCCTCCTTTGTGATTTTGGTGGTGGTACTGGCTACAACCATACCAATTTCCGGCGGGGAAAGCTATCACCATACCCAACAAGAATGGGCGTTGAAAACCCAGCGATACCAACAATGGCGGGCCCTCATTCGATCCAGGCCCGGTCCGGCAGACAGTCCAACAGCTGGTCAAAACGCTTTGCCTCCGCGTACCAGCTGTACCATTCGGTCTCGTTTGCCGCCTCGTAGGCCGCCTCGATCTCTTTGATCTGCTTGAGAAGGGATGTGTTTTCATCCCAAAGGATATCGAAGGTGGCCTTGAGGTAGTCATATTGCTGCCGCAGGTCCAGAAAGTGGAACACCATACCATCAAAGAGGACGGATATCCAGGACTTTTCCCGAACAGTACCATTTAGGCGTGCGGCGTTACGCCGCCCTGGGGATGCGTTCGTTCTCCTCTCGGAACAGCCCTCCTTTACCGCTCGGGGCCATTTTTCTGTCTGGCCGGTTTGGTGTGGGAAACAATTCTGCCGATATTCTTATCTTTTTCGTCTGGAACAACCGTCATATTGTCGTAAAGGTTCTGATACCGGCTGATTTGCGCATCAGTGAGCGAGACAAAATTCTCCCCCTGGACCCCGGTGATGAAAAAGGTCCCCAAAACGATGTCGCAGGGCAAGCCGCTGTCATCCACCAGGGGCCGGTTGGGGAGCAGGCCCAGGTCCATCCCATTGGCATTGCAGATCAGTGCCGCGCTGTCACGAAAGGGGAACACGGCCTCGATATTTCCGCCCACGATGGCCTGGAGAGCTTTCAGCTCGTCCTCCACCTCCCGCACCTGGCAGGGCTTCTCCGGCTCCACCACCAGCACCTTGATCTTACCGCTCATGGCGTTTCCTCCCCCCGTGTCTCTTGGAGGTCAGGCCATTGATCCGGTCGGTGTAGGCGTGGACCTCCTCTACCGCGTGCTCCCAGGCTTTTTTCAGCGCCGCCACCGGCAAACCGTTCTGCCGGTAGCCCTTCCGGATGCCCTGGTAGTAGGGCGCGGGCGGGACGGCGGGGGCGCGGTACCGTTCCGTCATGATGTAGGCCATGACAGAGGCCGTCTGGCCGCTTTTGTCCTTCACAGACACAGATTTTTTCCCGTATAAGTGAGGAAAGCCCTCGTAGTGGTCCAGGGAACGCTCACAGTCCGGGGTGAGCCGCCACAGCAGACCGTGGACGGTGGAACCCTCCTTGGGCCCGATGGTGGCCACACCGCTGCCCCGGAACAGCAGCTCCCAGCCCTCCAGGGTCACTGGCCCCACCACTTTGGCGTCGGGACAGCGGTAGGCCATCTGGTCCAGATTGATATTCGACCCGTAAGCGAAGTACAGCTTGCCGTCAGCCATTGTGGACCACCTCCAGCGCGCCGTATTTGGCCAGCTTTTCGATCATGGCCTGGGCCTGGCGCTCCACGCTGCCCTCCGGCAGGGGGCAGTCCAACCCGGTGCTGCGGATGAAATTGGCCCGGAGCTGCTGGAGGTAGCTCTCGGCATCCGGGTGCTCGGTGGGGTCGAAGGAGGCCAGCCGGAGCTGATCCATGATGGCCTCCCCCGTCCCCTCGTAGATGTTCTCGTCAATGCGAATTTTCACGCTTCACCTCACAGTTTCACGACGTTTTTTCTTCTTTTTGTTCACTTCATAACTGTCCTTATCATGCCTCCAGGCCCTGTCGCCGGAAAGATTTTGTAACAGCTTATCCCGGGTTTCCTTAAACTCCGGCCCGTTGAGTCCCAACCGCACCAGCCACACCCGGAAGGTGAACAGCTCGTTATCGCTGTGGGTCTTGCGCATGACGGTGCTGCGCTGGGCGATGGCCTGGGCAGACATGGCCAGGCACAGGTTGACGTAGGCTGCCGCCAGTCCAGGGTCCAGGGTGGAATTGAAACAGCGGAACTCCACCGTACCGCGATAGAACATGGAGTGCAGGTTAAGAGCGTGGTAACGAGTCCTGTTGTAATGATCATGCTCGACTCTGCCCTCATACCAGATCTGCTCCAGTGCGGTCAGGTCCTTCGTCTCGTCCGCAGACAGAGTACGGGCTTGCCGCAGCATGGGTTCCCGCACCTTTTTGCACCATCGGCTGGCCCGAGCCTCGTTTACCTGGAGGGCCTTAAACAAAATGTCCTCCTTGGAGAACATGATGCCGATGAGATTTTTCAGACTCTGACGGTTGTGGTTGGCCCCGTCCACATGGACATGGATGCCGCAGGAGCCGTTCACCTTGGCTCCTGCCCGCTGCACCCGCCGCATACATTCCTGAAGCACAGGGAGCTGGTCGTAGGTGAGTTTGGGCGTAACCATCTCGACCCAGTAGCTTCTCTCCTCGCTCTCGTCGATGACGAACTCATAGCCGTCGTCTGTTTTACGTTCCGAGAGGATACTGCTGTCGCTCATCAACTTCCAGATTTGACGCCTGACATCCTTCGCCACCCAGGTGTCATAGGTCCCGCCCCTATACTGGGCTTCGGTCCCGAAATACTCCGCCATCACCCGGGCGGCCTGCTCCCGGGTGATGCCCGTCATCTCGATTTCAACACCGAAGCACTGCTCCTTTAGGCCGACCATCCAGCCTCCTCCTTTCGGAGCTCCTTATGCACCGCCCGGATGCGCCGCCCAATGGCCTCAATGACGTTGACCGTGACGGAATTGCCCGCCTGTTTGTACGCCTGGGCGTCCGAGGTGATGGCCAGCAGGCGGTCGATCTGGTCCTCGGCGAAGCCTTGGAGGCGGAGGCACTCCCTGGGCATCAGGCGGCGGATGCGCCCGCCCCGCTCCACGATGCCCTGGATGCTGCTGGTCTCCAGGGTGTGGGCGATGTCCCGGCCCACCCGGCCCCGCCGGGTGTTGCTCCCGTAGTAGCCTAGGTCCACGGAGTCGCCGGGGTGGGCCTCTTTATAGCCGCATTTGGTGGCCTCTTTGATCAGCAGCACCCCCGAGCGCTCCCGGGGGTGGGTGGACAGGGTCGTCTGCCCATACCGGGCGGTGAGGCACCGGGCGATCCCGCTGGGCTGGGGACGGCCGGCGCACAGGTCCACCAGGTACAGCCCTGTTTTGGCCCCGGTGCCGCCAGAGCAGGAGGTCTGGGTACACGCTACTCCGCTGGGGTCGTAGACCCGGTATCCCTGGGGCCCGCCGATGAGTTGAATAAGAGCTTTTCCGTCATTTCCGCCGACAGGAAATACTTTTCCGGCGCATCGGGGATCAAGATATCCGACAACGAACACCCTGCGCCGGGACTGGGCGACGTGGAAATTGGCGCTGTTACACACAGCCCATTCCAAACCATACCCCAGCTCATGAAGCGTGGTGAGGATGGCGTGAAATGTCCGGCCTTGGTCATGCGAAAGCAGTCCGGGAACATTTTCAAGACATAAAAACGCAGGTCGTTTGGCTTCAGCCAATCGGGCAATTTCAAAGAACAGGGTTCCCCGGGCGTCCTCGAATCCCCGGCGTTTTCCACTGAGACTGTAGGGCTGGCACGGAAAACCGGCGCAGAGGAGATCAAAGTCCGGCATAGCTCCGGGGTCAATTTTTGTGGCGTCTGGATAGTAAACTTCCTCCTCTCGGATGTCATGGATGGCACGGTAGCTGGCATCGGCGTACTTGTCGATCTCGCAGTGGCCGATACACTGAAACCCTCCGGCGCGATCTATAGCAACGATCAAAAATAAAGCCAAGAGTTGACAGCAGTGGTATAACAGAGG
>CAPOAR010000134.1:0-6168 GCA_948670295.1 uncultured Oscillospiraceae bacterium | reverse complement strand
CGGCATTGGTTTGCCGCTTCCGCTTATTGTTAGTTTTTTTGAAGATTGCTATAATCCCGCCCGGAAGCCGCCGATGCCCGCGAACATATCAAAATAGCGGATCAGTTTTTTCGTCACCTCCATCATCTTGCAGAGCCAGCAGAAAACCGAGGACGTCGTCCCCGACATCCCCGGCCTCCTGTGTCCGCATACTTTTTTCTGTTGTGAACCTGGCGCCGCCCAGCTCCTCCCGCAGCACAGCCCGCAGGGCGTCCAGCATGGTGCCCTCCTCATGGGCCCGGCAGACGGCATGACACACAGCGTCGGTCCGCTGGCCCGCCGGGATGGCGGACAGGATGGCCCACGCCTCCCGTTGGAGCGGCGAGGCCATGGAGAGCGAGAGGTTCAGCCGCCGCCGCTTATCCATCACCATCAGCCCGCGACAACTGCTCAGCAAGCCGTTCGTAGCCCTTGGCGTTCAGACATACATCGTCCAGGATCAGAGGGCGGCAAAGGCCATCTGAGGCCGAAACGTGCCGTTTCATCAGCGCTGACCCGCCGCCCAGAAAGATGGCGGGCATGGCCCGCGCGTCAAGGCCGCTCTCGGTGATGGCGGACAGCAGGCGGCGGACGTAGGCCCCGGCCTCCCGGTGGACGATCTCCTTGGCCCGGTCGTCCACGCCGTTCACCCCGCCCCGCAGGACGCTCTCGATCTGGGCGGCGGTGAGGGAGAGCCCCAGGCCCCGCCGCACCTGCTCGGCGGTCTCGTCCAGGCAGCGGATCATGCCCAGCTCCAGGCTCCGGCAGGTGGAGGCGTTGGGGATGCGATCATCCAGCCGCATGAGGTCCACCGTCCAGCCCCCGATGTCCGCCACAATGACGGAGGGCTCGTCCAGCAGCTCGCTCTGGGTGAGCACAGCGGCGTACCCCTGGGGGAACAGGGAGACGGCGGTGATGGCGATGCTGTAGTCGTTCCCCTCGTAGCGGAAGAACGCCGTCCGGCCATCCCGGAATAGGTATTCTTTGAATTTTTTCTTGTCCCGTCCGAAGCTGGTGAGAGGGAGTCCCGCCGCCAGATGTACAGAGACCGTCCGCTCCGCGCCCCTGTGCTCCAGCTCCATGGCAATGGCCGCCAGGGTGAGCAGATAGTAGTCCTCCGTCTGGGTCTTGTCCTTCTGGAGAGGCTGGCGGCCGCTGCCCACGACGTAATATTTACCCCCGAATTCCAGCACATTTTTTCGGGTATAGGGCTCGTATTCGTACTCCACCAGCCCGGTGGGGAAGGAACAGTGGGCTGTTTTCACGGCATAGTACCCGTGGTCCACCCCGATGGTGAAACTATCGCTCATGATCGTGTTTCCTCCTGTTTGTTTTAGTCACCCGGCTGCTTTTCGGCCCTTGCCGGGCCAGCCGGACCTCCGCGCTGGTCAGATTCCAGGTACAGCCCCGGGACTGGGCCAGCTCTTTGATCTCCTCTGGTGTCAGGTATTTGGCGCACAGCCGGGGGACGTAGGCGGGAATGTCCGCCTGGTCATAGGGATAATTGATGCCGTCGCCGTACACAATGTCTTTTTCCAGTTCCTCCTTCAATGCACTGTACTGGGCTGGGTCAAAATTCTGGAACACTTCCCGGCCCGTAAGTTCCTCGTAAGCGTAGTCCCCCATATGGGGCAGGGAGTCAAACCGATAGTCCTGGTAGGACGGCACATTGGCCAGTGAGTCCGGGTCCTTCAGCGCCGCCATGTACACGGCCTTGCCCTGGCCCACCAGCCATGCCCGGAAGTCCATGAAGCCGTCGTCCGAGCAGCCGTACCGCTCCATAACCGAGGCCGCTGTCCACAGCCCGTACTGATAGGCGGCGTCCATATAGACACGGGCAATGGTATCGAACTTTTTCGCCTGCTCCGGCCCCAGGTCCATCAGCTGTTCCATCAGCCACTCACTGGGCCCGCCCGTATGTTCTTTTGCCTGGTCGATCAGTGACCAGAAAGCGTCCAGATCGATCTCTAAGGACTCGCTCATCTCGCGTCACCTCGATTCTGTTCGCTTTTACTGTCCAGCTCTGCCACAATATCCGGGTTGCGCAAAATGGCCCGCAGGTTTTTCCAGAAACCCATCGTCAGCCCGCCTTTCGGAAACGGGAGATCAGCCGCTCCAGTACCCGGATGCGACCCTGGACCTTGGCGGCGGACACAT
This sequence comes from uncultured Oscillospiraceae bacterium, assembly GCA_948670295.1. Classification (GTDB taxonomy): domain Bacteria; phylum Bacillota; class Clostridia; order Oscillospirales; family Oscillospiraceae; genus Enterenecus. The sequence goes on along the minus strand of CAPOAR010000134.1, from coordinate 3,993 downwards.
CCAGGCCGCTCATCTGGCCCTGGATGCGGTGGCGGATGGCCTTCAGGGCCTGCTGGTCATTGCAGCACTGGACTACCACATACTCGCTGCCGTGGGCCAGCACCTCCCGTTTGCCCGCCTCGTCCCGGATGCTGGCCATCAGCCGCTGGCCCAGGCGCTTGCGGTAGCCGGCCTGGAGCACACTCTCATCGCCGCACACATCGTATTTTTCCAGGATGGCGGCGATCTCCCCGGAGCTGATCCGCATATTGGTGAATAGCCGGTCCATGATCTCCGCCTCCGCCTGGGGCGGCAAGATGGGTTTGTTGGGAGGACCCGTACCTTTTACTAGGGTCTTATTGTTCAACGTTCCACCTCCGATTTCTTTTTTTGAGATTTTTTCTTGCTGATATTTGTGACTTCAACTGCCTTTTCGGTGTCCTTTTGAGAAAAAACGTACAGGCCGCAGACCGGCGCGGCGTCCTGTGCCGAAAAGCCGGGCGGCGCATCCTCCGGCTTGGCGGCCACATGGAGGATGATCCTGCGGTCTGTGGTACGCTCCGATGTGCTGTAGCTGTGCGCACCCTCCCGGCGCAGAACAGCGTGGCTGTAATTGGGGAGATACTCAAAAGCAAATTGCCGTGCTGCCCTCAACTCCAGCCAGAAGGCTGGCTTTATATCGTGCTCTAGTTCACTGGCCATGGTGTGGATGTAACGGATCATACGGCGGATATGCCCGCACTCGAACTCCGATTCCCCCTCACCGTACCGCATGGTGGAAAGCGCCCATTTTTCCCGTGCGTAGGGGCAATCCAAATCAACGCTGAACAGGCATTGAAACCGGTCTTTTGCCAGGGGATAAAAACAGACGCTGCCGTATCTCGGGCCCACATTAGGCCAATGTTCCACGAAATAGACGTGATAGCTGTCCAGAACAAACGGGTGCATAATGCCCAGGACCAGCTTGGACAGGCTTTTCACCCGGCGGTCGTTCAAGGGATCGCCAAAGTCGCTCCAGCCAGCCAGTTCCCGGGTATCGAGGTCATCCGCCTCAAAAGCCCCTGCCCGATACAGCTCCTGCCACTGGCGAACCGTGATCTGGTCCATGTTCACCGCTCCGGCTCCTTCCGCCTGGGCGGTTTAGCCTGGGGCGACTTGAGTCCGGGCGGAAGGTGGCTGTGCGGGTCGGGCGCACCCTGGGCCAGTTCCAGACCAAGCTGGTTCAGATACCGAATCATCTCCCGCACATTGCCGCACTGGAACTCCGGCTCCTGGAACCCGTACCGCTCAGTGTACAGCGTCCATTTGGACTTCTCGTGGGGACTATCCTTGATCACCAGAAAATAGTTTCCGCCCCGCTCCCCAGACAGCGGCTCAAACCGCGCGTCGTCGTAGAGCGGGCCGTTCAACGGGCAGTTGTTCTTGAACCAGACGTAGAAATTGTCCAGGATGAAGGGATCGGTGACGCCCATAACAACGGGGGCGATCTGCTTCAAACGGCCCGCCAGGGACTCGTCCTGGCAGAACCAGTCGTACCAGCCTGCCTCGATCTGGACGGACCTGTTCTTATCGCTGAACGTGCCCATTCGGTACATCGTCTGCCACTGGCGGACGGAGATATTTTCACGCACACGCATTCCTCCCAACTTCTTTCGTTTGTTTATTCGTAATTTAGCACCTCCTGGGGTAGTCGCAATTTACCTGCATGGCGGTTTGGTTGCTTGTGGACGTCGGGGCGTTAAACAGTGCCGCCAGCAGATATGCTTTGGGGTTGCGCACCTGGGTGCGGTTCTCCCGAAGGGAGTCCTGAACGCCCACAATATGATCTGAGGTGATCAGCCGGAACCGCTCCCGCACCAGCGCCGTGGGATACTGTTTGCCCCGCCCGATACTTATGGCTGGATCAGTGGCCAGCTCCACCTCCAGCATGAGCTCCACCAGCTCGTCGATCTGCTTCGGGTCCTCCCACCGGACGAGGTAGTCGTAGTCGATCTGGGCCCGGATGCGCTCCCGCTCCGCCAGAATGTCCTCCTCATGAAGCTCCGCCCCCGCGCCGGTCGTTCCATCCGCCGAAGGATGGATAGAATGAGTAATGGCTCGATGAGTATTTGATTGATTTTTAATAGATGTATTAATATTTAATTGCGCGGGGGTTTTCACATCCGGCTCCGCCGCACACGACCCCGCCGCATCCGGATTTCCCGTATCCGGCAGGGACATATCCGGTTTCCCCGCCTGCGGGGGCGGCGCATCCGATCCGGACGGTGCCGGGGGAGGCATATCCGGCCCCTGGGGCTGCTCGTAGATGACGTACTCGGTGTCGGTAATCCGCCCGTTGCCCCCGCGCAGCAGACGGCGGACGATGTAGCCCGCTCCCTCCAGCTCCTGGATGGCGGACCGGATGGCGTCCACGCCCTCCTTACAGATGGCGGCCAGGCCGCGGGTGGTGTAATTCCATGAATCCGGCAGAGACAGCATCATGGACAGCAGTCCCTTGGCCTTCAAGGACAAATTCATGTCCTTCAAATGATGGTTGCTCATGACGGTATAATCTTTTGTCCGTTCCACTCGAAAAACTGCCATTTCTGAAACACTCCTATTATTAAATGTAAGGGCCGGGACATATCAGCGCCCCGGCCCAGCCGATTATTCCGCGCCGCCCGCCTCGACGGGCAGCATCCGTTCCAAAATATCCGCGATGGCGGCGAACACCCCGGACAGCTCCCGGGCCTCCTTCACCGAGTCCTCAATCTCATCGGTGCGCATCCGGGTGCCCTCCACCCAGAGACGCACATTTTCCTCGCTGGGAGTAAGCAGGACGGCTCGTTCAAAGGCTTTGCAGAACAGGCCCGCGATTTTGCCGCGCCGCTCCGCTTCGGCGTCCAGCGCCTGGAGCTCCTTCTTCGCCTTGACCAGCTCCACCGCCTGGGCGGCGGCCTCCTCCCGCTCCCCCTCCGGCAGCTCCGCCACCTGGCGGGTGATGTTGTAGCCCTGGTTGATGGACAGCTCGCCGCTGTCCAGGGCCTCTTTCACGGCGGCGGGGGCGTGCTCATCGATCTGCATGACCTTGCCCATGGTGACCTCGCCGATGCCGACAGCGTCGGCCAATTCCTTCCGTGTATTGACAGAAGAAAGGTTTGACAATGTTGTCAAACCTTCCTCGTCAGCCTCACTGGGACGGTACGCTTGCCCACCCAGAGACATATTTTCTCTTGCACGGGCCTCCACGTCCTTCCGCAGCTTGAGGGCGATTTTGCCCAGCTCCCACTTGTCCAGGTTGCGGCGGCCCTTCTGCGTATCCAGCGCCCACTGCTTGGCCTCCAGCATATCCGTGAACGAAAACACCGCCATTTTATAGGGAATACCGTGCTTTTCGCACAGCTCATAGCGGTGATGGCCGTCGATAACGACCATGTCCTCGTTGACGATGACGGGGGAGTAGCAGCCGTTGGCCAGCAGGTCCGCCTCCAGGGCCGAGAGCTGCTCCCCCGTCAGCGGGGGGAGCAGCTGGGCCATCTCAGGCAGGACCACGGGCGTGGCCTCGCCGCTGGCGTATTCCGTGCCGGTGTTCCGCATCAGGCGGCGGACTGACCGGCGTCAGCGCCGGCGGGATATGCATCGGCGGGGAGGGCGTTGGCGGCCTCCGCCACATCGGGGGGCCAGAGAAACTCCACGTCATACGCTTTGATGAGGAAGCCGGGCTGCCGACTGGGCTCGTCCTCAAAGGTGATGGTCTCGAAGTCTCCCGAGACGGCCAGCTTGCAGCCCTTCACCGCATAGGCGGCGCACCGCTCCGCCAGCCTGCCCCGCACCTTGGCGGAGACGAAGTCGGTGAGGCGTCTGCCGTCCCGGATGCGGTAGCGGCGGTCCGAGGCGATGCGCAGGATGGCGTAGGGCTTGCCGGTGGTTTCGTTCAGCTTCAGCTCCACGTCGTTAGTCAGGTTGCCGGTGGCTGTGATTTTCAGCATGGTCGATCTCTCCTTTATTATTATAATGTAGGGGACCGCCTTGCGG
>CAPOAR010000133.1:0-6363 GCA_948670295.1 uncultured Oscillospiraceae bacterium | reverse complement strand
GTCAGATTTTGGTCTGCGTTGCCGGCAGGGGCTTTTATCAGGAATGGGGCAAAAAACCGATTTGTATGACGGCAGGTGATGTTGTCAATATCCCGGCAGGCGAGGCCACGGGCATATCGGAGGTGTTGGCAATCAAAACGGTACGCTTCATCAGCGTCTCGCCGGTGCGGGGGTCCACCAGCTCGGGGAACTCCCGCAGCACGTCGGTCATCTCGTTGCCGCGCTCGCCGCAGCCGATGTAGACCACGATATCCACGTCGGACCACTTGGCCAGGGCGTGCTGCATCACCGTCTTGCCGGAGCCGAAGGGCCCGGGGATGGCGGCGGTGCCGCCCTTGGCCACGGGGAAGAAGGTATCCACGATCCGCTGCCCGGAGGACAGGGGCCTGACGGGGGGATACTTGTGCTTGTAGGGGCGGCCCACACGGACGGGCCACTTCTGGCTCATGGACAGCTCCACATCGGTGCCGTCCTCCTTTGTGAGCACCGCCACCGTCTGGTGGACATTATACCCACCGGCGGGGACGACGCTCTTCAGCGTGCCCTTCAGGCTGGGGGGAACCATGATCTTGTGGAGCACCACCGGCGTCTCAGGGACGGTGCCGATGATATCGCCGCCCACCACCTTGTCCCCGGCCTTGGCCACGGGGGTGAACTCCCACAGCTTTTCCGGGTCGATGGGGGGCACCTCCACACCGCGGGGGAGGTTATTGCCGTGGACCTTTTCCATGATCTTCTCCAGCGGGCGCTGGATGCCGTCATAGATGTTCTCGATCATGCCGGGGCCCAGCTCCACGCTCATGGGGGAGCCGGTGGTCACCACCTCGGTGCCCGGGCCCAGGCCGGAGGTCTCCTCGTAGACCTGGATGGAGGCGGAGTCGCCGTTCATGGTGAGGATCTCACCGATCAGGCGCTCAGGACCCACGCGGACCACGTCGGACATGTTGGCGTCCGCCATGCCGGTGGCCACCACCAGGGGGCCGGAGACCTTAACTACTTTTCCCATAGGCTCTATAACCTTCTTTCATTTCAGGTCATTGTTAAAACTCATATGCTTATACGATACCAACAAATACGAAAATCATGCCGCCGATGCCGGCCAGCACGCACATCACGCCGCCAAACCGCGTGGAAAAGAGCCACAGCTTTGACGGCTCTGCCGCGCCGCTGTCATGCTTCCAGCTTTCCGTCAGCTCGAACACAAGCTGGGGCTTCACCAGCATCACGACGCCGATGGCGATCAACGCCAGTCCGGCGATGAAATACAACATGACGTATCTCCTTACAGAATATCGGCCCCCACCGCCCGTTCCACGGACTTCTTGATGTTGGCCATGCCCAGGCCCAGGCTGCCCTCCTTGCCGGGGATCAAAATGACCGCCGGGGTGAGCTCGTCCTTGTAGCGGGCGATGTCCGCCTCCATCTGGGCGGCGAACTGCTCGGTGAGATAGACCACCGCGTAGTCCTCGCGGGCCAGCCGGTGGAGGGTGTGGCGGGCCTGCTCCACGTTGTCCACAGGGAAGACCGTCAGCCCCAGGGCCTTGAAGCCCATGACGCTGTCCTTATCGCCCAGCACGGCGATCTGATAGCTGTTTGCCATAAAGTCTCCCCCCTTAACAGTAGGACCGGCGCAAGCGCTGGCGGATGGTGCTGCCGTCGATGCCCGCCATGCGGCCGGTGAGAATGATGCGGATGGCGGTGGCCTCCGCCTCCCGGGCGTAGAGGTAGGCGATGACGGGCTGCTCCCCAAAGGGGATCATCCGGGCCTTCGCCAGATAGGCCATCACCGCGTCGTCGCACATGCGCTCAAACTCGGTGAGGGACCGCCCGTTGGGGACAGCCACGGCGGCCCCCGCCTCGGCGGCGGAGGCGAGCCCGGTGTTTTTAAACACCTTTCCCAGCTCGTCGCCCTTGGCCCTGGCGATGGCCTCCGGGGAGACGCTCCCCCCCGGCACCAGCACGGCGCGCAGGAATTCCCCCGCCTTGGCAAGCCGCGCGGCCCGGACGGCGGCGCGCAGGTTGGCCGCGTCGATGAGCATAGCCACGTAGCCCTCCAGGAACTTGCTGCCGGACTGGCCGGCCAGGTGGGACAGCTCCTGGAAATAAGCCCGGTCCAGGATGAAATCGGCCTGCTGGGGGTCGCCGGAGGAGCCCAGCACCTCCCGGGCGCTGCCGATGGCCTCCCGGAAGGTCTCGGTATAGGCCCGCAGGTCCTCCCGGCGGTAGTCCTCCGCCAGCGCGGCAGGGGCGTACCGCCCGCCGCCCAGCAGCAGCCGGTCCTGGTCCAGCTTCAGCGCCTCCGCCTTCACCAGGGTTTTGGCGTTGTGGTAGTCATACTTGACCCGGAACACGTCCATCAGCGCCTCGTTGCCCACCGCCTTGCCCATGTCGGCAAACAGTGCCGCCTGGGCCTGGGCCAGCATGGCGTCCAAGGCGGAGTTGGTAACCTCGCCCAGCTCGGGATAGCCGCACTCGCCCAGCACCTTGGCCGCGTCGCCCGCGTCCTTGGCGTCGATCATCCGCTCCATCCGCTCTGCGGTGAGCAGGCGGTTTTCCAGCACCCGAATCCGGGCGGAGATGGATAGAAAGTCGTTTTCCTTCAGCTTCTTTACCTTTTTTGACAAGTTTTCTCCCCCTTTCACAATGTAATGGAAAGGGTTCAATCAGTCAAACAGCACTTTGGCCACCTCGCCGGCCAGCGCGCCGCGCTGGAGCCGGATGAGGGTGTCAAAGGTGCAGTTGACCTCCACCGCGCCGTCGGAGAGGATGAAGCCGCCGTCCATGGGCCGGGTCTCCTCGGCCAGGGTGAGCATGGCCGTGCCGTTCAGCAGGGCGGCCGCGCCGGCCACCACCTTGTCCAGGATGGCCCCCGCCTTGGACTCGGCGGCCTCCCCGGGCAGCTTGGGGGCCGCGGCCTTGGCAAGCTGCTCGTTGGCCGCCGCCACCACGGCCTTGCCCACCTCAATGTGATCTTTGGCACAGAAGATGAGCTTCTCCCGCCCGGTGGCGGACGCCTGCGCCGCCAGCTTGGCCAGCAGGGCCACGTACTGCTCCCGGGGCAGCCCCAGCAGCTGCTTATGGGCGGCCTGGAAGGCCTCCTCGATCACGTCCTGCTTGGCGGTGAGCACCGCCTTGCGGCACTCCATCTGGGTCATGGAGTCCAGATGCTTGGCCCGCTCCTCCGCCGCGCGGCGGCCCTGGGCCAGGATCTCCGCCGCCGCAGCCTGGGCCTCGGCCTGGTACTTGGCTGCGATATCCGCCGCCTCCGCCCGGGCCTGGGCCAGCAGGGCCGCGTTTTCGGCCTTGCCGTCCTCCTCAATGCGCGCGGTAATCTTTTCAATCCCGTTCATGTGTTTGGCTTACCGCCTTTCTGAAATTCAGTGATGCTTACAGCGCGTTCATCAGCAGGAGGATGGTGCCCACCAGGGACAGAATGGCGTAGAACTCCACGATACCGCACATAATGACGCCCTTCATGTAGTCGTCGGGCTTCTTGGCCACGATGTTGATGGAGGCGGCGGCCACGCGGCCCTGGGCGATGGCGGAGAGCAGGCCGCCCAGCATGATGGGCACGCAGGCGAACAGGATGGCCATGCCGCCGGCCACGGTGAACTCCACGGCCGCGCCGGTGAAGGGGCTGACGCCGCCGGAGAAGAAGCCCATGGCGAACAGGCCGAAGAAGCCAGCGGCCAGGCCGTACAGGCCCTGGGTGCCGGGCAGCGCCTGGAGGATCATGCACTTGGTGAAGTGCTCGGGGGTCTCGGACAGCACGCCGGTGGCGGCCTCACCCACCATGCCGGTGCCCTTGGCGGAGCCGATGCAGCACAGACCGATGGCCAGCGCAATGCCGATGAAGGCCAGAGCTTGACCGCCTACCATTTCAAAAAAAGCAACCATTTTAAATTTCCTCCTTCAAAATATCTACATATTTGGTTTCCACAGCCAGCGGACGGAAGGGCTTGCCCCCGTCCTGGTAAAAGCGCCCGAAGAACTCCAGGCATTGCAGACGCATGGTATGGACGTAGCAGCCCAGCAGGTTGAGCACCAGGTTGAGCACGTTGCCGATGATGGCCACGACGATGAAGGGGACCAGCCCGAACACCGAGCCCAGGGTGTTGAACACCGAGGCGATGATGGAACCGGCCATCATCAGGGCCATGAGGCGCAGGTAGGACAGGATATCGCTGAAGTAGCCGGACACGCCGTTGTAGACATCGCCCACAAAGCCCGTAATGCCGCCCAGGCCCTTGGCCCGGATCAGGTTGCCGGCCAGCAGCAGCACCGCGCCCAGAATCAGAAGCCCCATGCCCACGCTGCCCAGCACGGCGGGAGCCCCCGGGATCATGGGGCCGCCGATGGCAATGGCCGCGCCGATGAGGATGCACCACCAGGCGATCTCCTGGGTGACGGCGTCCAGGGCGTTCCCGTGGCGGAACTTCTCCTCCACGCTGACGGCCATGCCGGTGAATACCTGGACCACACCCATGGCCATGGCGCCCACCATCACCAGGATGATGTCGTTGATGGGGGTAAAGACGGGCTTCCAGAACCAGACGAAAGCGCCGGACGCGTCGTGATAGCCGGGCACGCCGGCGGCGATTCCGATGAGGTCAAAGAGCTTAGGGAGAAAGTCCCCGAAGAAGCCGCCGGTGAGGCAGCCCCAGAATGTGGAGGCGATGCCGCACATGAAGAACATGGTCATCATGTCCCGCATGCTCCCCTTGGGCCGGGCCTTCATCAGGAAGAAGAGGGTGCCCAGCACCATGAGCAGGCCATAGCCGATGTCGTTCATCATAAAGCCGAAGAAGATGATGAAGAACGGGGCCATCAGCGGGTTGGGGTCCACCGTGTCGTAAGCGGGCATGGCGTACATTTCGGTAATCACGTTGAAGGGCCCGGTGACCGGGTTGTTCTTCAGCTTGATGGGCACCTGGGGGTACTCCTCCGGCGTGGGGTCGGCCGTCTCCCAGGCGCAGGAAAAACCGCCCAGCAGCTTGGTGAGCTCCCCCTCGCTGGCCGCGGGGAACCAGCCGTCCAGCACAAAGGCGGCGTCGGTGTCGATGAGCCGGGCGCGGTTCTCCCCCCGGCTGATCTCCTGGGACGCCCGGTCCACACAGCGGCGCAGCACGTCCCGCTTCTCCCCCAGGGCGGCCAGGGCGGCCTTACATTCGGCCTCCTCCCGCTCCAGGGCGGCGATGCGGTTGTCCAGAAGGGCGATGTTCTCCGCCGCCGTCCCCGTCCAGCCCCGCAGGGTGACCCGGGAGGCGCCGAAGGGGCGCATGGCCTCATAGCTCGCGCTGAGGCTGGACTGGTGGCTGATCAGCAGGAAGTATTGCAGCTCCCGGTCGCAGCCCGCCCGGACCAGCTGGGCCAGCCCGGCGCTCCCGTCCACCGCCGCCTCCAGGGCGGCGAAGTCGGTCTTGACGGGCACAGAGCAGAAGTGGACGGGCACCGTGGCCGTCCCCTCCTCATCCAGCGCCGCATCCAGGCAGGACCAGGGCTCCAGCGACGCCTTCTGGGTCTGGAGCTTGATGCGCTCCGCCCCCTTGGCGGCCAGATTCTGCTCCCCCTCCATCACCTGGCGGGCGGCGTCCAGACCCTGGGCATAGACCGCCTCGCTGAACAGCTCCCCCTCGGTGAGCTCGGGCCGGGGCGCGAACAGGCTGTCCTTGGCCGGGGCGTACCGGCGCAGAACGTCCAGCGCATTCCCCAGCAGCAGGCTCTGCTCCCTGGCCGTTTCCAGGTCGGACAGGCCCGGCTTGCCAAGGCCCGCCCACTCCGGGTCGCTCAGGTCGATGTCAGGCTCCCGGATCTCCACGCAGCCCAGGCTTTGGAGCCGGCGCAGCAGCGCTTCCCGGTCGGGGCGCAGGGCCAGCAGCTGCAGCCGTTTCATTTTGACAATGGCCATCAGCTGTTCCCTACCCTTCCGACGATGAGAGCAGCTGCCTTGTCCAGACGCTTTCTGGCGTCCTGCTTCAGCGCCTCACACCGGGCGGCATGGTCCGCCAGAGTCTGCTCTGCCTTTTTCTCCGCCTGGGCCTCGGCGTCGGCCAGCATGGACCTGGCCTCCTGTTCCGCTTTGGCACGCTGGTCCTGGACGAGCTGCCTGCCCGCCCGCTCCGCGCCGGCTACGATGCGCTTGGCCTCCTCCGCCGCCTCGGCCCGCCGCTCCCTCGCGGCCTGTTCCGCCTCGGTGACCTTTTGGATGGCCTCTAAAGACATAGTTCTTCACCTCTCTTACATATCGGGAGAAATCGTCAGGCCGACCCCTCCCATTTTCAAAAATGATTTTACCATTCCTTTCCCAACTTATCAACCCTTGATTTGAAATAAAATGGCGGCCGGGCGCGGCATAGAAGCCGC
>CAPOAR010000132.1:0-6437 GCA_948670295.1 uncultured Oscillospiraceae bacterium | reverse complement strand
AGGGCAGCAGCATTCTGGTGGCGCTGGGCGGCAGCCCGGTGCCCCTGCCCAACGAACAGCTGCTCTCCCCGGGCATCACCGCCAACGCCGGAAGCACCGTGTTCACCGTGGCCCAGGCGGGCACCTATCAGATATCCTACCATGTGAATACCACCCTGTCCCTGCTGATGGGCACCCGGCTGGTCATCAACGGCGTCAATAACACCGCCTCCACCATCGCCCCAATCGTGTCCACCTCCCGATTTGAAAACCAGATCAAGGTCGCCCTCCCCGCCAACTCCACCGTCACCCTCCAGATGTACCCCGCGGTCCTGGCCGGGACGGCCATCCTGGCAGGCAGCGGCGCGGGGGCGTCGCTGACCATCATCCGGCTGGGGGAGACCAGTACTGCAGCCGGGCCCGATTCCGAACACGACATTGATATGCCCATCGAGGAGGAGTAAATCCGGCTATTGGGGCCGCTGAAGGGTGTCCTCAACAGCCCATTCAACGATATTCTGACCGAAGGAGCGGCGCGGCCGCTGCTTTGACACACCATGGCCTCCCGCCGGTAAACCGGCGGGAGGCCAAACACCGTAAAGCAGAGGAGGCTTTGTCTATGGTAAGCGTCAGTCTTTGCATGATTGTGAAAAACGAGGAGGACGTGCTGGAGCGGTGCTTGAACAGCGTGTCCAATCTGGTGGACGAGATTATCATCGTGGACACCGGCTCCACCGACCGCACAAAGGAGATTGCCGCCCGCTTCACCAGCTTGATCTTTGACTTCCCCTGGCGGGATGACTTCGCCGCCGCCCGGAATGCGTCCTTTGCCCACGCATCCATGGACTACTGTATGTGGCTGGACGCGGACGACGTGCTTCTGGAGGCCGATCAAGCCGCGTTCCTGGCATTGAAGCAGACCCTGGACCCGGACGTTTCGGTGGTAATGGCCCCCTACCACACCGGCTTTGACGAAAGCGGGCGGTGCACCTTCTCCTATTACCGAGAGCGGCTCATCAAAAACCACGCCGGGATGGGCTGGGCCGGGGCCGTCCACGAGGCCGTCACGCCGGTGGGGAAGGTTTTCTATGCGGATTTTGCCGTTACCCACCGCAAAACCTGTCCCGGCGACCCGGACCGCAACCTGCGCATCTACCAGGCCCAGCTGAGCGCGGGCAAACCGCTGGAGCCCCGGCACCGCTTCTACTATGGCCGGGAGCTTTACTACCACCGCCGTTGGGAGGAGGCCCTGTCCGTCTTTGAGTCGTTCCTGTCGGAGGGCCGGGGCTGGGTGGAAAACAACATCGACGCCTGCTGCCACTGCGCCTACTGCCGGGAGCAGCTGGGACAGCCTGACGCCGCGCTGGCGGCGCTGCTGCGCACCTTTGCCTATGACCGGCCCCGGGCGGAGGTGTGCTGCGAGCTGGGCCGGTGGTTCTTCCAGCGGGAGCGGTACGGCCAGGCGGCCTACTGGTACACCCTGGCCCTCGCCTGCCCCCGGGACGACCGCCGGGGCGGTTTTGTCTCCCCCGACTGCTACGGCTACCTGCCCTGCATCCAGCTGTGCGTCTGCCACAGCCGCCTGGGCGACCAAAAGCGGGCCGAGGCATTTAACGAGCTGGCGGCGGCCTGTAAGCCGGACGATCCGGCGGCGGCCCATAACCGGGCCTACTTCCAATCCTTACAATGAGAAATTTTCTTTGGCGCGGCAGTATTCCCATCAGCCTGGAACTATGGTAACATAGCGTCGGGGGGTGGCGCCGGACATGATAAAATTTGCTGTTTGTGACGACGAGCCGGAGATGGCCCAGGCGCTCTGCGCCGCTCTCACGGCCTATATGCAGGCCCGCCGGGCCGACGGCTGCTGCGTCCGCAGCTTTTCCGACGGCCGTTCCCTTCTGGAATGCGGGGACAGCTTTGACGTGATCCTGCTGGACATTCAGATGAGCCATCCCGACGGCATGGAGACCGCCAGGCAGCTGCGCCGGCGGGGGGAGCGCAGCCTGCTGGTCTTTGTGACCGTCCTCGAGGCGTGCGTATTCGACGCCTTCGAGGTGGACGCCTGCGGCTATCTCCTCAAGCCGCTGGACCCTGGGCGTTTTGAGCGCACCATGAACCGGGTTGTCAAACGCTTGGAGGAGCGCTCCGCCCAGACCATCGTCGTCCAGCGCGGCGCCGCCTGCCAGGTGATCGCGCTGTCGGAGATCGTGTACTGCGAGGTGATGGGCCGGAAGCTGTACCTCCACAAAAGCGACGGGGCCGTCGTCGAGTACTGCGACAGGCTGGAGCGCCTGGAGCGCCGCGTGGACCAGCGCTTCTTCAAATGCCACAGGAGCTATCTGGTCAACCTCGACCATGTCCGCGGATGCCGGGCCGGGCAGGTTTTTCTGCCCCGGGGGGAGGCCATCCCGGTGTCCCGGCTGCGGGAGCGGGAGCTGGTCCAGGCCCTTTTGCGCCACATGAAGGAGCGGGATGTGTGATGGACTATTTCAGCCTGTGCCTGGACGCGCTGTACCTGGGCGGAATGAGCGTTGTGCACATGGTCTTCGCCTGCCGTCTCACCGGGAAAAAGCTAAGCCCATGGAGCCTTGCCGCGTATTTTTCCCTCCTGTGCGTGATTCAGCTCGCCTTTACCGGCCTCTGCCCTGGCTGCGAAGCTGTGTCCACCGGCGCGGGCGTGCTCGCGCTGTACGGCGTGAGCCGCCTGGCGCTGGGAAACCCGTCCCCCGTATCCTGGCTTGCCGCCGTGCTGGCGCACTACATTTCCCAGCTCTGCTTCGGCCTCGTCAACTCGCTGGAGGCGGTCATCTTCCCCCAGTTTGTGGGCACGCCGCTGCTGTACCTGCTGCTACTGGCGGCGCTGGCCGCCTTCTTCGCGCTGTGCGCCTGCTGCTGCGCCGCCGCGCTGCGGCTCCTGGCCTGGACGCGGGAGGGCCAAACGCCCCATGCCGGACTGCTGCTGTTTCCCGGGCTGTTTTTCTTTGCCGCCCAGCTGTATATCCTGCGCACGTCGTACAGCGTCCCGTCCATCCGCCCGCTGCCCGCGGAAATCGCACAGCACACCGCCCTCCTGCTGCTCCAGGGGATGGGGCTGGCCGCGCTGCTGTGCACCCTGTACGCCTACCGCCACCTCTGCCGGGGCTTTCAGGCCCAGGCGGCGCTGCAATCCCTGGCCCAGGCGGCCCAGGCCCAAAAGGTCTATATCGCCGAGGCGCAGCTGCGCTATGAGCGCACGGCGGCCTTCCGGCACGATGTCAAAAACCACCTGACCGTGCTGGACGGCCTGCTGGGCGGCGGAAGGGTGGACGAGGGCAGGGCCTATTTGAAAAAGCTGGAGGGCGTCTCCCAGTCCCTGTCCTTCCCCTACCAGACCGGAAACCCTGTGGTGGACGTCCTTTTGGGCGAGAAGCTGGGCCTGGCCGGGGAGATTGCGGCGCAGGTCTCCCTGGTTCTGCCCAAGCCCTGCGGCATCGACGATTTCGACCTGTGCGTGATTTTCGCCAACGCCCTGGATAACGCCATCGCCGCCTGCTCCCGCGCCGCCGGGGAGCGTTCCATCCGCGTCTCCGGGGAGCGGCAGGGGGATTTTTATATGCTGAGCTTTGAAAACACCTGCGGCGGCGGCCCCCTGCCCCCGGCGGGAACCGGGCTCTCCAACATCCGCGCCGTGGCGGAAAAATACCACGGGGCGGTGCTGACGGAAAAAAACCAGGGGCGTTTCTCCCTCCACGTGCTGCTGAACATCTCGTGACGCCTGGGGCGCATTTCAGCGCAAGGGCCTTGCAATCCCCCCGCCAAAGGGTAAACTGGACTGGAGGCAGGCACACTTTATCCGATGGGAGGAACGCTCTATGACACCTGTTTCCCAAGCAAACCCCGCCCGTCCCATGGCGGCAGCCGGGGGCATACCCGGGACGCCCCGGCCCCGGCAGGCCGGGGAGGAAGCTCCAAACCGTCCGCCGGAGCCCGTGACGGACCAATACGTCCACCGGGAAAAGCCGGAGCCCTCCGGCCTGTACCGGCTGGGCAGCAGCGGGGAGGGACAGCCCAGGCTCTATTTTGACGGCCCCGAAACGCCGGGCAGCCCGGAGCGGGACGCGCAGGCGGGGGCCCCGGAAAAAGGGGGCCCGGCCCAAAAGGCGGAGCGCTGCACCGGCGACACCGGCGCGGTGGACCGGGAGATCGAGCAGCTGAAGCAGAGGCGCGCGGAGCTGGAGCGGCAGCTGGACGCCGAGACCGACGGGGCCCGCGCCCAGGAGCTGAAGCGGAAGCTGGCCCAGGTGGAGGCGGAGCTTCGGCAGAAGGACAACGACGGCTACCGGCGCCGTCACACCACGTTTTCCTGACGCTCAGCCAGGGGCCGGGCGGGCGGAGAGGCAAAACCTTTCCGCCCGCCTTGCCTTTTCCCCCGTTTTCTGCTACAATTAACCCGCTTCACGCAGCCGGCTGCAAAATTTTTCCCCCGGGAGGCGAGCGCCATGAAGGAATTTACCATCGGCCCCAACGACGCGGGCCAGCGGCTGGACCGCTGGCTGACCAAGGCAGTCCCCCTCCTCCCCGCCCCCTTGGCGCAGAAATACATCCGCCTCAAGCGGGTGAAGCGCAACGGGAAGGGCTCCCGGCGGGATGCGCACCTGGAGCAGGGGGACGTGCTCCAGCTTTACATTAACGATGAGTTTTTTGATGCGCCCACCCCGGACAACGCCTTTTTGCGGGTGGATCAGCCCCGGCTCACCATCCTGTACGAGGACGAGCACCTGCTGCTGCTGGACAAGCGCCCGGGCATGGTGGTCCACTCCGACGACAAGGAGCAGGTGAACACACTCATCACCCACGTCCAGGCGTACCTGTACCAGAAGAAGGAGTGGTCCCCCCGGTGGGAGAACGCCTTTGCCCCCGCCCTGTGCAACCGCATCGACCGCAACACCGGGGGCATCGTCATCGCCGCCAAGACCGCCGCCGCCCTGCGGGTGATGAACCAGAAGATCCGGGACCGGGAACTGCAAAAGCTGTACCTGTGCGTCATCCACGGGGAGATTTGCCCCCGGGAGGGCGAGCTGCGGGGATACATTTTAAAGGACGAAAGCAAGGCCCAGGTGCGGGTGTTCGACCGCCCCGTCCCCGGCGGAAAAACGGCGGTGACGGTGTACCGCACGCTGGACGCCCGGGATGGCCTGTCGCTGGTGGAGTGCGACCTCATCACCGGGCGCACCCACCAGATCCGCGCCCAGTTCGCCGCCGCGGGCCATCCCCTGCTGGGGGACGGCAAATATGGCCGGGAGCGGGACGGGCGCAAATTTCAGGCGCTTTACTCCTATAAGCTGCGCTTTGACTTCACCACGGACGCGGGCTGCCTGGCGCATCTGAACGGGCGGGAGTGGACGGTGGGCCACGTGGATTTTGTGGAGGAATATTTCTCAAGGAGGTGAGCGCGCTGCGCTGCGAGCTTTTGAGCATCAGGGAGCGCCCCGCGCTGCTGGACCGGGCGGCGGCGTGGTTCCACGGCAAATGGGGCGTGCCGCTGGACGCCTACCGGGAGAGCATGGAGCAGTCCCTGTCCGGCGGGGACCCCGTGCCCCAGTGGTATCTGGCGGTGGAGGACGGCGCCATCCTGGGCGGGCTGGGGGTCATTGATAACGACTTCCACAATCGAAAGGACCTGGCCCCCAACGTGTGCGCCGTCTATGTAGAGGAGGCGTACCGCCGCCGTGGGATCGCCGGGGCGCTGTTAAACCACGCCTGCGCCGGTATGGCGCAGCTGGGGGTGGACACCCTGTACCTGCTCACCGGCCACACGTCCTTTTACGAGCGGTACGGCTGGGAGTTCCTGTGCATGGCCCAGGGGGACGGGGAGGATCAGCCGTCCCGGATATATGTCCGCAAATGGGGTGCATAAAGGATGTGGAAGCTCCGAAATTACCGATTGGGGTTTGACCCGTGGGGGCTGGGGCTGTTTCTGCTCATCATGCTCCCCAATTTCGTATGGTTTGCCCTTCCCGCCCCCCGCGATGTCCTACGGCAGGAATCCGTCACGCCGGCCGTCGACGCCGCCGCCCAGGTCTTTCAATGCGCCATGGCCGCGGCGCTGTGCGCGCTGTCCAACACCGCCGGGGGCGGGCCCGTCAAGCCCATATCTGCGGCGGGCGTCCTGTCGTGCGCCGCGCTGTACCTTGCCGCATGGGCGGCCTATTACGCCGGGATTGTGAACGCCGCCGTGATTTTGACCCTGTGCCTGGCCCCCTGCGCCGCCCTTCTCCTCTTTTCCCTGGCGCGGAAAAACGCGCCCGCCCTGCTGGCGGCGGCCTGCTTCACCCTCTGCCATCTGATCTATGCCGTTATAAACTTCATCCTGTGAGCCGTGAAGGCAAACAGCCGGACTGCCTAGGCAGTCCGGCTGAGCTTATCGAAAAAGCCTCGCAGAGTTCGCGCCCGCAGGCGCGAAGAAAATGAAATCCGTT
>CAPOAR010000131.1:0-6604 GCA_948670295.1 uncultured Oscillospiraceae bacterium | reverse complement strand
ATAGCTGGAGGTCGGTACAGTATCCGTTACTCCAGGGAAACCGATCCTTGACAGCAGCGGATTTCGATGTTCAGGAGAGAATCGGGGTGGAAGATGATCGGGTCAACTTCTGCCTGGACGTCCTCGCTGATGAGAAAAGCGTATTCGGAAAACAGTTGTCCGGTGAAGCGGAGGACTCCTATGTTCAAGCGTACACGTCCTACATGGTAGACACAGGCCGGGTCGATGATACGCTGGATATTGTGGTTAGATCGTCCGGCGAGGATGGGTGGTTTTCCTGTATTCTCACGGATGAAGTCAGGGAGTCGTTGCGGCAGAAGCTGGATACCTTCTGTCTGCTGACGTATGGAGAGTATCTGCCGGTGCCGCCGGTCCAGAACAATCCCGCCCCACTCCAGATGGGGCCCATCATGTAACGCAGGAGGAAAACACGATGGAGAAAAACGAAATCACGCTGTCCTTCGACAGCGAGAAGATGGAGGCGCTGGTGTTCTATCTGAAGAAGGAAAACACCAACGTCCAGCACAAAATGGATGAGGCCCTGCGGCTTCTTTACGAGGAGACTGTACCGGAACCGCTGCGGGAGTATCTGGACGCCAAGTCCGCGCCTATCCGTCCCAGGCGTCCGCCACGCCCCAGTCAACCCAAGGCGGAGACGCCCAAACCAGCGTCCGATTCCACAGGCGGCGGAAAGGAGGCTGACGTATGAGCGGCGATGTGCAGTTGGAGCTATGGCTTCACGAATATGAAATGAGTGCGCTCTCCTCTGTGCTGGAGAAGCAGGGTACCACTGTGGAGAAGCGGATGCAGGAGATGCTGATCGGCCTGTATGCTGAGCTGGTGCCCCATGAGGAACAGCAGGAAATCCGTTCCCGCCTCTATGCGGAGTGTGCCGCGGAACAGACGGCGGAGGAAGCGGCCCGGAAGTACACTGCGTTTTGTGTGCGGGAGAACGATAAAATATCGTTCTATCAGCTGGACAGAACGGAGGATATCCTGGAGGTTGCCAAGTTCCTGCGCCGGTATCTGCGGCAGGGACAGGGGCACGGCACCGCCGCGCTCCAGACGAGTGCCTTCGCCAGAATGGACCCGGTCACCGAGGAACAGTATGAACGGCTGCTGGCGCTGCGGATGGAATCCCCCGGCAAAGTCACCGGCGTGTTTGATCTGGACTTTGACCGTCAGGAGGTTTCCTCCGCGGATGCTGCGGAGGGCTGGAAGACCTGGTCCATGCAGGACGTCTCCAACGCCATCTACCACGCATACCGAAAGAGCTGTCTCAGACCGGAGAAATATACAGCTCGGTTCCTGGAGAAGCTGGAGAGCAAAGAACTCACCTCACCGGGTCACCTCTCCGCACGGGATATCTCTTTCGCGGAGGAGATCACCGAGATAGACAGTCTGCTGAATTTCATGGCGGAAACATACTTCGATGTGGACAAAGTGTTCGGCACGCATGTCTGCACCTGCGAAAACGACGACGCCCTGAACGTCTATGCCAACTATGATTGCGCTTCCGGGCAGGTCTGCGATGAGCTGGAGGTCGATCTGCACCGGGCGGATGGGCGTGAGGAATCGGTGGAGTACCGGCTCAACGCTGTTGAGAAAGCAACTCTGCTGCGAAAGATGGACGTCTACTGCCTGGAACAGACCGGGATGTCCCTGAAAGATTACATCGCCCAGTTGATGGCGGAGGAGATCATGCCGCCATCCGCCCCATTGATGTGAGTCAAAAACGGCACAAGTTTTTTGTTGCTGCTGCTGAATGGATATCCCGCCGGGGATGTGGCATTGTGTTGGCAGCCCCCAAAATAACAGAGGAAAGGAAACGACACCATGAAAGACGAAAACAGGACTCCCCTCACCCTCCTCGAAGCGTGTACCCTCTTGGCCCGCGAAACCGTCTCCCTCCTGGAAAGCTCTGACCAGATTCCGACCTGCATTGATGGACTCATGACTACGCTGGCGCTGGCCAGTTCCTCGCAAACCCTGGACGACAACGGCGTTCTTGCGGGGTGGGTCTGCGCAGAGTATACGAACGCCAAACGGTTTGCCGAGACAGGCGAGCGGACGGAAAGCCTGATCAAGATGAATACCCCGCTCCCCATGCCGGACCCCGCCATGCAGATCGATGCCGTCTGCACGCTCCTTAAGGCCGCCATCCAAAACCACATTACTCCGGAGCAATGGCAGACCGTTCTGGACGCTATGCGAACGATCACGGAGATGGATGATCTGGACGGCATGATCGTGACCGAGGACCCCCCCGCCGGTGGTTTCCTGACGGCCGGCAATCTTCGGAACCTGCTGGAAACAGTCGATGCAGCTTTCCGGGAGGCCCATAAGCGCCTCTATGCGGAGGCTTCGGAACAGGTGATGACGTGACCGGCCAGCCGAAAAACGCGCCGCAGGACAGCGGCTCCCTCTGCGACGCCCTCATCCAGATGAAAGCCATTCGCGGCGGGCAGCGCTTCCTGGTCATCACCTACAGCGAGAACGATGGTGGGGCGGACGATAAACGGGACTATGCTTCCGCCAAAGAAGCGGCACGGGCCGCTCGTGACTACGTGCGAGGAAAAGATGAGTCGGCCTATGACGGAGCGCTCGTCTACGACAGAATGCGCCGGATCATCACGCGGCTGTACGGTTCGTTTCCGGAGTTCGCCCGACCCGTGTGCGCACAGACTGGCCAGACGATTCAGGCATAGACAACCCACACCGGCAGAGGGCCGCTCCCGGCGAGGAGCGGCCCTCGCGCTGTTCCCGCGCTGTCCGCCCCATCAGCGCCCCGTCCTGACGCCGTAGGCTCCTCGCCGGAGCAATACCCCTCTCCCAACCATGGAACGCCCTGCGGGGCCTTGTGCGGAAAAGCCTCTCCAAACCAAGGAGCCCAGACACACCGCAAGATGGCCCGGTCGAAAAAGGAGCAGGATAAAAGCAGGTGGTCGCTTTCGCGCCACCTGCCGGTGAACACCGCCCCGCAGAGCGGGTCGGGGACGGGGATGAGGTGGTCGGTTTGGCCCCCTGCTGGCTGTGACAGGTGGTCGGAACGGAAAATAATAGAGGAAAAACCGCCTGGTTTCAGCCTTTCCCAAGGTGGCTGTGCCGGGTGGTTTTCGCCCAAAAAGGAGGAAGTTGCCCATGAAAAGAAAACAGGCGGTTTCTGTGGAACCGGGTGGCCCCGCCGAGATCAAGACCCGCATCCCCGTCTGGCTGTACCCCTCCACGCTGGAGGTGATGGACCGGGCGGCGGAGACAGCCGGGTGCAAAAGCCGCAGCGAGTATCTGGAGAAGGCTGCGCTGTTCTACGCCGGGTATGTCTCCGGCCAGGACGCCATTGACTACCTGCCGTCCGCGCTGACTTCCGCACTGCGGGGTATCGTCCACGACAGCGAGAACCGGACCTGCCGTCTGCTGTTCAAACTGGCGGTGGAGATGGACATGATGATGAACGTGCTGGCGGCTGGAATGGAGATTCCGGAGGAGGACCTGGAGCGCCTCCGGGGCCGCTGCGTTCGGGAGGTCAAGTCTACCAACGGAACCGTCACCCTCAAGGATGCGGTGGACTACCAGAAGGGAGGTGTGTGAATTGGCTTGGACGAGCATCCATGAGGAACTGTTCAAAAAGATCAACCAGGAGATGGACGACTACCAGGGACGGGTGCAGAGCCTCCCCGGTCATGCGGTCTACAACCGCGCAGAGGAAATCGCCGCTATGGGATTCTGTTATAACCAGCTGATGTCGGGCTTCCATGATCACCGGGCCGAAGAGCTGGCGCCGCTCCTGGAACTTGAAAAACCGCTGGAGGCTTTAAGTCTCCGCTGGATGACTGAGCAGCAGAGCCGTAATTTCAGCGAAGATTTTGACCAGATTCTTCACAACCATGACTATCTCACGGAACTGGAGACTGGCCCTATCATGAGTTGAAAGAAGGTGTGCAAATGACAGCAGATGATATCCGGGAAGCGCTGCGCCAAAAGATTGAGCAGTGCTGGTCCGAATACACGGCCAACATTCTCCGTGGCTCGTCCTCGGATGTTTTCGACCGCGCTGATGAGATTGCCGCCGCGCGGTTCTGCTATGAGCAGCTCACTGAAAACCCGAGCAGTTATCCTGCGGAATATCTGGAGTACCTCTTGCGGTTCGAAGATCCGTTGATGGTCATCCGGGACCAATGGATCTTGGAACAGAGCATAGACCTCAGCGAAGAATTCGACCATGTACTTTGGTACCTGAAAGACTCCGGTGTCGCAGAGCAGGGCTATCCGTTAGTCCCTGACGATTCGCTGAAGTGCTCCGGTCCCACCATGTGCTGACGGCAGGTGACGCCCCATGCCCCGGATCATATTCAAGTGCCCCTACATCCAGCCGGAGCAAAAGAGCGCCGCCGCCCAGCGGCAGAGGTACGTCCGCTACATCGCCACCCGTGAGGGTGTGGAACGCATCGACCCCGGTAAGAGCGCGCTGCCCGCTACAGAGAACCAGCAGAAGATGGTGAAACAGCTCCTGCGGGACTTCCCGTCCTGCAAGGAGCTGTTCGAATACAATGACTACCTCGCCTCACCAACACGCGGCAACGCCAGCGAGTTCATCACCCGTGCCATTGAGGACTACTGCCTGGAACTGTCCGGGCGGGACGGCTATGTGAACTACATCGCCAAGCGGCCCAGGGCCGAGCGCTCCGGCACGCACGGACTGTTCTCCGGCGGCGACGGCGCGGTCGATCTTGCACGGGTGGCGGAGACGGTGGCCAACCACCCCGGCAACGTCTGGCTCCCCATTATCTCTCTGCGTCGGGAGGACGCCGCACGGCTCGGCTACGACAACGCCAAGCAGTGGAAGGCTCTGCTCTCCAGTCTCGCACCCCAGATGGCAGAGGCGATGCAGATTCCCAACAGCCAGTTCCGCTGGTACGCGGCCTTCCATGACGAGAACCACCACCCCCACATCCACATGGTCTGCTACAGTGCTGACGGCAGGTCCGGCTTCCTGAACAAATCCGGCATCGCCTCGATCAAGTCCGCCCTGGCAAAAGAAATCTTCCGTCAGGACCTGACAGAGATTTATCGCCAGCAGACCCAGCGCCGGGACGAGCTCACCCAGGAGAGTCACGACGTGCTGCGGCAGCTCATCGAGCAGATGAAAGACGGTACGCTAGAGAATTCGAGCATCGAGCGGCTCATGCTGGACCTGTCCGAGCGGCTGCGGCACGCTAAGGGTAAGAAGCAGTATGGCTACCTGCAAGCGCCGCTGAAATCCATCGTGGACGCGGTGGTAGACGAGCTTGCAAAGGACCCGCGCGTCGCCGACGCCTATGAGCAGTGGTATCTGCTCAAGGAGGATGCGCTTCGGACCTACAAGGACCACCTGCCGGAGCGGGTCCCGCTCTCTCGGCAGGAGACGTTCAAGCGAATCCGAAATCTGGTGGTCGAGGAGGCTGTACGGCTGGATGAGGACAGCACTGTCCTCACCCCTTCGGATTCTCCGGAACCGCACGAAGCCACATCGGATATGCCGCCGCCAGCAGACACCCCTCCAGATACCTCCGCTCCGGAACCGACAGACGAGGTCCCGCCCTCCGTTGTGTGGAGCGCCCGGTACAAAAAGGCGCGTCAATTCCTGTACGGAAGCGCAAATACTCCGCCGGACTTGGAGGAAGCCTATCGGCTCCTTACTGCTGAAGCCGCCTACGGCAATGCCCTGGCCATGTACGACTTGGGCAGAATGTTTTCCGACGGCATTGGCTGGATAGCAGACCCGGAACAGGCTCAGGCATGGTACGCCAAGGCCCTCGCTGCCTTTCTGGCGGTGGAGCGGCAGCAGCCCAACCGCTACGCGGAGTATCGTATTGGCAAAATGTACGCCGCCGGTATCGGAACCGAGCAGAACTACGAGACGGCGGCAGAGTGGCTCACGAAGTCCGCGGAACAGAATTATGCCTATGCCCAATATTCCCTCGGCAAGTTATATAGCGAGGGAAAAGGCGTACCGCAGAATCACAATACCGCGCTGCACCTCTATGAGCAGTCCGCCGCCAAGGGCTTCCCCTACGCCGCTTGGGAGTTGGGGAAGCTCTACCGTGACGGTGTTGGGTGCAGACCAGACGAGAAGCAGTCCGCCCGGTACTTCGCCTCCGCCTTTCGAGGCTTCAAGGTTTTGGAGTCCCAGAGCCATGATGATAAAGCGCAGTACCGCATCGGCTGGATGCTCCTGCACGGAGTCGGTACGTCAAAAGATGAAGCCGCCGCCCGGGAGTGGTTTGAGAAGTCCGCACAAAGAGGAAATCAAAACGCCCAGTACCAGCTTGCAAAGCTGATACTGGGTGACTCTGTCTCCACACCGGCGAAAACCGCTCAGGCGGTGGAGTGGCTGACGAAAGCCGCAGAGGATGGATCGCAGTACGCACAGTATGCTCTCGGCAAGCTATACCGGGACGGCGGACCAGTTGAAGAGGACCACGTTCAGGCCGTGATCTGGTTTTCCGAGGCGGCAGGACAGGGCCACGAGTATGCCATGTACGCCCTCGGGAAGCTCAATCTGGAAGTGGGCAATGCCGAAGCCGCTCTCCGCTGGTTTCGGAAAGCGTCCGAGCTGGGGAATCAA
>CAPOAR010000130.1:0-6643 GCA_948670295.1 uncultured Oscillospiraceae bacterium | reverse complement strand
GCCGCAACGCCAAGGAGTTCCACTATCAATACAGCACCCCCGCCCAGCCCCAGGAGGAGCCTGGGATGGCGATGCAATAACACAACACAAGGGCCGTTTTCCCGACAAGGGTATCGGCCCTCTTTTTTTGCGCCCTTTTTCGGGAAAACGCCCCCGAAAAAGGAGGACGTCATGAAAGAAGAACAGCTGCTGGCCTATCTCAAGGTCAACTGCGCCGGACGCAAGAACATCCGGAGCCGCGCCCAGCTCCAGCGGGCGCTGAACCTCAGCAAGGATCAGCTCACCAGTTTAGTCCACAGGATGCGGTGCAAGGGATTGCCCATCGCGGGCGGCCCGGGCGGGTATTTCTACGCCCAGAACGCCGGGGAGCTCCACGCCACCATCCGCTGGCTGGAGAAGATGGTGCGCACCCTGCTCAAGTCCATCAGCGGGCTGGCGAAAGCCATGGAGTCCTATGGCCCGATGGACAGCGAAGGGGCCCCTGCCGACGCCACCATCGGGGCTCCCGCCGAAGCCCCGCACAGCGGGGGTGACAGCCCCTGAAAAGCTTCATCCCCTGGGTGGGCGGCAAGGGCAAGCTGCTGTGGCTTCTCAACCGGCTGGCCCCCGCCCGGTACGCCCGGTTCGTGGACGTGTTCGGCG
This sequence comes from uncultured Oscillospiraceae bacterium, assembly GCA_948670295.1. Taxonomy (GTDB): domain Bacteria; phylum Bacillota; class Clostridia; order Oscillospirales; family Oscillospiraceae; genus Enterenecus. The sequence goes on along the minus strand of CAPOAR010000130.1, from coordinate 6,001 downwards.
GCAGCGGCACCGTCACCCTGGGCCGCCCCCTGCGCCGGGGCTGCGTGGAAATCTACAACGATTTCAACAGCAACCTCACCAACCTGTTCCGCTGTGTGAAGGAGCGCCCCATGGCCCTGCTCCGGGAACTGGGCTTTTTGCCGCTGAATTCTCGGGACGATTTCAACGTGCTGTACAGGTTTTTCTCCCAGCAGGAGTTTTCCAACGACTACCTGTCGGAGGAGCTGGAGCTGACGCGGGTCTTTCTGGAGCCGCCCCAGGAGGAGGCCGTCCGCCGCCTGATGCTGGAGCGCTCTCCGCAGGGCGACCTGCGCAGGGCGGCGGACTACTTCAAGCTGGTGCGGTACAGCTTCAGCAGCAGCGCCAAGTCCTTCGCGGGCCGTCCCTGCGACATCCGCCGCTTCTTCCATCTGATCTGGGAGTGCTCCCGGCGGCTGAAGGACGTAGTGATTGAGAACAAGGACTTCGAGGAGCTCATCGCCCAGTACGACCGGGACGATACCTTCTTCTACTGCGACCCGCCCTACTTCAACGCCGAATGCTACGAGGTGGAGTTTCCAAAGCCGGACCATATCCGGCTCCACGATGCGCTGGTCAAATGCAAAGGGCTGGTCATGGTGTCCTACAACTACTGCCCGTTTATCTGCGAGCTGTACCAGGATTTTTACATCTTCCACACCACCCGGCCCAACAGTATGTCTCAGACCGTGGGCAGCGAATACGAGGAGGTGGTCATGACCAATTACGATCCCCGCGCCCTCGGCGACGACCGGGGCTGGCAGTTTAACCTGTTCCAGCCCTCGGAGGGCGGGGACTGCGGTGATGGCAGGTACCGGCTCATCCATGAGCCCATCAAAAAAAGGAGGAACACATCATGAAGAACAGCAAAACCCGCAAGAATTATCAGATCCCCGGCGAGGCGGTGGACGCCTGCGGCTTCGACCCCAATACGCCCCTGTGCTTCCACGCCCAGGAGGACGTGCTGGTGGCGGTGCCCGCCGATATGACCGCTCTGCAGGCGGCCCGCGCCATCGACGCCCTGACCTGTCTGGCGGCGGAGCTCCTGGGGGAGCTGAAGGACGCCTGCGGCCCCTGCGGGGGCTGCCCGGACGGGTGCCCCTACGAGGATACGGACGGGCCGGACGCGGAGCTGTCCGGAGCCGTCCGGACGGAGATGGGCGTCCCGGAGGGGCACAAGCTCCATGTGGAGGTCTGCGACGGCGTGGCCCATGTGTACGATGCCGGATACCGGCACGATATCACCGACATCTCCCCGGTGGTGCGGCGGATGCTGGAAGGGCTGGGGGCGTGTATGGGCAGCCTGGACGAGCTGCTGATGCAGAATGGCGGGGTGGTCTGCCATGACTGAAACCTTCTATCCCTGCTCCAGACAGGAGGCCAAGCGGGAGGGGAAGCTGGACAGGTGGAAAGAGAGCCATCGGGCCAATGTCTCCTGCGCCAGAAACATCAGCGGCCTCATTGACACCCACACACAGCAGGGCCAGCTGGAGCCGGATACCGCCGGATTCGCCCTCAAGCAGTGGGGCTTCCTCCGGGTGCAGTTTGTTCTGGCCAACACCCTCACCGCCACAGGCGGGCTGGGCTTCGAGCCGGACAGCCTGCGCTGGGCACGATCCGTCTTTGTCCCTCCCGACAAGGACAACAGCAGGTTCAGGGTTCAGGCCGACACAGCCCTGCTGGCCCAATTTGTCCAGCAGACCTATGCCGAGTACCAGGCGCTGGGGATGTTCGGCCCGGAACACTGCGCCGGGCCTGATCAGGATTTCACCGGGAAGGTGTTGATCCTCCGCCCGGACAGGCTGAAGGACGAGTGCTGGAACCCCCAAAGCCAGTTGTGGTATGGGCAGGGCGGGTTCGGCTGCTCCCCCACTTCCAGAGGTCGGGCCGTCTATGCCGTCTGCCTGGGGGACGGCGAACAGGCCCGCTGGAACCGGGCCGACTTTATGGGTGTGCTGGATGAGCGTCACCTGCCGGAATGGGCCATGGAGCGGCTGTCTGAGCTGCGCCCCATTCAGGAGCAGACAGACACCCCCACCCAGGGCAGTATGGAAATGGGGTGAGGGCGGTGCTGCAATTCTATGTGGTAGACAACCTGTGGCAGTCGGCGCCGAAAACGTCCTGCTTTCAGGGCCTCCCCGATGCCGTCCGTGCGTACAGGGCCCTGCCCGCCAGCGGCCGCAAGGCGCTGGGCGTCCAGCGCGGTGCTGATACCATCGACCTGGTGCAGTGCCTCCCCCTGTTCCCCAGCGACCGGGAGGGCGAGGACGTGATGGTGCTGCGGTTCCTGGAATTCCCGCTGTGGAAGTCCGATCCCCAGATCATGGGAACGGCCCAGGAGCTGGCCTCCCGTCTGCACCCCCGCTACTGCCTGTACCGAAGGTGCGTCATCCCCGCCCCGGAGCGGGAGAAGCTCCCCCGCGCCCTGCGGGGGAAGTACCTGTGGCCCGATGAACCGGGCGACTTTTATACCGCCGCCCAGTGGATCTACGTGGCCGGAGTGGGCAGGCTGTCCGCGGTAGAATTCAAGCGGCGGTTTCTGACCGTCAGCTCCGTCCACTATCCCCTGGTGGTCCATATCAGCGCCTGCGGCATGGACAGCCGGGGAAATTATCACTCACTCCAGGTTTCCCCCTGGGACTTTCACCTGTTGATCCAGCGCTCCCAGGAGCGCGTTGATCAAAATAAAAAAGAAAAGAGGAATTAAAATGAAGCGTAAGATCATCCCCACCCTGCTGGCGCTGGCCCTTACCGCCGCGCTGATCCCCTCTGTGCTGGCGGCGCAGCCGCCCTCCACGTGCTACCCCACCTCCGTTTCCCGCAGTGAGGACGGGGCCCAGATCCGCAAGGTGTATGACCTGGGCCCCGAGGACGATCCCGCGGGTATCCCCCGCTCCGACTTCGAGCAGGAGGGCTATCATTACACCCTCACCGACCTGCTCAAGCAGGAGGCCCCGGAGCGGGAGGAGCGGTTCCACACCGAGACTGTCGCCCTGGACAGCAAGTCCAAGGACATGGAGTCCGTGCTGGCCCTGCTCCCCGCCCAGCGGGAGTTCACCACCGAGGACGGCCTCACCGGGGTGCTGTCGCTGAAGCTGGATACCGTCAACGTGGAGGTGTCCGGCTACGGCAGCTCCACCAGGGCGGTGACCGCCACCCGGAGCTACCCCAATCTGACCAGCCAGGACACATCCTACATCCCCAAGGAGATCACCGACAACGGGCGGACGCTGGAGCTGGCCTCCATCAGCTGGCAGACCGATAACACCGCCAACCAGGACGGCTACGCCGTGGCCGACCGTTACACCGCCATCGCCACCTACACCGGCAGCGCCACCAGCTCCTACGTGAAGGGCTACACGGTGACCGCCGACTACAGCGGCACCGTCAGCCGGATCGCGCTGAACAAGGTGCGCTACGTGGCCATCTTCGAGGGCGCGCCCCTGGCGCCCGTTGAGCCCGAGCCCACTCCCGAGCCCACTCCCGAGGTGCAGGAGCCCGCCCCCATCCAGTTTCACTGGGCTTACGTGCTGGTTCCCCTGGGGATGATCGCAGCCATCGGCGCTGGCGTGGGAGCGGCCCTGTACGTCAAAAAGCGCCGTGAAAGCTGTGACGGTGACGAGACGGACGGCGATGAGTAACGCCGCCGCTCACACTGTCAATTTACAGCCGGAAATGGCTACAGATCCCACACCGCTATAGAAAGGACAAGTGATGCCAATGAAGAAACTGAAAACCCTGATTTCCACCGCCCTGTGCCTGTGCGCCGTTTGCGCCCTGGCCCTGCCCGCCCACGCGCTGGAGTATAGCATCAGCGCCCCCGGCAACCCGGAGTACGGACAGCCCACCTCCTTCGAGCCTGTGGTCACCGCCGATGGCGGGGCCATGAAGAACGAGGATCTGAGCAAGTCCGCCGCCCTGATCCCCCCCGGCTTCGGCACCCCCACCAGCTATCTGCCGGGGAGCGGCGAATACCTCACCCCCGACCTGGTACCCTCCCAGATGGCGGGCGCGGGGCAGGTAAACGGAAACGTGACCGTGGTCACGCCGCCCGCTTCCGGCAGCACGGACACTGTCCCCGGCACCGGGGGCGGCTCCACCACCACCCCCTCCACCACGGCGGGCTTTACCGAGGTAACCAGCGCCCTGTACTACAGCGACGGCAGCCTGGGCACCCTGAAGATCCCCTCCATCGGCCTGACGGTCAAGGTGTTCGAGGGCACTGGCAGCGCGCCCCTGCTCAAAGGCGCAGGTCACTTTGAGGGCACCAGCATCTGGGACGGCAACGTGCCCATCGCTGGACATAACCGGGGGGTGCGCAACGATTTCGGGCGCATCCACACCCTGCGGACAGGCGACATCATCACCTTCACCACCAGGCTGGGCACCCGCACCTATGCGGTCACTGGGGTGGCCAAGGTGTCGGTCTATGACGTCAGCGGCCTGGAACCCGCCGCCGCCAACATGATCACGCTGTATACGTGCGTGAACGACCAGCCCGCCTACCGCTGGTGCGTCACCGCCCGGGAGGTCTGAACGCCGCCGTTGTGTAATATGCTTCGTTTGGCCCCCCGTTTTTCTCCATGAAATACCTTGAACTCTCTCGACTTCCGGCTCAAATTTTGGTATTGTAGCGTTAGCAGAGCAAACCAAATATTTGTAAGGAGGAGAAGAAATGCGCAGAGTAAGAGAAGCAATATTCATGGGTATCGGAATCCTGGCTGGTCTGGCCCTGAGCGGCCCCGCGGCCCAGGCGGTGGACTACCTGCAGGCCAGGCCAAGCAACCAGGCTGTCTATGTGGACGGGCAGCAGGTGACCATGACTGCCTACCTGATCGGTGGCAGTAATTATGTGAGACTGCGGGACATCGGGCAGGCAGTAGGCTTCAATGTATACTGGGACGGGCATTCTGTCCAGGTGGAAAGCGATAAGCCCTACACCGGCGTGGCGCCGGGAAGCGAACAGCCGCCCGCTGCGCTCACGGAGGAAAGCGTGAGGGCCACCCTCTGGGGGTTAATGGACACCTACCCCAGAGGAACGAACTACGGCGCCCCTTACCACTCTACCAGCAACGGACCCTATGGGGAATACAACAGCGACTGTGCTGGCTGGGCAATCCTATGCAGTGATGCCGCCTTTGGTAATCTTCCCTGGCGGCGTATTGACAGCCCCCGATGGGAGGATATCCGCTCCGGTGATTTAGTAGAATATGATAATGACCTTGGGGGCCATGTGGTGGTAGTGTTGGAAAAAACCAGTGAATACATTATGGTAACAGAGAGTAGTACCACCAATAAAACCCGCTGGGGCGGGCAATACTTCCGCTGGTGGCTGGAGGAACAGCCCGGATACACCCTGCACACGCGCTATCCAAACTAAATAACCCATATGACATGGCCGGACTGCGAAAGCAGTCCGGCCTCATTTTTTGATTGGAGGGAAACACCTTGAAACATAGCTTTTTGAACCGCGCCCTGAGCCTGCTCCTGGCCCTGGTGTGCATCCTGGGCGTCCTGCCCCTGTCCGCCTTCGCCGCTGAGGGGCTGTCCAGCCCCCCCGCCACCATCACGCAGAAGTCCTCGGACTATATGTACTCCGGCGGCAAACCCGTTCGCTACGAGGCCGCCAGCTCCGCGATCAACTCCGTGGGCCGTCCCTTCGTCTTTGACGAGCAGGTGGACGTGCCCGGCTTCGGCGCCACCCGCGCCCTGTGCGCCTACCAGCAGGGCACCCTGGGCAGCGGAGCCAATGGGCAGAAGTGGAACTTCAGCAAGGAAGTTACCCACCCCTCCCTGAAGGCCCTGCTCAAGTGGGTGTACTCCAGCACCTACGGCAATTTCACCCCTGCGGGGAAAGCCGCCGGTCTGGAAACCTGGGGGGCCATGTGGTCCGACCTGTGGTTCCTTACTGCTCAGGCCATGACCTGGTGCTATGAGCATGGTGTCCTGATCGACTACACCACCAACAAGGAGGGCTTCTATA
>CAPOAR010000129.1:0-6742 GCA_948670295.1 uncultured Oscillospiraceae bacterium | reverse complement strand
GCTTTTTGGAGGGGACTTCCTCCGTGGAGGATTCGCTGACAGGAGAAGCCGTCGTGACTTTTTCAGAGCGTTCCCCCCAGGAGCTGCTGGCCCTGCTGGGCTTGTCCGCTGTGTGCTGCTCCCTCATGGTATGGTGGGTTCTGCGGCAAAACACAAACTGCTGGCAGTCTGGAAAGAAACTGGTCAGGCGGTGCGGAGCCACAGTGTTGGGACTGCTAATTTTGCTCTCACTGTCCGGCTGCTCTGTCGCAGAATCTACAAACGGGATATTCAATTCATCTTCGCAAAGTGTGTCGGATACTTACAGTGTGATCTTCGACGATCAGACGCGGACATACTCTCTGGAGAACCGGGAAACCGGCGCTTTGACGAATTTGGCTCTCTCCCCGCTGTTTGGGGTCTTTTCGGACGGGGAATCCATCAAGGCCGTTTATATGGATGCCCCGTATATTTACTATATGACCTCCCGCACAGAACAGTATGTGGATCGGGTCGGCAGCTACAACAGCACAGCTACCCAGGTGTCTATTGTCCAGCTTGATACAGAAACCTTTGAGGAACAGGTTATTTTCGAGAAAATAACGGACAGCGGGCGATCTCTGCTGGGAATTGACTATACCGTGGGGGATACCTGGATGTTTCTGCAATACTGCTATGGCTTTTTCTTGAACAACGACAGCCTTTTTTTCATTACGAATGATGGGATTACGGAAGTAAGCAGGACGATCCAGCGGACGCAAGTGCTGGACATCCCCACCAAGGGGAATATAGCGTTTGATGGGCGGACGATCTACTTCATCAACGAAAATTCTCTGCTGACAGCGTATGACACCAAGACCCAAAAAACAAGACCGTTTCGGAATGTTGTTGCTTACGACTTCTGCCTGACCGATCAGGGGCTGTATTTTATCAACCGTATGGATTCCGACTGCGTTTATCTATGCGGCAGGGATGGCGCCCACAGTCTGAAGGTTTCAAATGCCCCGGCCCTGTCTGTTGGTTATGATGGTGAGAAAGTTACCATGATTCTAAAATCAGACGGGAAAGAGGTGGTTTTTGAGCCGTGACGGTACAGGAGCAGCAAGCATCCGTCAAAGCAAGACGAAAAAAACGAGGCAGAAGGCTGATGATCGCCTATGCTTTGCGCGGTGTAATCTTCCTTCTGCTGGCTCTGATGATTGTTCTTATGGTATGCGGGGCGCTTTATATCAAAGAGCATCTGGCTCCTGCGCCTAACAGTGAATTGCCTGGTGGGAATATGGAGCCAGATGATCCCGCTCTTTCAGAACCGCCCATTGTTCCGATAGAGCCTGCCATTCCTGGAGAAATCACAATTCCCGATTGGATCGTTCAGGACATCTTGCCGATCAATGAATACTCCCGTCCTGGAATTGCATTGAGCGAGGTGAACGGCGTTGTCGTACACTACACCGGCAATCCGGGAACAACGGCGGAACAGAATAGAAGCTATTACAAGAACTTGGCTGAAACAAAGGAAACGTATGCAAGCAGCCATTTTGTCATTGGGATGGATGATAAAATTATTCAATGCGTTCCCTTGGATGAAATTGCATACTGCTTCAATCAGAGGAATGACGATACGATTTCTATTGAGTGCTGTCATTCTGATGATACCGGCCAATTTTCACAGGACACGTTAGACGCATTGGTGCAGTTGCTGAACTGGCTTATAAAGAGCATTAAATTAATTGATGGACAATTTTTGTCGGAACTTTTAGTCCGATATGAAGTCGGAGTATGCATCGACAAAACCGTATCGATTTACAAAATCGACGCCGGCTTCTTTCGTACCGGAAGTTAACCAAAAAGGAATATCCGCCCTTCCACAACTCGTTTTTCAGCTAGGCTCCTAAACTAAGACCACCCCAAGATGTGCTGTCTGCACATCTTGGGGTGGTTTCCATGACCGTCTTTCTAGAGAATGCCTCTCCCTGCGGCCCCAAGCCAGTCCTCCGCAAAAATGCCGCTCTCTTTGAAACGCCCTGCGGGCACGGAAATTATCCCTGGCACACAGCTTCCAGCTCCTGGGCCCGGGCCAGGGCCGCGTCGATGTTGGGGGCAAAGTTCTCCTCCCCCACCTCTTCATACAGGCCGGACTTCCGGAACACCGACAGGGGCTGCTCGTTCACGTGGGAGAAAATCACCTTAATGCCCTTGTCCTGGCACTCCTGGCAGAGGCGCTGGAGGCTGTTCAGGGCCGTGATGTCCATGGCCGGCACGGAGCGCATCCGCAAAATCAGCACACGGCGCCCACTACTCCGCTCTATGTGGGGAATCTTGTCCGCCGCCCCGAAGAACATGGGCCCGCTGATCTCATAAACCATCACATGGGCGGGCACGGGCTTTAGGCGGCCCTGATCGTCTCCGGTGTCTTCCACGTACTCCCACTCCTTCACCACGGCCACGTCCGCCATGCGTTTCATGAACAGCAGGCAGGCCAGGGACAGGCCCACCACGATGGCCACCACCAAGTCGAACGCCACTGTCAGCAGGAAGGTCACCGCCAGCACGGCCACGTCGCTCTTAGGCGATTGCTTCACCACCTTCACCACAGTGCGCCAGCCGCTCATGTTATAGGCCACCTGGAACAAAATCGCGGCGATGCACGGCATGGGAATCAGGGCGGCATAGGGCATCAGCAGCACCAGCACCAGCAGAAGCACCACGGCGTGGACCATGCCGGCGACGGGCGACCTGCCCCCGTTTTTGATATTCGCCGCTGTCCGGGCGATGGCTCCGGTGGCAGGAATGCCCCCAAAGAACGCCGAGGCGGCGTTACCCACACCCTGGGCCACCAGCTCCATGTTGGAGTTATGCCGGGCGCCGATCATCTCGTCGGCCACTACGGCGGACAGCAGGGACTCAATGGCCGCCAGCACGGCGATGGTAAAGGCGTCCGGCAGCACCGCCGCAATGGTGCCGTAGGACATCGCGGGCAAAGTAAATTCCGGCAGGGCGCTGGAAATCGTATAGAGGTCCCCAATGGTGTTCACCGGAAGGGCCAGCAGTTTCACCGCCGCCGCCGTCACCACCACGGCGGCAAGGGAGGCGGGAACCTTCCGGAAGACCCTGGGCCAGAGCACCAGCACCGCCAGGGCCAGGCATCCCACCCCTGCGGCGGCGGGGTTCACCGTATGAAAGGTACGGAATACCTCCTCCAGCTTCTCCATGGTCTCCACCGGGGCATTTTGGAAGGACAGGCCGAAGAAATCCTTCAGCTGGCCGATGAGGATGGTAACCGCGATGCCCGCAGTAAAGCCCGTAGTGATGGTATAGGGGATGAACTTAATCATGCTGCCCATCCGCAAGACGCCCATCAAAATCAGCATCAGGCCCGCCAGAACCGTGGCGGCGGCAAGGCCCTCCATGCCATTCCGGGCCACAATGCCCGCCACGATAGTAGCAAAGGCTGCGGTGGGGCCGGCAATCTGGACCTTGCTCCCGCCCAGGGCAGAAATCAGGAAGCCCGCGGCAATGGCGGTATAAAGCCCCTGCTCCGGGGACACGCCGGAGGCCAGCGCCAGCGCGATGGACAGCGGCAGGGCGATGATGGCCACGATGACTCCAGCGGTCAGGTCCTGGAACAAGTCCTTTTTCGTATAGTGCTTAAGGGAGTGAATCAATTGGGGGGTAAGCTCTTTCATATGCGTGTCTCCTTCTTTGCCGGGGCGGATGCCAGATCCGGCCCGCTCCGGCGGCGCTTGCCCTCCATCATAGCACGTTCCGGGCGGAGCTACAAGGCCATATTTCTCTTTTTACAAGGTTCCCTCCCATCCCCTCGCCTTCCCCGGGAAGGCCAGGCTGGGCGGAATTACATATCCGGGTTCTGGCTGCCTGCCGCCGTGCCGTTCCGGCTCTGGGACATGTAGACCCGCAGCTCCCGCTGGGCCCGGTGGTACTGCCCGGCGCTGAAGGAGGCCTTGCCCCGTTGGATGGAGAGGACGCCGTCTTTGACAAACTGGGTCAGCGTGCGGTTGATGGTCTTTTCCGTCAGGCCCACTTCCTCGCTGATCTGCCGCCGGGTCTTACTCAGCACCACCTGGCCCGCACTCCGCACCCCCTGCTCCTCGGCCTGGCGGACCAGGTATTTCAACAGCACGTACTTGGCGGAGTAGAAGAGCCGCTCCCCCCTGCTGTAGCTGGAGCAGTATAGCTTGGCGGCCACGTGGCGGCTGACGGCCCGGAGCAGCTGGATGTCCCGCTGGAGCCACGCGTCAAAAAGCGCCACCGTCACCGAGGCCACCAGGCAGTCCGTCACCGACTCGATGGTCACAGACGTGGTGGCCGCCCCCGCCAGCAGGGTTACCTCCCCGATGAAGGACACCGCTTCGTTGGTCTCAATCATGAACACGTTCCCGTTTTCAAACTCATTTACCACCCGGAAGGTTCCCCGCAGCAGAATGCCGATCCGCTCCAGGGGGCTGTCCTTCTGGTGGATAAACGTATGGGCGGGATAGGTCCTGAGCTGGAACCGCCCATCCAAATCCTCCGGAATCCGGCTGGTAAACTCCCGCAGTTCCGGGGCCAGCTCCAGCAGCTCGGCGTAGCGCATCGGTATCCCTCCTGTTCCCTTTCCAGCCTTGAAAAAACGCCCCATGAAATCATGATACCATGGTTTCATGGGGCGCACAAGCTCTTTTCTTTACTTCCACTCCCGGAGCCAGGGCTGTTTCGCAAACAGCCGCTCCGCCTCCCAGCGGACCCGATCCCGGTCGATGGTCAGCAGCTCCCGGTCCCGCATCAGCAGCTTCCCGTTCACAATCGTGTGCCGAACGTCGGCGCCACTGGCACTCTCCACCAGGGTGTGGACCAGGTTCTGGGTGGGCCAGAGGTGGGGCGCATCCGTATCCAGGGCAATGAGGTCCGCAGGAGCGCCCGGTTCCATGACGCCCAGCCCCGGTTCCATCAGCGCCAGCCCGCCGCCATGGGTGGCCATTTTCAAGAGGGTCTCGGCGGGCATGATGCAAGAGTCCGCCGTCCCAACGCCCCGGGTCACGTTCATCACCCCCCGGAAAAGCCGCATCTCCCGGAAGAGGTCCAACCCGCCGTGGGCGGAGCCGTCGGTGCCCAGGCTCACGGGAATCCCGGCAGCCAGCAGCTGGGGCGCGGGAGGCGCGCCCTTGCCGCAGTTGGAAAAGGGGCAATGGACTACCCGCACCTGCCGCCGGGCCATGACGGCGGTTTCCTCCTGGCTGAGGAAGATACAGTGCGGGGCGGTCATGGGGGCCGCCAGGAGGCCCTCGTCCTCCAGCCAGACAAAGGGGCGCTTTCCGTAACGCTCGATGAAATCCGTTACCTCGCTGGCGTACTCATTCATGTGGGTCTCCACTGGCACGCCGTCCTCCACCGCCGCCTGGAACACCGCCCGGAGCAGCTCCTCACTGACGGCGGTGGGGGTGGTGACGGAGTAAATGGGCTTCAAAGGCCCGGTAAGCGCGCCTTTCATGGCCCGCAGCCGGTCCACTGCCGCCGGGACGGAGGGGGCCCGGAGGCTCCCGGGACAGAAGGGGTTGTCATTGGTCATGACGCTGAGGCGGCCCCGGAGCCCTGCCGCCTGGTAGACTCCGGCGTAAATCTCCGGGTACTTCCCCCCCGCGTCCACGAAGCCAGTGGTGCCGCAGGAGATCATCTCCATGGCCGCCAGCTCCGCGCTAAGGCGGGAGCTCTCCTCGTCCAGGCGGCTTTCAAAGGGAACGTTGACCCGTTTCCAAATAACAGGCTTCTCGTCCAGCAGGCGCCCCCGGAGGAGCTGCTGGCTGGTGTGGAGGTGCCCGTCCACCAGGCCGGGCATCCAGAGGAGCCCGGAACCGGAGAGGACCGTGTCCGCCTGGTAGGAACAGGCGTCCTGGTCCAGGATATCCAAAATCCGGCCGTCCTTGACGGCGACGGCCTTCCCGGAGACAATGGCCATATCCGGGGCGAGATACCGGGCGTTGGTAAGCAGAAGATCACAGCGGAGCTGGTCAGGCATGGAAAAACCTCCCGTTCTATTTCAGCAGCATAAACAGGGAAAAGCAGATGGAAAACACGGCCACCCCCCGCTTCAGCAGGGACTGGGGCACATGGGCGGCGGTGACGCTGCCCACGGAAACCCCGGCGGCGTGGCCCAGCGCCGCCGCCAGCAGCATGGGCAGCAGGGCGGCCAGGGCTTCGCAGCGGCTTCCGTACACGGCAATGGCGGGCAGGGCGATGAACACGGAGTCCAGCAAGGCCACGCCCACCGCCATCTTGGCGGGGACGCCCATGGCTACCAGCAGGGGCATCACCAGCACCGGGCCCCCCGCCCCAGACAGGGCGCAGAGCAGGGCCGTGGCAAAACCCAGGGCCAGCAGCGGCAGGGGCCTGGGGAAGGAATCCCCGCCCTGGGGCCCCTTTGGGGGCCGGAGCTCCCGGAGGGCAATGGCCAGGCCCGAGAGAAACACCACCACATAGAGGACCACCTTCACGGTCTCCGCCGCCAGCAGGCCCCCCAGGGCTGCCCCCAGCAGGCCTCCCGCCAAACTCCCGGCGGAGAGGACCAGGGCGGGCCGCAGGGGCAGCTCCCCCCGGCGGTAGTAGTTCCCGGAACCAATGGCCCCGGAGACGGCAAAGCACAAAAAGCTCAGCAGCAAGCTCTCCGTCACCGGGAGGCCGCAGGCGCTGGTGAAGAGAATGGGCAGCAGGAAGCCCGCCACGCCGCACCAGCCGATGAAGAGTCCCACGGCACAGCTCCCCAGGGCCG